>JASGGJ010000061.1:0-14669 GCA_047605085.1 Protaetiibacter sp.
CGTGATCGGGTTCTACTGCGCCTACGACGGCGACCCGCGCGCCTTCGCGCTCGGCGCCGACAACTACGTGGTCGTGAACTTCCAGAGCGCGAGCGACATCGACGTGGACGTCCTACGCTCCGATCCGTACATCGTCTTCACGGGTATCGGGAGCTACGCACCGCCGAGCGAGGAGCGCGGGACGAGCATCGTCGTCCCGTCGTTCGACACGTCCATCCAGGTCGACTCGACTCCCGGGAAGGAGTTGTCGTCCCCGACGACGGCGGAGGTCGCGCTCGAGTTCCTGGGGGTGCCGATCCCCGATACGGGCACCTGCTACAACGAGAACTTCGCGCTCTCCACCTGGGCGCGGGCGCAGTTCGGCTACTGAGCCCTCCCCTCACCTCACCCGCACCAGTCGGCGGACATGCCGGTGACGCCGCGCGAGAAGGTGCCGGTCTCGGCATCCACGTAGTAGATCGTGGTGCCCGACCAGCCGGGCGCGTTCGGGTAGTCGTCGGGGGTGGCTCCGCCCGGCACGACCTCGACCGAGAGGTACTGGCCGTTGGGGGAGAGGCACACCGCGCCGATGCGACTCGTCGCGGTCGCGGGACGGAACAGCTCGCGCGTGCCGTCGGCGTCGACGGCGTACAGGATCGAGCGGGCGCCGGCATCCGAGAGGCCCATCGGGTCGTTGTAGAGCTCGACGAAGCTCGTCGGGGAGGTGAGCACGAAGGCGTCCGGATACAGCCCGTCGGGCACCGAGGGGGCCGGCAGCGCGAGGGCGGTGGTGCTGCCGTCGGACAGGTCGATGATGGCACCGCCGTCGGGGTCGGCGACGACGAGCTGCACCGTTCCGGGCAGGAAGCCGCGCAGCTCGGCGTGCTGCCCGAGCGGGGTCGCGGTGGTGCCGGCGACCGGGTCGACGAGGTAGAGCTGCTCATCGTCCGCCTGCACCACGACCGAGGTCGTGCCCGGAACGAAGGCCCAGTCGAGCGCCGCGAGCGGTGTTCCCGCGGGCCCTGCGACCTCGATCGGCACCCACGACGCGTCCTCGAGGTCGAGCAGGTAGAGCGTCCCGGTGCCGTCGTCGCCGTCGACGATGTAGCCGATCAGGTCGCCGCCGGATGCCACCCGGAGCGCGCGGATTCCGCGTGCCTGCGGCGTCGGGATCTCGGTCACGAGACCGTCCTCGGGCGACACGAGCTCGAGGGACGGGGTGTCGTCGTCCGCCAGCACGACGGCGGCGAGCACCGAACCGACGGGCGCGTACTCCTGGATGCGGGGCGCCTCGACCACGACGGTGTCGGGCGTGGCGCCGGAGAGGGAATGCCGCACCACGCGATCCGTGCCGGCGGTGGCTGTCCCGTCGCTGTTCGTCTCGTCGTCGGCCGGGTCGTGCCGGTCGAGGGAGTAGGTGGCCACGTCGGGGGTCGCGAAGCGGTACTCGAGGCGGCCGGACGCCCCGGTCGCTGCGGAGTTCACCGCGACCTTCACCCGGTACTCGGTGCCGTAGCGCAGCAGTCCCGTGAAGCGGATCGTGAGCTGCTCGCCGTCGGCGGTGAGCTCGACCGGCGCCGCGGGCTCGACCTCGACGGCATCCGCCGTGACCGTCGCGAGGGGTTGGTCGGCCTGCAGCACGAGCCGCTGCCCGGCGCGCTCCACGGCGGCCACCGTGTTGAGCGTCGCCGAGGAGAGCCGGGGGCCCTGCGCGACGCTCGCGGCACCGAGAACCCCCGCGGTGACGGAGAGCACGGCGACGGTCGCGACCCAGCTGCGCACGAAGCGCCGCCGCCCTGCGCGCTCGCGGATCGCGGCCCGGGTCGCTGAGGGGGTGCCAGGCTCAGTAGACATAGGGGTCCGCCGGTTGATCGATCGCCGTGACGCTCGCCGGGTCGATGACGAGCGACTGCATGCTCGTCGCCGAGGGGTTGGCCGCGAAGCGTCCCGTGACCCGCACCCAGCTGTCGACCGGATGCTCGTCACGCCAGCCGGGCAGGTACACGGGGACGCCGACCGGCTGGGCGTCGACCGCGCAGCAGGTCACGACGAAGCGCGCGACGTAGAACACGTTCTCCGGGTCGTCGGGATCCGGGGTCACGAAACCCGTGACATCCGGTGCGGCTCTCGCGAGGAAGTCCTCGTCGACGCCCTGCCGCAGCAGGCCTGCCCAGTCCTTGACGGTGAAGGAGCTGCCGTCACCGGTGACGAGCGCGGGGCCGTCGCCGGAATCCGCGGTGGTCGCGCTCGCGTTGAGCTCGCGCTGGGCGACGGTGCTGCTCGTCAGGGTCGAAGGCGGCACGACGAGCAGCACGCCCGTCGCGGCCAGAATGAGCGCGATCGAACCGGCCGTCAGCCAGCGGGCCCGGCGCGGGGGTCGCGGGGCGTGCTCGTGCCCGTCCTCGGCTTCGCCGGCTCGCGGCAGGAACGCGGCGGCCGCGATCGCGACGACACCGGCGATGATCGCCATGACAACCGTGAACACCACATAGCGGGGGTGGATGTAGAGCACGAGCTGCCCGGAGAACGCGAGCCACAGGATGGCGGCGATACCGACGAGGGCGAGCAGGAGCCCGCGTCCGTGGGAGAGGAACCGGTCACGCGACAAGGTTCACCCCGAATCCGAGCGCGAGAGTCGCGAGCGCGACGACGGCGGTCGTGCGGGCGAGGGTCGCCGTCCGGAAGGTCGTGCGCATCAGGGCGAGCATCTTGACGTCGATCATCGCGCCGAACACCAGGAACGCGACGATGGCGCCCGGCATGAAGGTCTGCCCGAAGGAGAGGATGAAGAAGGCGTCGACGTTCGAGCAGATCGCGATGACGAAGGCGAGCAGCATGAGCGCGAGCACCGACCACACCGGGTGGGAGCCGAGCGCGACGAGCACCTCGCGCGGCACGCCCACCTGGATGACGCCGGCGAGGAACGAGCCGATCACGAGCGCAGGAAGCATCGCGGTCGACTCCTCGGCGAAACCGAGGGCGCTGCGCCGCATCCGGTGACCGTGCAGCGGGTGGTCGCGATGGGCGCGGCAGCTCGCCTCGAAGCGCGGCGTGAGCAGCTCGCCCGGACGCGGGTGCCGGCTGAACAGCCAGCCGACCAGGTTCGCGATGACGAAGCCGCCCGCGATGCGCCCGGCGAGGATGCCGTGATCCCAGCCGAAGGCCTGATACGTCGTGATGATCGTGACGGGGTTGAGGAGGGGCGCCGCGAGCAGGAAGGTCAGCGTCTCCGGCACGGTGAGCCCGCGGATGAGCAGGCCGCGGGCGAGCGGCACGTTGCCGCATTCGCACACGGGCAGCAGCACGCCGAGCAGCGACATGACGGCCCGGCGCAGCACGGGTGTCCGGGGCAGCAGCCGGTCGATGACCGAGCTCGGCACCCAGAGCTGCACGAGCACCGAGAGCAGCACGCCGAGGAACACGAACGGCAGCGACTCGACGAGCACGCTCACCGAGAGGGTCACGAGGTCGCGGGCGGCGTCCGGGATGCCGTCGACGGGAAGCGAGCCGGTCGCGACGCGCAGGCCGAGGAGCGCCGCGAGGAGCGCCGTGGCGCAGGCCGCCCAGACGAGTGGACGGGGGCGAGGGCGTCTCGCGGAGAGCGCGGGCGCGGGCGCGACACGGGTCTCCACCGGCTCAGCGTACGCAGCGGCGCGTGCGGAGTCGCTGAGAGTCGCCGACGCTATCCGTTTTGACAATCATTATCAATAGCGTTAGCGTCGTCGCATGACCCCGAGACCCCGCCTGATCCTGTCCGTGTCCTTGCTCGCCGCAACCGTGCCGGTCCTCGCCGGCTGCGCCTCCGGCGCCACCTCCGAGCAGGACTCGGGCGACGACCTCATCCATATCGTCGCCTCCACGAACGTCTACGGCGACATCGCCGGCACGATCGCGGGCGACACGGCCGAGGTGACCTCGATCATCGACGACTCCGCCCAGGACCCGCACGAGTACGAGGCCACCTCGCGCGACGCGCTCGCCCTGGACGACGCCGATCTCGTCATCGTCAACGGCGGCGGATACGACGACTTCATGACCAAGCTGCTCGAGGCGCACGATGGTGACGCCGTCGTGCTCGACGCGGTCGAGCTGTCCGGGCTCGAGACCGACGGCGACGAGGAGTTCAACGAGCACGTCTGGTACGACTTCGCCGCCATGGCCACGCTCGCCGACGCGATCGCGACGGAGCTCGGCGAACTCGATCCGGCGGATGCCGCGACCTTCACCGCAAACGCCGCCGCGTTTGCCGAGGGGCTCGACGATCTGACGGCGACGGCGACGGACATCGCGTCCGCCCACGGGGGCGAGAGCTTCGCCATCACCGAGCCCGTGCCGCTCTACCTGCTCGAGCTCGCGGGACTTCAGAACGCCACCCCGTCCGAGTTCAGCGAGGCCGTCGAGGAGGGCACGGATGCGCCCGCGCTCGTGCTGCAGGAGGTCGTGACGCTCGTGAGCGACGGCACGGTCGCCTTCCTCGCCTACAACGAGCAGACCGTGGGGCCGCAGACCCAGGAGGTGCTCTCCGCCGCGAATGCGGCCGGCACCCCGGTGGTGTCGTTCACCGAGATCCTGCCCGACGGCGAGGACTACCAGAGCTGGATGGCCGCCAACCTCGCGGCCGTGGATGCGGCGCTGGCGGCCTAGCTCAGCGTCCCCAGGCCGAGGCGGGCGCGGGGACGACCGGGACCTCGGTGTAGTGCCAGTGGGCGCCGTTCGCGTAGTGGCCTGAGGCCCAGTTCGATGCCCAGATCGCTGCCTCGACGGATGCGGAATCGACGCTCGCCCGGAAGGCGGCGACGATGCCGGCATAGCTCGAGTGGGTGAGGAGCGCATCCGCGGCGTTGTGGGCCGCCGCGACGAGGTCGGTGTTGCTGCCGGTGCCCCCGGCACCGTAGCTGGCGCCCCACCCGTTGTTGAGCGGGTTGTTGCGGTTCCACCAGCTGTCGGTGTAGTTCTCCTGGCGCATCCAGCGCACGATGACCGTCACGTTGGAGTCGCTCAGCGGGAACCCGGCGTACAGCAGCACGAGCTTGGCCCAGTCGTAGTTGGTGCCGCCGGCGATGAAGGTCTCCTCGCCGTCGGTCGCGTCGTAGTCGTCGCGCGTGCCGGCGCCGCTGGTCTCGAGATGCGCGGCGGATGCGGCGGTGGAGACATCCACGTCCTGGGCGTTGTCGCGGGCGTAGGCGGCGAGCGCCGCCGCCTCGCTCGGCGGGGCGGGCGGGGCGAGGGCGAGGGACGCCGTCAGGCCGAACGACACGGCGATGGCGCCCGCCACGAGCGTGCCCCGGGCTCGCGTGGTCGCGCGAGAGGCGTCGAACCTCTCGCGGAGGATGCGGTAGACCGTCGGGAGCTGAGTCATGGGTGTTCCGGTGTCGCGCGGTGGGTGCGGCGCGCACCCCAGGGTACCAGCGCACGTGGGAACCGGCTGTGAGACGGCGCGGCGGATCCCGGGCGTCAGTCGAGGGCGGGGCGGGGGGCGCGGAGGCTGCGACCGGCGAGGAACTCGAGCAGGGCGGCGGCGGTGTCCTCGAGCACGGGGCCGCGGCCGAAGCTCCAGTCGGCGTCCGTCGCCCGCAGCGAGTGTCCCGCGATCACGGCGCGGATCTCGGTGGGCGCTGCGGCGGCGCGGCCGAGGGCGACGGCGCCTCCCGCCCGGGCCGGCACCTCGGGCGGGATGCCCAGCCGCGCGCACAGCTCGAGGTAGGCGTAGACCGCCCGGTCGAGCTCGGCGAGCTTCACACGGCGCGGACGCCCGTCGCGACGGGGAGCGGCGACCGGGGTCGCGGTCGCGAACGCCTCGGCGGCGGCAGGGTCCGGATGGCGGGCGAGCGCCGCCGCGGCGGCCTCCCGCACCGCCGTGACATCCGCCTCCCAGCCGTCCGGCACGGCCGACTCGTCCAGGCGTGGCCGGCCGGACAGGGGGAGCTCGCGCCACAGGTCCGACATGGTGCGCCCAGCATAGGCCGATCGAAAATGTGACGGTCACATCCGGGCGCGGTCCTGTGTCATCATGGCCGCACGGCACCCGACTCTCGCGGTGCCGACGCATGCCCGAGGAAGCACCGTGACACTCGACCCGGCCGCCGGCCGACCGCCCAGCATCCGCGACGTGGCGCGGATCGCGGGGGTGTCGCACCAGACGGTGTCGCGCGTGCTCAACAACCACCCGAGCATCCGTGACACGACCCGGCAGCGCGTGCTCGACGTCATGGCCGAGCTGCAGTACCGTCCCAATCGCGCCGCGCGGGCGCTCGCCTCGAGTCGGTCGCGCACGATCGGCATCCTCTCGGCGATGAGCACCGACTACGGTCCGGCGTCGATCATCACGAGCGTCGAGGCGGCCGCCCGCGCGAGCGGCTACTGGGTGAGCATCGCGAACATCGACCCGAGCGTGGACGGCTCGATCCCGGATGCGCTCGAGCAGCTGCGCGCGCAGGCGGTGGAGGCGATCGTCGTCGTTGCCCCGCAGAAGCGGGTGTTCGAGGCGCTCGCGACGCTGCCGTTCGAGGTCCCCTACGTGACGCTGCAGGCGGTCGGCGACGACGGGCACGCGCTGTTCTTCGACCAGTACGCCGGTGCGCGGCTCGCGACGCGCCACCTGCTCGAGCTCGGCCACCGCGCGATCTACCACTTCTCCGGTCCGCAGAACTGGATCGAGGCGGACGCGCGTATGCAGGGATTCCTCGATGAGATGGATGCCTGGGACGCGCCGACGACGGCGCCCATCCTCGGAGACTGGACGGCCGACTTCGGCTACTTCGCCGGCCGGGAGCTGCTGCGAGTGCGCGACTTCACCGCCGTGTTCGCCTCGAACGACCAGATGGCGCTCGGTCTCCTGCACGCCTTCCGCGACGGTGGGGTCGACGTACCGGGCGAGGTGAGCGTCGTGGGCTTCGACGACATCCCGGAGGCCGCGCACTTCTGGCCGCCGCTCACGACCATCCGCCAGGACTTCGCGGAGCTCGGTCGTCGTGCGGTCGCCTTCCTCCTCGGCGAGCTCGGCGGCGGCGGTCACACGATCGCGCCGCAGCTCGTCGCGCGCGCTTCGACGGCGCCCGCGCGGCACTGACGGTCGTTATCGTCTCGAGACATCGCCGACTTGACATCGCTCGCGGGCGGTGGATTAGAGTGCTCGATGTGACCGGTAACAGTTACCGGTCACATCCAAGACGATGGAGTCGGGAGGCCGGGCTGTGAACCGCTTCGAGCCGCGCATCGAGGTGGCGGTGGCGCGCGTTCGCGCCGAAGTCGCCCGGCTGCACGAGCTCCTCGTGCGCGGCGGCCTCGCCACCTGGACGAGCGGAGTCGTCTCCGGGCGCGTCCCCGGCTCCGAGCTCTTCGTGATCAAGCCAGGCGGGCTCGACCACTCGGAACTCGCACCCGACAACATGGTGCTCGTCGACCTCGACGGCCAGGTCGTCGAGGGGACGCCGGGCGCCGAGTTCCCGCCCTCTCGCGGCGTCGAGGTGCATGCCGCCCTCTACCGGCACTCGGATGACATCGGCGGCATCGCGCACACCCACTCCCCGTACGCGACCGCGTTCGCCCTGCGCGGCGAAGCGATCCCCGTGCTCTCGACCACCGTCGCCGACGAGTTCGGCGGCCCGGTGCCGCTCGTGCCGTACGCGGGCCAGGGAGCCGACGTCGCCGCCGGCATCGCCGCATCCCTCGACGCCCAGCCCAGCCGGGCCGTGCTGCTCGAGCGCCACGGCTGCTACGCCGTCGGCGAGCGTCCCCGTGACGCCGTGCGCGCCGCCGTGCTGCTCGAGGACGCCGCGCGGGCGGTGCAGCTCGCGCGAGCGGGCGGCGCCGACATCCGGTCCCTCGACTCGCGCGACGTCGACGCCATCCGCACCCGTCGGCTCACCGCCGACGCCGCACGACTCGACGCCCAGCGCGTCGTCGAGCTCGCGACCGCGGGCTCCTATCCGACCTCCCGACCGGGAACCTCCCGGCCGAGCGGCGAGACCGGTCTATGGACGACACCGGGCTCGTACGGCCTCACCCCCGACAATGACGTCCGCACCAATTCACAGTGAAAGGAACAACCGTGAAGACGAAGAAGTTCGTTCTCGCCACCGTCGTGGCCGGTTCGATGCTCGCCCTCGCCGCGTGCGCGCCATCCGGCGACACCGGCGATGGCTCCGGCGACGGCGGCCTCATCGGCGTCGCGATGCCGACCAAGAGCTCGGAGCGCTGGATCCAGGACGGCGACGCCGTCAAGGCGGCCCTCGAAGCCGAGGGCTACACCGTCGACCTCCAGTACGCGGAGGACGACATCCCCACCCAGGTCTCGCAGGTCGAGAACATGATCACCAAGGGCGCCAAGGCGCTCATCATCGCCTCGATCGACGGCACCACCCTCACCGAGGTGCTGCAGACCGCCGCAGACTCCGACATCCCGGTGATCGCCTACGACCGTCTCATCAAGGGAACCGAGAACGTCGACTACTACGCGACGTTCGACAACTTCCTCGTGGGGCAGCAGCAGGCGTGGACGCTGCTCAACGGCCTCGGCCTCACCGAGCTCAACGGCGACCCGATCGACGGTGCACCTGCGGGTCCGTTCAACATCGAGCTGTTCGCCGGCTCGCTCGACGACAACAACGCCTTCTTCTTCTTCAACGGCGCCATGGACGTGCTCCAGCCGCTGATCGACGACGGCACGCTCGTCGTGAAGTCGGGCCAGACGGACATCGAGCAGGCCGCGACGCTGCGCTGGGACGGCGAGACCGCGCAGAGCCGCATGGAGGACCTCCTCACCGCGAACTACTCGGACGGCTCGAAGGTCGACGCGGTGCTGTCGCCCTACGACGGCATCTCGCGCGGCATCATCTCGGCCCTCACCGACGCCGGCTACACCGTCGGCGACGAGTGGCCGATCATCTCCGGCCAGGATGCCGAGGTCGACTCGGTCAAGGCGATCCTCGCGGGTGAGCAGTACGCGACCATCTTCAAGGACACCCGCGAGCTCGCGAAGGTCGCGGCGGACATGGCCGTGGCCCTCCTGAACGGCGAGGAGCCGGAAGTCAACGACACGACCACCTACGACAACGACGTGAAGGTCGTCCCCTCGTACCTGCTCGCGCCGGTGCCGGTCGTGAAGGACAACGTCGAGGAGGCGCTCGTCGACACGGGCTACTGGACCGCCGAGGAGCTCGGCCTCTAGGCCGCAGCCGTTTCGGAAACCATGATGGTGGGGGAGGAGCCATCCTCCCCCACCATCACTCACCGGATTCGAAGAGGAAAGTCGGCGAACGTGAACGACAACATCCTGGAGACGCGCGGCATCACCAAGACCTTCCCCGGCGTCAAGGCACTCTCGGACGTGACCATCGAGGTCGCGCGCGGCGAGATCCACGCCATCTGCGGCGAGAACGGCGCAGGAAAGTCGACCCTCATGAAGGTGCTCTCGGGCGTCTACCCGTACGGCAGCTACGAGGGCGAGATCGTCTTCGAGGGCGAGCCGGTGGCGTTCCGCAACCTCTCCGACTCGGAGGCCAAGGGCATCGTCATCATCCACCAGGAACTGGCGCTCAGCCCCTACCTGTCGATCGCGGAGAACATCTTCCTCAACAACGAGGTGCGCACGCGTTCCGGTCTCATCGACTGGAACCGCACCAACCACGAGGCCGCGATCCTGCTCGCGCGCGTGGGGTTGCGCGACAACCCGACCACGCCCATCCGTCAGCTCGGCGTCGGCAAGCAGCAACTCGTCGAGATCGCGAAGGCGCTCTCCAAGCAGGTCAAGCTGCTCATCCTCGACGAGCCGACCGCGGCGCTCAACGACGAGGACTCCGACCACCTCCTCGAGCTGATCCTGCAGCTCAAGGAGCAGGGCATCACCTCGATCATCATCAGCCACAAGCTCAACGAGATCCGCAAGATCGCCGACTCGGTCACCGTCATCCGCGACGGCAAGACGATCGAGACGATGGCGCGCCAGGACGTCTCAGAGGAGCGCATCATCAAGGACATGGTCGGCCGCGACCTCGAACACCGCTACCCCGACCACGAGCCGCACATCGGCGAGGAGCTGCTGCGCGTCGAGGACTGGACCGCCCACCACCCGCAGGACACCGGCCGCGTCGTCGTCGACAGGGTGTCGATCAACGTGCGTGCCGGCGAGATCGTCGGCATCGCGGGCCTCATGGGCGCGGGGCGGACCGAGTTCGCGATGAGCCTGTTCGGTCACTCCTACGGCTCCCGGATCTCGGGCCGGGTGTACCTGCGCGGCAAGGAGATCAAGACCAGAACGGTCGCAGAGGCCATCGACAACGGCATCGCCTACGCGACAGAGGACCGCAAGACCTACGGGCTCAACCTCATCGAGGACATCAAGCGGAACATCTCGATGGCCTCCCTCAAGAAGCTCGAGGCGTGGGGTCTCGTCCACGACAACGAGGAGTACAAGGTCGCGAACGAGTACCGGAAGTCGATGAACATCAAGGCTCCCAACGTGCTCGTCAAGACGGGCAAGCTCTCCGGCGGCAACCAGCAGAAGGTCGTGCTGTCGAAGTGGATCTACTCCGATCCGGAGGTCCTCATCCTCGACGAGCCCACCCGCGGCATCGACGTCGGCGCGAAGTACGAGATCTACACGATCATCAACCGGCTCGCAGCCTCGGGGAAGGGCATCATCGTCATCTCCTCCGAGCTGCCCGAGTTGCTCGGCATCTGCGACCGCGTGTACGCGATCTCGGAGGGCCGCATCACCGGCGAGCTGCCCATCGAGGAGGCGACTCCCGAGGCCGTCCTCACCCTCATGACCATGGAACGTCCCCGCTGAGCAGCGGGCGAAGAGAAGGAACCGCATCCATGTCCAACCCGGAATCCCAGACCCCCACAGAGTCGCAGGCGGTCGGCGGGACCATCAACCCGGTCGAGAACAGATTCGCCTCGTGGCTCACCCACGTGCTCTCGGATCTCGGCAAGAACGGCATCTTCATCGCGCTCGTGGCGGTCGTCGTGCTGTTCTCGATCACGACCAACGGCATCCTGCTGCGTCCGCAGAACATCTCCAACCTGATCGTGCAGAACGGGTACATCCTCGTGCTCGCGATCGGGATGGTGATGGTCATCATCGCGGGCCACATCGACCTGTCGGTCGGATCGGTGGCCGCCTTCGTCGGCGCCTGCTCCGGCGTCTTCGCCGTGCACTGGGGCCTGCCCTGGTGGCTCTCGATCGTGCTGTCGCTGCTCATCGGCGCCGCCGTCGGAGTCTGGCAGGGATTCTGGATCGCGTACGTCGGCATCCCGGCCTTCATCGTGACCCTCGCGGGAATGCTGATCTTCCGCGGGCTCGCGCTCGTCGTGCTCGGCAATGCCAACATCGGCTCCTTCCCGGCGGAGTACCGCGCACTCGGCAACGGCTTCCTCACGAACGTCTTCGGCGAGTTCGACATCGATCCGCTGACCCTCGGGATCGGCGCGCTCGCGATCGTGCTGCTCGTGGTGCAGCAGCTGCGCACCAGGCGCGGGCGCCTCAAGTACGGCCAGGACGTCGAGCCGGCCGCCTGGTTCGTCGCGAAGCTCGTGCTGGTGTCCGCCGCGATCGCCTTCTTCGCGTGGGCGCTCGCCTCCTACAAGGGCGTCCCGGTGACGCTCATCGTGCTCGCGGCGCTCGTGCTCGTCTACGGCATCGTCATGAACCGCTCGGTGTTCGGCCGGCACATCTACGCGATCGGCGGCAACCGTCACGCGGCAGAGCTCTCTGGCATCAAGACGCGCCGCGTCGACTTCTGGCTGTTCGTCAACATGGGCGTGCTCGCGGCGCTCGCCGGCCTCATCTTCACCGCGCGCCTCAACCTGGCGGGGCCGAAGGCGGGTGACGGCTTCGAGCTCGAGGCGATCTCGGCGGCGTTCATCGGCGGCGCGGCCGTGCAGGGCGGCGTCGGCACCATCGGCGGTGCCATCATCGGTGGCCTCATCATCGGCGTGCTCAACAACGGCATGTCGATCATGGGCATCGGAATCGAGTGGCAGCAGGCGGTCAAGGGCCTCGTGCTGCTGCTCGCGGTCGCGTTCGACGTGTACAACAAGCGTCGCTCCGGGCGCTCGTAGCGTCGACGATCCCGCGCGGGCGGGTTGGGTCGGCTCGCCCCGCCCGCGTCGGCGTCCGGCGTCAGGACGAGACCGGTCGGTCAGCCGCGGGCGGCGCTCGCGAGGCGGCGGCCCGCCGTCTGCATGTGGGCGGCCATCGCGGACGCCGCGGCGTCGCCGTCGCCGGATGCGATCGCGTCGCGCACGGCCGTGTGCTCGAGGAGCGCGTCGCGGGCGTGCGTCACGTCCTCGACGGCGCGGTCGACCCAGACCCGGAGGAGCGAGCGGATGATCTGCAGCAGGTCGACGAGCACGCTGTTGCCGGTGGCGTGGGCGAGCTCGAGGTGGAACTGCAGGTCGGCCTCGACGAAGGCGGGGAGATCGTCGATGTTGGCCGCCATGTCGGCGAGGTGCGCGTCGAGGCGGGCCGCGGCTTCCGCCGTCATGCGGTCGGCGGCGAGTCGGGCGGCGTAGATCTCGAGCGCCCCGCGCACCTCGAGCAACTCCTCGGTCGAGCGCTGCCCGATGAGGATGCCCCAGCTGAGGCTCTGGGGCAGCAGCTCGCTCGTGGAGGAGCGCAGGTAGGTGCCGGATCCCGGGCGCACGTCCACGACGCCGAGCACCTCGAGTGCGGCGAGCGCCTCGCGCACCGCGGAGCGGCCGACCTCGAGTGCTGTCGCGAGTTGCCGCTCGGGCGGGAGACGGGTACCAGGGGCGATCTGGCCGCTCGTGAAAAGCTCGAGGAGCCTCGTCGTGACCGCCGAGACCGGACTGCCGGACGGAAGGCGCCCCAGGGACGCGGAGATCTCATCCGATTCGTCCTTGGGGTATGCGGGCATGCGGGTAACGCTAGCAATGGAGGCTCCCGTGCAGCCGGCTCGGAAGGGGCGTTGCGGAGTACGGGGAAAAAATCGGTCAACCGGTTGACTTTGGCTAACCGGTTGACCAATACTGGGCACGACGCGCGAAGCTGCGCGAGACGACGACGTCACATCACTAAGGAGTCGACGTGGACACCACTTCCACCGCATCGCCGATCGAGAAGTCGGCGATCAAGAAGGTCGCAGTACGGCTCGTGCCGTTCGTGGCCCTGATGTTCTTCATCAACTACCTCGACCGCACCGCGATCGGGTTCGCCGCCCCCAACGGCATGAACGACGACCTCGCCCTCTCGGCCGCCCAGTTCGGGTTCGCCTCGGGCGTCTTCTTCATCGGATACATCCTGCTCGAGGTGCCATCGAACCTGGCCCTGCACAGGTTCGGCGCCCGCCGCTGGCTCTCCCGCATCATGGTGAGCTGGGGCCTCGTCGCGCTGCTCTTCACCTGGGCGCAGAACTTCGAGCAGCTCGCCATCCTGCGCTTCGTGCTCGGCGTCGCGGAGGCCGGATTCTTCCCCGGCGCGATCCTGTTTCTCTCGCTCTGGGTGCCGGCCAAGCACCGCAGCAAGATCCTCGCCCTGTTCTACCTGGCGCAGCCGCTCACCACCGTCATCGGCGCCCCGCTCGCGGGCCTCCTCATCCAGCAACACGGTGTGTTCTTCGGGCTCGAGGGCTGGCGCTTCATGTACTTCGGCGTCGCGATCCCGGCGATCATCATCGGCGTCATCGCATGGTTCTACCTCAAGGACAAGCCGACCGACGCCAAGTGGCTCACGACCGAGGAGCAGGAGTGGCTCACCGGGGCGCTCGCCGCCGAGAAGGCCGCCACCGAGAAGGCCGAGCCCGTCAAGCACAACTGGGCCGCCGCGTTCAAGAGCGGCCGCGTGTGGATGCTCGCCTTCATCTACTTCGGCTTCATCTACGGCCTCTACGCGCTCGCCTTCTTCCTCCCGACGATCATCGAGGGCTTCCAGTCGCAGTTCGGGGTGACCTTCGACGTGTTCCAGAAGGGCCTCATCACGGCGATCCCGTACGTCCCTGCGGCCATCGTGCTGTGGCTCTGGGCCCGCGACGCGACCCGTCGCGGCCTCAAGACCTGGCACATCGTGATCCCCGCGATCGCCGGTGCCATCTCGATCCCGCTCGCCCTGTTCGCGGGCAGCCCGGCGGCGACCATCGCCGTCATCGCGATCACCGCCATGGCGATCTTCGCGGCGCTGCCGAACTTCTGGACGCTGCCCACCCGGTTCCTCACCGGCGCGGCCGCCGCCGCGGGCGTCGCCCTCATCAACACCATCGGCAACCTGGCCGGCTTCAGCGCCCCGTACATCACGGGTGCGGTGCACGACTGGACCGGCGGCTACGAGATCCCGATGTTCATCGTGGGTGGCTTCATGGCCCTCTCCGCAGTGCTCATGATCGTGCTCGCGCGACGCGGGTCGATCCCGGCCGCGGTCGCGGTCGCCGAGCCCACCGACGCGACCCAGGACGCCGCGAGCAAGTAACAGCAGCGGGACGGGGTGGCGGTCGTCTCGACCGGCCGCCACCCCGTCCCACGCAAGGAGCGAAATCCCATGACGCGTTTGTTCAATGATCCGACCATGTTTGCGGATGAGTTGGTTGCTGGTTTTGTGGCGGCGAATGGTGGTCGTGTGCGGGCGGTGTCGGGGGGTGTGGTGCGGGCGACGGTGAGCGAGCGGGGCACCGTTGCGGTGGTGGTTGGTGGGGGTTCGGGTCATTATCCGGCGTTTGGTGGTCTGGTGGGTGTGG
>JASGGJ010000062.1:0-14620 GCA_047605085.1 Protaetiibacter sp.
GGAGGGAGGGGATGGTGCCGCGCCGGATACGGAGATCAGCGCGCGACGACCAGTCGCGGCAACGGCCCCTCGAGGCGAGCGACCGATACCTTCACGTCGCCGAGTTCGCGGGCGAGACCCCGCAACTGCTCGTCAACCTCGCCGATTCGCTTGTCGACCTGCTCGATTCGCCGGTCCACCTGGTCGATTCGCTTGTCGACCTGCTCGAACCGCTTGTCGACCTGCTCGAACCGCGTGTCCACCTGCTCGAAGCGCTTGTCCACCTGCTCGAAGCGCTTGTCCACCTGGTCGAAGCGCGTGTCGACCAGCTCGAAGCGCTTGTCCACCTGCGCAAAGCGCTCCGTCATCCGGTCTTCGAAGCCCGCGAGCATTGTGCGGGTCTGCCGGTTCATCCATGCTGCGGCACTTCCGATCGCAGACACCAGGGCGAGAGCAATCGAGGCAAGCTGGATTACTTCCATGGACACGTACATCTCCTTCATTTTGCGACGCCCGTGGCATCCACGCTAGGGGGGCAGATGCAGCGGGAAGCCGTTAGTGCCACATTCGTGGAGAACTCGACGGACCGGCCTCCTGTGGAGAAGTAGACGCCCGGCCTCACGAGAAAGGGCCGACGGTCGCGGCGCCGAGCCCGGAAAAATCAAGGACGTTGCGGGCGACGACCGTGAGACCGCGCACCCTGGCGTCGCCGCGATGAGGTTGTCGACGATAGGCACCGTGCGGTCCTGCGGGGCGAGGCCCGTCCTCGGCCACCGCGACGCACAGGACTGCGCCGCGGCGCGCAGAAGTCCGCCCCGGCGCACGGGTGGGGCGCCGGGGCGGAGGGCCGGCAATCACGACGGGAGGGGCGCGACTGCCGGCGGTCTGCGATCAGCTGCTCGCGGCGGACGCCTCCGTCGTGGCGGTGTCGGCGTCGCTCTGGCTGGTCGCCGGCATCTCCGGCCGGACCAGCACGTAGATCGTGCCACTGAGCGTCGTCGTGTAGGTGGTTTCGTCGCCGCTCGTGTCGACCTTGGTGACCAGCATGAGGCGGTTACCGGTCTGCACGCCGTGCGTGAACGCGAGAACCTGATCCCAGCTTCCGCTCACGGCGAGGGTCACGGGAACCAGCAGGAAGTTGTCGGCCGTGATCCTGCTGTCGGTGACCGGGCTCGGAGCACCGTCCGATGCGGCCTCCGCTTCCGGCTCCGCGTACGGCACGACGTCGTCGAGGGAGAACTGCTGGATCGTGACACCGGTCGCCGTCGCGAGGTCGTTGAGCGCGGTGATGAACGCCGCACTCTCGAGATCGCTCGGGATGGCCGCTACGAGCTCCGCATCCCTCGCCTCGTAGCTGTCGGTGTTCTCCTGTTCCGCCTTGAGTTTCGCGATGGTCATCTCGATGCTCTGGTTCTGCGAGACGGCGGCCTGCCGCTGCGACTCCGAGTTCGCCTTCGCGGCGAGCTGGGGCGACACGCCGAGGAACCATCCCGCGGCCACGACTCCCACAACGACGACGAAGGTGATGAGTCCCCATACCCTGGTCCCGAGTTTCACTGTCCTGCCTCCTCGTCCGTCGCGGCGGCGTCATCCGTCGCAGCGGCGTCCTCGTCCGTGTCCTCGGGCGTGAACCGGTTGCTGTAGGCCTCGGCATCGATGTGAAGCTCGATGCTCGCGGTGTAGCTTCCGTCGCTTCCCAGCACGACGCTGCCGGGCGTCGCGTCGACGAAGCCTGGCAGATCCTTGAGCCGGTTGAGCCAGTCCGGGATCTCCGGCAGCGCCGGGCTGATCGCCGAGAACTGCAGCGTCGCGATCCGGGCGCCCTGCAGCGGGATCGTCGATTGCGGGTACGCGGCCGTGACGGTCGCGGCGTCGACGGTGAAGCTGTCGAGCACGACCCCCGCCGGAAGGGACGCCTGAACCTGGGCCAGATAGTCCTGCCAGTCGATCTCGGTCGAGCCGCCGACCCGGAGAGCGGCCTCGCCCAGATCCACTTCGCGGATGAGGGCCTGGATGCCGCTGTACTGCTGCTGCTCGACGAGCAGGTCCGCGGTCCGCGCCTCCTCGGCCTTCGCCGCCTGGTCGGCGGTGAAGGCGAGATACCAGGCGCCGACACAGGCCGCCGCGACAAGGGCGACGGCAGCGAACATCACGAGGCGGAGCCCGCGCTGAACGCCGCGCTGGCGGTTGCGCTCGCCCAGCTCCGGCGGCATGAGAGAGGCGCGCGGCAGCGCACCGAGCGGCACGGACTTCGAGCCCGTGGGAATCCCCCTGGTTCGCACCGGGGGTGTCATCGTGGCGGTCATGCCTTGCTCCCGAAGGTGAGGCCGGCCGCGACGGGCACCCCGGCGATTCCTGCCGACATCTGGTCGGTGCTGACGGTGCGAGCCACCGCGAGGCGCTCGACGGGTGCGGGCGGGCGCACCGAGAGGCGAGTCGCGTCGGCGAGCGCCGTCGCGAAGCCGTTGAGCTCCGCCCCGCCGCCCGAGAGCACGATGCGCTCGACCGTCGCGCCAGCCCGGCTCGAGACGTAGAAGCTGAGGGTGTTGCGGATCGCGACCACCAGGTCGCCCGTCGCCTCGTAGATCACCTCGAAGGCCGGACGCAGCTCGGGACCGGCGCCCTGGGTGGCCAGACCGAAGCGGCGCTTGATCTGCTCGGCCTGGAACTCGTCCATGCCGAGCCGCGACACCAGCGCGCGGTTGATGTCGTCGCCGCCGTTCTGGATGATGCGGACGAAGTGCGGCACGCCGTCCACCGCAACGGTGACCATGGTCGTCTCTGCCCCGATGTGCACGAGCGCCGTCGAGCCCTGCGCGATCGGCCCCACCAGGACCGACCGGCTCAGCGCGAACGGGATGAGGTCGACGTCGACGGGCGTCAGCTTCGCCTTCTCGACCGCGTCGACGATGCCGAGCACGCTCTCCTTGACGGCCGCGACCAGCAGCCCCTGGATGACGGGCTTGCCGTCCTCATCCGATTCGGCGATCGGATAGAAGTCGAGCAGCGCCTCGCTCACCGGCACCGGCAGCACATCCTGTACCTGGAACGGCAGGGTCTCACGGATGCGGTTCATCGGCATCCGAGGCACGGAGAGCTCGCGCACGAGCACCCTGGCGTTCCCGACGCCGACGATCACCTTGCGCGTCTTGAATCCGGCCTGATCCCACAACTGCTTGAGCGCCGCGACGACGGTCTCCTGTTCGATGATCTCGCCGCGATTGAGCGCCGTCGACGGCACCGCGATCTGGTGATATCTCACCAGAGTCGGTCGCGGTGTCGATGCTCCGGATACCTCCGCGGCCCTGATCACCCCCCGACCGAAGTCGAGACCAATGATGGTCGATCCCATTTCCTTCTCCTTCTCCCGTTGTCTCCGTCGTCAGCCCAGGCCGACGAAGCGGAGATAGCCGGAGGCGATCGACTCGCCCCCGATGATTCCGATCCACGCCCCGAGGAACATCCAGGGCCCGAACGGCAGTGAGCGATCGCGCATGGATCGCCGCATGACGAGCACGACCGCACCGGCGACCGCACCGACGACGAAGGCCGCACCGACTCCCACCAGCAGCGGCGCCCACCCGAGCGCGCCGAGATAGAGGCCGAGGACCCCCGCGAGCTTGACGTCGCCCATCCCCATCCCGCCGGGACCGATGAGCGCGAGCAGCAGATAGAAGATGAACGAGGCGGCCGCGCCGACGCCCGCCGAGACGAGCAGCTGGGGCTGCCCGCTCAGCAGCGCCGCGGGCACCAGCAGCAGCACGCCCGCGACGAACGCCGTCAGCACGATCGGATTGGGAAGCCGGCGCAGCTCCAGGTCGATCGCCGAGAGCGCGATGCTGACGGCGGCGAGCACGAGGTAGGCCACGAGCTGCAGCGCCGCACCGGTCGTCGCGGCGGCCCCGTCGGCTCGCACGATGGCCGGCGCGAACAGCAGGGCAACCAGCACGAACGCCAGCGCGGTGAGCACCTCCACCATCGGATAGCGCGCCGAGATCGGGATCCGGCACACCCGGCAGCGGCGCCCGAGGAGCAGCCACGACAGCACGGGCACGTTGTCGCGGGCGCGGATCTCGGAGCCGCAGCCGGGGCACGCCGAGGCGGGCCGCACGATCGAGAAGCCCCTCGGAACGCGGTAGACGACGACGTTGAGGAAGGAGCCGATCGACAGCCCGGTCACGCCGACGACGGTGGCGAGCAGCGGCATCATTTCGGGGCCCCGTTCGCGTCGAATGCGGCGGGCGCGCCCGCGATCTGCGTCGCGGTGTAGGTCGTCGAGGTCGGCGTCAGGTACTTCGGCGGTGCCGTATAGGTCAGGCGCGAATCGTAGTTGTAGCTCTTCGAGTACCCGGTGGGCGATGAGGTGCCGACCGGGCCGCGGAACTTCTGCGCCATGCTGCCGACGATCGTGAGCGTGCCGCGCGAGGTACCGGTGGCCTTGTCGTAGTTCTGCACCTGGATGGTGTGGGCGACCGAGAGCAGCGAGGCGTAGATCGTGCGGTTGGTCCCGAGCATCGGGTAGTAGGTGGTGGTGCTGCCGCTCGTGGTGGTGCGCATCGGGTTCCAGATCCAGACCGCGTTCTGCCCGACGAGGCCGAGGAGGTCCTCCGTGGTGTCGACGTATGTCAGGTCGCCGGTGATGTAGACGTAGTTCTCGGCGGCGGCCGTCATCCGTCCCGAAATGGCCCCGCTGATGTACAGGTCGCCGTTGCGGCAGCCGTAGGCGGGCGTCGTGGAGCTCGAGCTCGACGGGATCACCTCGCTGTAGGAACCGCTCACCCAGGGGAACTTCTGGGCGTAAGTCGTGGTGCTGCTGCTCGCCGCGATGCGCCATCCCTGGCTCGCCCCGGTTCCGCTGCAGTAGAAGTTGCTGAAGGACGTCGTCGAGGTCGAGGTGTAGTTCGGGTCGGTCGAGGTGGTCGGGACGTTCTGCACGTACACGAGGTTGAGATCGAGCACGTCGATCGTCGCCCCCGAGGTGCTCCCGAGGGTGTTCCCGGTGGTTCCGACGGTTCCGCACTTGGCCGGCGTGCTCCCGGTGTTGGATCCCGTCGTCTGGGTCGCCTTGGTGAAGGGGGACCAGACCGTCATCGTCCCGTCGCCGTTCAACTTGATCACCGTGGGCCCGGTGTAGAGGCATCCGGGATCCGGCACTTCGCTCGGCAGGTCGCTGCGGGTCTCGGACTTCATGGCCGAGTTGGTGTCGGGCATCGAGATCGCACTGACCTTGTCGGGCCCGCCCCCGTTGAAGGCCGCGGCGGAGCAGCCTGACCCGGTTCCGTAGAGCGGACTGGTCGTGCTGGCCGTCGTGACGAGGCCGTTGAAGGTGGCCCCGCAGGTGAGGATGCGGTCGTTGCTGTGCACCTTGCCGTTGATGGTGTCGGTCGAGGCGAACTGGATGTCCGCACAGGAGGTGCTGCCGCTGGTGTAGCCGGTCACCCCGCTGGTCTTCTGCGGCGGCCGGTTCCACCAGTAGTTCTCGCAGTAGCTGAGACCGGTGATCTGCGGATCCTGCACCTCGTAGTCGGTGAAGTAGACGAAGTCGCTGAATCCGTCCTGGCGCAGGTCGGCGATCACCGAGCGGGTCTGCTCGCCGACCTTGCCGGTCGAACGGATGCGGATGACACCGGTCGAGGCGTAGGTGGAGGTGTTGACCTCGTAGCGGAACTGCGCCTCGCCGTCGGAGCCCGGCACCGTCGCCCAGTCGCCGCCCTCGGTGATCTCGAAGGCCAGGTTCTCGTTGCTGCCGGTCGGCAGGGTGAGGTTCGTGCTTCCCTCGCTGAAGGGCGCGTCGGGGTTGCCGTACTGGACGTAGGTGGTGTCGTTCTCGACGCGGCTCGAATAGTCCTCGATCCCCGCGTAGGCCGCCGACAGTGCGGCGTTCCAGTCCGTCTCGGTGTCGGACTTGACGCTGCCGCTCGAGACCGACTGCAGGGCGACCGTGGTGACGAGCACCAGGACGAGCCCGAGGCCGATGACCAGCGGGAGGATGTATCCCTCTTCGCGGCGGATTAGTCTGCTCAGCATCGCTCTCAGCTCCCTGTTGCCAAGTACATGTTGGGCATCCCGATCATGTTGTCGAGCTCGACGATTTCCTGCGACTGATCGGATTGCACCTGGACGACGAACCGCACCGAGGTGACCGCGGTGCGCTGGGCGAGGGTCAGGTCCCCGCTTCCGCCGAGCTGCGCACCGCTCGAGTCGTAGTAGCGGAACAGCGCGTCGCTCGAGGAGTTGACGACCACGTTGCCGAGGATGCGCGTCGAGTCGGGGTCGACCGTCATCGCGGGGAAGACGGCGTATCCCTTCGTGTTCTTCGTAGCCGCCCAGCGATCCTCGACCATCCGACCCTCGGTGTCGACGCGGTAGCGCAGCCGCAGCGGCGTCTCGAAGACGTTGCCGACGGTGCCGGTAACCCCGGCGTCGGAGTAGCTGATGACCGTGACCGAGGTCGGGGACGCCGCGACGATGGCCGGGTCGGGAGTGGTCGAGCTCTCGACCGCGTTGTTCACGGACGCCCGGATGGCCGTCGAGACGACGTTCATGATGTTGCTCGCGTCGGCCGTCGAGCGGCGAATGCTCTCGGACTTCATGGTCTGCATGGTGACGGAGACGAAGAAGCCGACGGTGATGCTCATGAGGAGAGAGCTCAGGACCATGACGATGAGGGTCTCGACGAGGGTGACCCCCGCGTCGTCCCGGCGGAGGCGGCGGCGCAGGGCGATCATCCGGCTGCCCTCGGGTCAAGAGTCACCTGGTTGCTCGACACCATGCCGCTCGTCACGACGTTGCTGAGCGGCGTGATCGCGGACGCGCTGAGCGAGGTCGTCGTGCCTCCGCTCGAGGTGGCGGAGTACAGCTTCCAGGTGCCGTAGGGCAGCATGATGGTGCGATCCGCCGTCGTGGAGCTCTTGCTGTTGACCTGGGCGAAGGTGTAGGTCATGGTGACGCTGCAGCCCGGCTCGCCCGAGACGGCGGAGGTGTCGACACTGACGGCCGTGATGTACCGGTTCTGCGCGATGCTCGAGAGCTTCACGGTCGCGAGCGGGACGCTCATCGCGGCGGCGCCGCCCGGTGCGGCCGCGACGGGATCGCTCGCGACGCCGTCGGCGAGGGACACGCCGGACACCGTGGCCGCGGTCCATTCCGCCGGGTCGACGGCGCTGCAGCCGCCCGCGCCCGTCGCGTCCGGGGCCACGTAGTGCCCGGCGATCGCGCGGTAGCCCGAGCTCCAGGGGAACAGTGAGGCGGTCGCCGAGCTGCCGGAGATGTAGTAGACGCCGTAGGTGTTGACGTAGCTCGTCTCGAAGTTGCTCGCCTTGAGCGCGCTCGACCCGCCCGCGTAGGTGAGGGCGAAGGTGGCCGCGTCATCGAAGGTGAACGAGGTGCTGACCGTCTCGCCCGCGGCGACCGTGACGCTCGCGCTCGGCGCGCTGCTCTGGTCGGATCCGACGTATCCGGACTTGGACAGGGTCACGGTGTAGCTGCCGGGCGAGACCTGCGTGGCGTAGGTGCAGCCCTCGGCGTTGGTCGCGTCGGGCTGAGCGTCGAGGGCGGTCCCCGAGCTGTCCGGGGTGATCGTGACGGTCACCCCTTCGGTGCCGGTGCCGGCGGCGTTGCTGACCGCGACGAGGATCGTGCCGAGGGCCGGGTCGTTGAGTCGCCCGTCTGGCGCGAGCACGGTGTCGGACGACACCGGCGAGATGGGCGTGACCTGGCCGTCCCAGGTGACGCGCACGTTGATGCGCTTGTAGAGCAGGTTCCCGGTGCTGCCGGCGCCGCACGGGATGTCGATCCCGCTTCCGGTGACCCAGGAGGTGTCGCGGTGGATCGTGTAGTCGATCCCGTCGACCGTCTGGGTGACCTCGCGGTCGAGGACGTCGAAGGGATCGCCGATCGAGCGGACCAGGTCGACCTCGCCCGCCGCGAGGCTGAGTGCCGTCACGCGGTGCTTCTGGTCGCCCGAGAGGCGGATGGCGGTGACGGTGGCCTGGGCGACGCCGATCGAGAGGATCATGAAGATGAGGCACGCGGCGAGCACCTCGATGATCGAGACGCCCGCGTCCTCGCGCGCGGCGACGGCGATGCGTCGCATCGGCCCGCGGCTTTCGCGTGACTTCATCTCCGCCCCCTCAGCGATGTCGTCGGTTGGTGGTCCGAGACCGGATGGTGGGGCGCCGCTGGCGCGACGCCCCACCTCCGGGTGTGCCGACCGAAGCCGGCGAGTGCCTTACGGCGTGGTGCTGGTGACCTCGGTGACGCCCGACGAGTCGGTCGCCTGGAACACCTTGTCGGTCGGGCTGGTGCCCGTGATGGTGAAGGTACCGTCGTCCGCGAGCTCAAATTCCACGGTCTCTTCCTCCCCCTGGCTCACGCCCGGGTAGCCGTAGCTGGCGAGGTTGGACAGGTCATCCGGGTACTCGCCCTCAGCCGTGAAGTACGCGACGACCGCGGTCTTGGCGTTCTCGATGTCCGACTTGGTGGCCGAGTCCTTGGCCGAGTCCTGAACCCCGATGTACACCGGGATGGCGATCGCGGCGAGGATGCCGATGATGATGACGACGACGAGGAGCTCGATGAGGGTGAAGCCCTCGTCGTTGGCCTTCTTGTTCTCGAGCTCGGCGCGCTTGGCACCCAGAGCCTTGATGATGCGAGTCATGTGCTTTTCCATTCCACTTGATTTGTTTGGATTCGCGAGCCGTCCCCCCCAACGGTTCTGACTCGACATCTCGATGCTGGCCTGTTCATGCCCCCCGCGGTATCCCACGATGGGGTGCCACCCCAATGAGTGTCAGCCGCCCCCCACGACGTTGATCATGCTGAAGATCGGCATGTAGAGCGCGATGACCATGCCGCCCACCACGACGCCCAGGAAGGCGATGAGCAGCGGTTCGATGATCGAGGTGAGCGACTCCGTGGTCGCCTTCACCTCGTCGTCGTAGAAGTCGGCGACCTTGCTCAGCATGGTGTCGAGCGCGCCGGCGTCCTCGCCGACCGCGATCATCTGCGCCGCCATCGGCGGGAACACCTTCTCCTCCGCAAGCGGTCCCGAGATCGACTTGCCGACGCGCACCGAGTTCGCGATGTTGAGCGACGCCTGCTCGATGACCCAGTTGCCGGATGCCTCGCCCACGATGTTGAGCGCCTGCAGGATCGGCACGCCGGCTTTCACCATGTCGGCGAGATTCCGGCAGAACCGGGTGATGGCGATCTTCGAGATGAGCTTCCCGAAGATCGGCAGCTTGAGCTTGAGCGGATCGACGAACTTGCGCACACGTTCGGTGTTCTTATTAGCGCCCCACCAGATCGAGAACGCGATCCCGCCGACCAGCCCGACGGGCACCACCACGACCATCGACTGACTCAGCCAGACGAGCATCTGGGTCGGTAGCGGGAGCTCCGAGCCGAAACCGGCGAACATCTCCTTGAAGATCGGGACGATGAAGGTGAGCATGATGATGACCGCGACGACCGACATGCAGAGCACCATCACGGGATAGGTCATCGCCGACTTGATCTGGTCGCGGAGTTTCGCCTCCTTCTCGTAGTTCACGGCGATCGTGTCGAGCGCGCCGTCGAGGAAGCCGCCGGTCTCACCGGCGCGCACCATGTTGACCATGAGCGGCGGGAACACGCGCGGATGCTTGGCGAGCGCATCCGAGAAGCCGTAGCCGACCTCGACATCGCGAGCGACAGCGGTGAGCGTCGTCTTGAGCTTCTTGTTCTCGGTCTGCTCGGCGAGGATGCTGAGCGCCTTGAGCAGCGACAGGCCCGCGCTCACCATCGTCGCCGCCTGCCGTGACAGCACGGCGAGGTCCTTGAGCTTGACACGCGCACCGCCACCGATCTCGATCTCGCGGTTCAGACCCGTGCCGGCGACCGACTCGGTCACCTTGACGGGACTGAGACCCATCGACCGCATCCGGTCGACGGCCGCGCTCTCTGTGGGAGCCTCGAGCTTGCCCTTGACGAGCTTGCCTCCCCCGTCCCGCCCCTGGTACGCCCAGTTGCGTGCCGACGGTGCGGCGACTGCGGTTCCCGCGGCCATCAGAAGCTCCTCCCCGCACCGGCAGGTGCATGACTCGAAAGGTCGCGCCGGGTCACGAGCCGGTTGAAGGTCTCCGGATCCTGCACCTTCTCCATCGCGGACTCGTAGGCGGCCTCGCCGCCGTTGACGAGCTCGGCGAGATGCTGATCCATGGTGTGCATGCCTTGACCGGCACCCGACTGCAGAGCGGAGGTCACCTGGTAGGTCTTGCCCTCGCGGATCAGGTTGGCGATGGCGGGGGTGATGAACATGATCTCCGTCGCCACCGCGCGTCCGCGTCCGTTGGAGCGCTTGACGAGCGTCTGGCAGACGACGCCCTGCAGGGTCGCCGCGAGCTGCACGCGGATCTGGTCCTGCTGGTGCGGCGGGAACACGTCGATGACGCGGTCGATCGTCGACCCCGCGCTCTGTGTATGCAGTGTGGCGAATACGAGGTGGCCGGTCTCGGCTGCGGTCAGGGCCACCGAGATCGTCTCGAGATCGCGGAGCTCGCCGATGAGGATCACATCCGGGTCCTGGCGCAGCACGTGCTTGAGGGCGTTGCCGAAGCTGTGGGTGTCGGCACCCACCTCGCGCTGGTTGATGAGCGACTTCTTGTTGGTGTGCAGGAACTCGATCGGGTCCTCGACCGTCACGATGTGGTCGCGACGCGTGTTGTTGACGAGGTCGATGAGCGCAGCCAGCGTCGTCGACTTTCCGGAACCGGTCGGACCCGTCACGAGCACGAGGCCGCGCGGCAGCTTCGCGAACTCCCCCACCTGCGGCGGGACGCCGAGCTGGCCGAGGCTCTTGATCTCGGTCGGGATGATGCGGAAGGCACCGCCGATCGCCCCGCGCTGCTGGTAGAAGTTCACGCGGAAGCGGGCGTTCGCCGAGAGGGTGAAGGCGAAGTCCAGCTCGAGCACCTCGTCGAACTTCGCGCGCTGGGTCGGCGAAAGGATGCTGTAGAGCGCGGTCGCCGTCTTCTCACGGTCCCAGATGGGCTGCCCGTGCACGGGCGTGAGCGTGCCGTCGATGCGCAGCAGCGGCGCCGTGCCGGTCGAGATGTGGAGGTCGGACGCGCCCGCCAGCAGTACCTCCTGCAGGCAGTGCAGCAGCTCGGCGTCCGCATTCGCGCGGGCCGCCCTGGCGAACTCGTCGTCGATGAGCGACTCGGCCGCGACCGGCGCCGCGGCGGGAGCGGCCACCATCGGCGGGGCGGCGAAGCTCGGCAGGTGCAGGTCGACCGGCGGGGGCGGCGTCATGCCGGGCGGGGCGGCCAGCGGCTGCTCCGGAGCGAAGACCGGGAGCACCGGGCTCACGGCATCCGCCGCCATCGCAACGGGCGCGGCCTGCAGGCTCGACGGCGTCGCATCCGCCCCAGGCGGCGGCAGCTGCGAGAAGTCGATGCTCTGCGCGGCATCCGGGGGCAGCACCCCCTGAGGAGGCGGCAGCGTGCCGCTCGCGCCTGGCACGCCGAACGGCGGCGCGGCGGGATCCGTCAACGGGATCTCGTAGATGTTGTTGTTCACGCCGTGGTCCTCCCCCTCCATGCGGAACTTCGCCGAACGCATCGTCAGGCGACGACGCGCAGGATCTCCTCGATGCTCGTCATGCCGAGCAGCGCCTTCCCCCAGCCGTCCTGGCGCAGGGTGTACATGCCCTGCCCGACGGCCACCCGGCCGATCTCGGCACTCGACGCCCTCGAGACGGCGAGACGCTCGATGTCCTCTGTGACGCTCATCACCTCGTGCAGCGCCATCCGGCCGCGGTAGCCCGTGTTCGAGCAGTGCTGGCAGCCGATCGGACGGAACAGCGTCGGGATGCCCATCCGGGTGTCGAAGCCGAAGCCCATCGACTGCAGCTCGTCCGGGTTCGCGTGGTACGGCTGCTTGCACCTGTCGCACAGCCGGCGCGCGAGACGCTGGGCGACCACGCAGTCGAGCGCCGAGCCCACCAGGAACGGCTCGATGTCCATCTCGATGAGACGCGTGACGGCGCTGGGCGCGTCGTTGGTGTGCAGGGTCGACAGCACGAGGTGACCGGTGAGCGAGGCCTCGATGGCGATCTGCGCCGTCTCCTGGTCGCGGATCTCACCGATCAGCACGACATCCGGGTCCGACCGCAGGATGCTGCGCAGCGCGCTCGCGAAGGTCAGGCCCGCCTTGACGTTCACCTGCACCTGGTTGATGCCGGGCAGCCGGTACTCGACGGGGTCTTCGACGGTGATGACGTTGATCTCGGGCTTCGCGACCTCGTTGAGGGTCGTGTAGAGCGTCGTCGACTTGCCGGACCCGGTCGGGCCGGTCACCAGGATCATGCCGTAGGGCTTCGAGTACGACTTCTTGAAGCGCTCGAGGTTGTGGTCGAGCATCGCCATGTGCTGGATGCCGAGCTGCGTCGACGAGTTGTCGAGGATACGCATGACGACCTTCTCGCCGTGCACCGTCGGCAGGGTCGCGACGCGGAGGTCGATCTTCTTGCCGCCGTGCACGACCGACAGGCGGCCATCCTGCGGCTTGCGCCGCTCGGCGATGTCGATGTCGCTCATGATCTTGAGGCGGCTGATGACGCCGTTCTGGATCGACTTCGGCGCCCGCTGCATCTCGTGCAGCACGCCGTCGATGCGGTAGCGCACGTGCATGTCGTACTCGGCAGGCTCGATGTGGATGTCGGAGGCGTGGTCCTGGATGGCCTGGCTGATGAGCAGGTTCACGAAGCGCACGATGGGCGCGTCGTCCTCGACCTCGGCGCGCTCGAGCTCACTGCCGGTCGGCTCGGCGTCGCTCTCGATCTCGCTCGAGAGGTCGTTGAGCTCGCTGTCGGCGCGCACGAAACGGGCGATCGCGTTGAGGAGGTCCTGGCGCTCGGCGACGACGGCGCGCACCGAGAAGCGCACGGCGGCGCGGATGTCGTCCAGCGCCACCACGTTGTTCGGGTCGGCCATCGCCACGAGCAGGCGGTCGCCGTCGCGGCCGATCGGGAGCACCTCGTGGCGGCGCAGCAGGCCGATCGGCACGAGGGCGACCGCGGAGTGGTCGACGGGATACTCGGTCAGGTCGACGAACGGCAGGTTGAGCTGCGCGGCACGCGCCGACGCGACCTGGCTCTCGGTGAGCATCCCGCCGGCGACGAGCTCGCGGATCTGGGACTCGTCGTCACCACCTCGGGCCGCGTCGATGGACGTGATGGGAAGCTGACCACGGATGATCAGGATCTCGGACAGGGAGGCCATGCCACCCCCCTAGGTGTCTGCACGGTGTTCCGGGGTGCCGTCCCCCCGAACGGCACCTCGACCAGGGACCCCACATCCCTGAGACCGTCAGGCTATGCGCTGAGAGCCCCTCCGGGCGATACCCGCGTGCGGGGGACAGGGGGCGGAGGGGCTATCGCGAGCGGAAGTATGCCCAGCACGCGATGGGCGGTACGAGCGCGAGCAGGGTCGCCGCGAGCAGGAACGGACTGGCCGCCTGCGCAAAGACGAGCGAGAGATCGACGAACGCCGCCGTCACGAGGATCACCAGGTAGACGCCCGCGGCGGTCGCGAACGCCCACAGCCACGGCCTCCGCGCGGGCACCGCGAGCACGATACCGAGGTACACGACCCCCATCGCCAGCAGCATCGCGACGAGCCCGAAGTACGGGCCGACCGGCTGCTCGACGGGGTCGCGGTCGAGCAGCACCGCGAGGATGCCGAAGACGGCGAACACGAGTGCCGCCCACCCGACGGCGACGAACAGGCCGGCGACCCGCTCCGGATGCCGTGACGGTGAGGTCTCAGGCGGAGGGGTGGGCGCGCTCATACTCCGCACGGCGCTCGGCGACGCTCTGCTCGAACGCGACCCGGTCGGCGGTGTTGCGCTCCTTCACACGTCGACCGCGGAAGGCGATCGCGAGGCCGAACCAGAGCGAGGTCTCGCGGGCGAGCGCCGCGACGCTCAGCAGCAGGGCGCTCGAGGCGAGCGTCGCGAACAGCCGGGCCGCCTCATCCGGAGTCGTCGCCACCACATTGCGCAGCAGGGCCAGCACAGCGACCGAGACGGCGTAGCTGAGCAGCGCCACGAACAGGCTGCCGATGACGTGCGCCCACCAGGCCGCGCGGTTCACGATGAGCGCGAACAGCACCGAGAACACCGTGTAGGCGGCGACGGGGATCCAGAAGGCGTCGGAGCCGAGGAAGGCGCTGAAGGTCGACTCGACCGCGGTGCCGGGCGTGAAGGCGAAGACGATCGCGGCCGCGCCCAGGTAGAGCGACGCGAACACGATCGCGCCCACGATCGACATGAGCGCGCCGAAGCCCCGGTTGTGACGGGGCGTCGGCGGGGTGGGCGCCTGCACGTAGACCACCTCGCGGGGGGTCGCGGGGACCGCGGGCACCGGGAGCGGTTCGGGAGCCGCGGGGATCTCGACGGCTTCGACGGCCGCGGGAACCTCGGCGCTCACCGCCTCGGCGACGGCCTCCGGCTCGGCGGCCTCCGGTACGGGCTCCACGAGTTCCGGCTCGACGACGGGCTCGGGCGTGACGGTGGACTGCGGATCGGTGGGCTCGGCCATCAGGTGCTCCTTCGCGTCGTGGGAACCAGCCTATTGCGCGGCCGCTGGTTTCGGCACGGC
>JASGGJ010000063.1:0-14277 GCA_047605085.1 Protaetiibacter sp.
GGTCGCGTTCGCGTTGGGATCGTCGCGTGTTTCGGGGGCGGCGACCGCCGCCCCCTAAACCGACCGGCCTCCGACGGCGTGCGGGCAGAGCCTGCGGCTTCGCCGCCCGCGCTCGGGCGCGAGCCGGGGGCCGCGCCGGGTGGGTGGCCGTTGCCGATGTTCAATACCTAGACGATGAGGACTGAGACGTGAGTGCACTGACTGCGACGCCCGGAGGGGCGCGCCGGAACCGGCCGGACGACCGGCGTCGGCTCGGCACCGACCGACGCCACAATCTGACCGGGTGGGCGTTCCTGCTCCCCGCCGCGCTGCTCATCGTGCTCGTGAGCTTCGTGCCGATGATCCAGGCGTTCATCCTGTCGCTGCAGACCGGACGCGGCACCAATCTCGATTGGGCCGATCCGCTCTGGTACAACTACGGGCGCCTGCTGGGCGACGAGATCTTCAAGCAGACCCTCGTCAACACCTTCATCTACCTGCTCGTCCAGGTGCCGATCATGCTGGTGCTGGCGATCATCCTCGCCAACCTGCTGAACAATCCGCGCCTGCGGTGGAGAACCTTCTGGCGCACCGCGATCTTCCTGCCCTGCGCGGTCTCGCTCGTGGCCTACTCGCTCGTCTTCCGCACGATGTTCGCCACCGACGGATTCGTCAACGACGTCCTCGCGATCTTCGGCGCCGACCCCGTGAACTGGCTCGGCGAGCCCGGCACGGCACGCGCGGTGCTGATCCTTGGGCTCCTGTGGCGCTGGACCGGGTTCAACATGATCTTCTTCCTCGCCGGCCTGCAGAACGTCGACCGCTCCACGATCGAGGCGGCACGCATGGACGGTGCCAACAACTTCCAGGTCTTCTGGCGCGTCACGGTGCCGCAGTTGCGCCCGATCATCCTGCTCACCGCGATCATGTCGACCAACGGCACCCTTCAGCTCTTCGACGAGTCGTGGGCGCTCACCCGCGGCGGTCCCGCCTACGCCTCGATGTCGATGTCGCACTACCTCTACGAGATCTCATTCCAACGTAACCCCAACTTCGGGTACGGCGCGGCGCTCTCCTATGTGATCCTCATCCTGGTCGCCGTGCTCGCCTTCATCCAGATGAGAGTCGGTGACAAGCGTGATTAAGCGACTGCGCGGGGTGCCCGGGTATCTCTTCCTCGGCATCTGGACGATCTTCTCCCTCCTCCCGCTGTACTTCATGGCGGTCTCGGCGACGAACACGAGCCAGGATGTGCTCGCCTCCCGGCTGCTGCCGGGCGGCGAGCTGTTCGCGAACTTCGCCAAGCTGTTCGAGGCCCAGGATGTGGTGCGCGCGATGGGCAGCTCCGCCGCGATCGCGGTCGGCACCACCGTGCTCGCGCTCGTCGTCTGCTCGATCGCCGGCTACGGCTTCGAGGTCTATCACTCCAAGGGCAAGGACGTGCTCATGGGCGTGCTGCTGCTCGCCATGATGATCCCGTTCGCGGCCACCATGATCCCGCTGTTCCAGGTGTTCGCGAAGCTCGGGATGATCAACTCGATCTTCGCCGTCATCATCCCGGCGATCTCGACCCCGCTGCTGATCCTGCTGTTCCGGCAGTCGTCGCGCGCCTTCCCGGGCGAGATCCTCGAGGCGGCCCGCATGGACGGGCTGAGCGAGCTCTCCATCTACGCGCGCATCTACATCCCGACCATGCGGGCGACCTTCGCGGCCGCCGGGGTCATCACCTTCATGACCGCCTGGAACAACTACCTGTGGCCGCGTGTCATCCTCATCAAGAACGAGGTGCAGACGATGCCCATGCTCATCGTCAATCTGAGCGCAGGCTACGTCACCGACTACGGCGTGCTCATGCTCGCCGTGCTGCTGGCCTCGCTGCCGACGGTCGTCGTGTTCCTCCTGCTGCAGCGCTCCTTCGCCGACGGCATCACGGGGGCGATCAAGTGAGTCTGGACCTCACGCGGGTCGCCGACCCGCGGGTCTTCGCCGAGCGCCGGCGTCCCGCGCACTCCGACCATCGCTGGTTCCGCGATCGGGCGGAAGCGGCATCCGGGACGAGCGGATACGAGCAGTTGCTGAGCGGAAGGTGGCGATTCCACTACGCGCCGAGCCCCGCCGGCACGGTCGAAGGCTTCGAGGCGGCGGACTTCGACGCCTCAGGCTGGGACGAGATCCCGGTGCCCGCACACATCCAGCTGTGCGGCTACGACCGGCCGCAGTACGCCAATGTTCAGTACCCCTGGGACGGGCAGGAGCAGGTGGAGCCCGGCGAGATCCCGACGCTGTTCAACCCGGTCGCCTCGTACCTGCGCGACTTCTCGCTCGAGCGTCCGCTCGCGCCGGGGGAGCGCGTGTCGATCGTGTTCGAGGGTGCCGAGAGCGCCATCGCGGTGTGGTGCAACGGGGTCTACCTCGGCTACGCGACCGACAGCTTCACGCCGTCCGAGTTCGACGTGACGGATGCGCTCGTGCCGGGCGAGAACCGGCTCGCGGCCCAGGTGATCAAGTGGAGTTCCGGCTCCTGGCTCGAGGACCAGGACATGTACCGCTTCTCGGGCCTGTTCCGGGACGTCGTGCTGCGGCGCCGCCCGGCGACGCACGTCGAGGATCTGCGGGTGACGGTCGAGGTCTCCGACGACCTCGCGAGCGCCGAGGTGCGCCTCGGCCTCGCGCTGCAGGGCGAGGGAACCGTGACCGCCCTGCTCGAGGGCGTCGGGGAGCTTGCGCCGGCGGGCGACGGGGAGCTCGCCGTCCGCGTCGATGAGCCGCGAATGTGGAGCCCCGAGAGTCCGGAGCTGTACGAGCTCGTGCTCGAGGTGCGGAATGCGGCGGGCGAGGTGACCGAGATCATCCCGCAGGCCGTCGGCATCCGCCGCTTCGCGATCGAGGACGGGCTGCTGCGGCTCAACGGCCGGCGGATCGTGTTCCACGGCGTCAACCGCCACGAGTTCGGGCTCGACGGGCGCGTCATGACGCGCGAGCAGACCGAGGAGGACCTCAGAGCCCTCAAGCGGATCAACGTCAACGCGATCCGCACGAGCCACTACCCCAACAACTCCTTCTTCTACGAGCTCGCCGACCGCTACGGCTTCCTCGTCATCGACGAGATGAACCTCGAGACCCACGGCATGTGGGACCGCCTCCGCTACCTCGGCGTGGGTGACGAGGAGGCGCTCCCTGGCGACCGGCCCGAGTGGCTGCCCGCCCTGCTCGACCGCGCCGCGAGCATGCTCGAGCGCGACAAGAACCACCCGAGCGTCGTCATGTGGTCGTGCGGCAACGAGTCCTACGGCGGCACCGGCCTCCGTGAGGTGGCCGCCTGGTTCCGCTCGAGAGACACCAGGCCCGTGCACTACGAGGGCGTCGACTGGGATCCGCGCTACCCGGACACGAGCGACGTGCTGAGCCGGATGTACACCCCCGCGCGCGAGATCGAGCCGTATCTCGCGACGCACCCGGGCAAGCCGCTCATCCTGTGCGAGTACGCCCACGCGATGGGCAACTCCTTCGGGGGCGTCGGCGAGTACCTGGATCTCGCCTACCGTGAGCCGCGCTTCCAGGGTGGCTTCATCTGGGACTTCGCCGACCAGGCGATCGCGCTCGTCGACTCCGAGGGGCGCCGTTACTTCGGCTACGGCGGCGACGCGGGCGAGTCCCCCAACGACGGCGACTTCTGCGGCAACGGCATCTTCTTCGCCGACCACACCCCCTCGCCCAAGGCGCTGGAGGCGGCGGCGCTCTACCAGGGTCTCGTGGTGCGCGTCGACCGCGAGAGCTTCACGGTCACGAGCCGCCTGCTCGCGACGCGCTCCTCGGCCTACGAGTGCCGGGTCACGCTCGCGCGCGAGGGCGAGGTGCTCGCGACCGCGACGGTGCAGACGGATGTCGCGCCGGGCGAGACGGCGAGCTACCCGCTTCCCGTTACGGTGCCGGATGCGCCGGGCGAGTACGCGGTCGAGGTGTCGTTCCGGCTGCGGGCTGCGACGCCCTGGGCCGAAGCCGGCCACGAGGTCGCGGGGGGCCAGGGCGTGTTCGGCGCCTGGACGCCGCCCGGCCTGGTCGGTGCCGAGCCGCCCCGGATCGTGCGCGGCATCCACAACACGGGGGTGCACGGCGCGCGGTTCCACGTGCTGTTCTCGCGCCTTCACGGCGGCCTCGCCTCGTACCGCTACGGCGACGGGGCGGACGGGGGCCGCGAGCTCATCCGCGGCATCGTGCGCCCGAACTTCTGGCACGCACCCACCTCCAACGAGCGCGGCTGGGGCGCGCCGCTCCACGACGGCGCGTGGCTGCTCGCGAGCCGGTACCTGCCGACCCCGCCGACCGCGATGGACCCCGTCGTGACGGTCGGCGGAGACGGCAGTGTGACGGCGGTCTACCGCTACCCGCTGCCCGTGCAGCCGGCGACGGTGTGCGAGCTCGCCTATCGCGTCGACGCCTCGGGCCGCGTCGAGGTGACCCAGACGATGGAGCTCGCCGACGGTCTGCCGGAGCTGCCCGAGTTCGGCGTGCTGGTCACGACGGCCGAGCGGCTCGACCGGTGGCGCTGGTACGGCGACGGACCGGCGGAGTGCTACGTCGACCGTCGCGTGGGCGCGCGCCTCGGCGTCCACGAGACGGATGTGCGGACGGCGCTCACCCCGTACCTGCGGCCGCAGGAGGCGGGCAGCCGGACGGGGGTGCGCTGGGCGGAGGTCACCGACGAGCGCGGAGCCGGCCTCCGCTTCGATGCCGCGGGTGGCATGGAGTTCTCCGCGCTGCCGTGGACGCCAGACGAGATCGAGGCGGCGTCGCATCCGCACCTGCTCCCGCCGAGCGAGCGCACCGTGCTGCGACCCGCGCTCATGCGGCGCGGTGTGGCGGGCGACAACTCCTGGGGTGCGCGTACACTTCCCCAGTACCGGCTGCCCACGACGGGTACGCTGCGCTTCCGGTTCGGATTCACGGGGGTCTGAGATGGAGACGCGGCGTCCGTCGATGCGGGACGTCGCACGCGCATCCGGGCTCTCCCTGCAGACCGTCTCGCGGGTCGCGAACGGCGAGCCGAATGTCAACGACGCGACGCGCGATCGAGTCCTGAGCGCCATGCGCGATCTCGGCTACCGTCCGAACCTCGCGGCGCGGGCCATGCGGCGGGGCAGCTACCAGACGATCGGCATCGTCTACCAGGGACTGCACGCCGTCGGAACCCGGCGCACGGTCGAGGCGGTGTCGGAGTACGCCGCGCTCGGGGGTTACGCGACGATGCTCATGCCGATCGCCGCCGCGACGGGGCTCGCGACGAGCGGCGCGTTCACTCGGCTCGAGGAGATGGCGGTCGACGTGATCGTGTCGATCCTCACCTCGCAGCTCGAATTCGACTCCCCCATGGTCGTACCGCCCGGCATGCATGCGATCCTCGTCGGCCCGCGGTCGAACCCGGACGTCTCGTCGATGGATTCGGATCAGATCGGCGGCAGCGAGGCGGCGGTCGGCCACCTGCTCGCCGCCGGCCATCGCACCGTGCACCACATCACGGGTGCGCCAGGCTCGTTCTTCGCGGCGCGCCGGGAGGAGACCTGGGAGCGGATGCTGCGCGAGGCTGGTCGCCCCGTGCCTGAGCCGCTGCCGGGCGACTGGTCGGCGCACTCCGGCTACCTCGCCGTGCGGAGACTGCTCGAGACGACCCCGCGCAGCGAGCTCCCGACCGCGATCTTCTCCGCCAACGACCAGATGGCGCTCGGCGCCTACCGCGCCCTGGGAGAGGCGGGGCTGCGCATCCCGAGCGACGTCTCGATCGTCGGCTTCGACGACATCGAGGAGGCGGTCGACTTCAGCCCTCCGCTCACCACGATCGCGCAGGACTGGGATCTGCTCGGCCGGGAGGTGCTGCGGGTCGCGAGCGAGCTGCTCGCCGGCTCGCCGCCGCAGTCGGTGCTGCTGCCGACCCGGCTCGTCGAGCGCGGCTCGGTGGCTCCCCCGCGCGCCCCCGCTGGTTGAGTCGCCCGCGAAGCGGGCGTATCGAAACCTCCACCGACTACCGTTGAGCCTGTGACCCAGCTCGAGCCCGTGACCGGCGAGTGGCGCCGCGTCTCGCCGAAGTACATCGTCGTCGACCTCGTCGGCAACCTCGTCACGGGCGTCGCCGCGACCGCTGCCGCCTCCCTGCCCGCGTGGCTGCTGGAGTGGGGTGCGGGGTGGTGGGTCCTCGCGATCGGGGTCGGCGCCCTGTCGCTCGTGCTCATCGCGCTCACCCCGCGCCGGGTGCGCTCGATCGGCTACCTGCTGCGCGACGACGACCTGCTGTTCCGCCGTGGCATCATGTTCCAGCGCTTCGTGGCGGTCCCCTTCGGGCGGATGCAGCTCGTCGACATCACCCGCGGCCCGCTCGCCCGCGCGCTCGGCCTCGCCGAGCTGCGGCTCGTGACCGCGGCTGCGGCATCCGGGGTCGTCATCCCCGGACTCGCGCTCGCCGACGCCGAGGAGCTGCGCGACCGTCTGGTGGCGCTCGCCGAGACCCGCCGGGCGGGGCTGTGACGACGCTCGCCGACGGCGAGTGGCACCGCCTCCATCCGGCGACTCCGCTGCTGAGGGGCGGCATCGCGTTCATCGCGATCGTCGGCATCCTCGTCGCGAACCTCCGCGAGCGGGTCATCGACGCTCTGATCCCCGGCGCCGACTGCCCGCCGGGGGTCTGCGAGGAGGATCCGATCACGATCCTGCTCGATCGTTACCTGCTGCTCGCCCTGCTCGGGCTCGCGCTCGTGCTGCTGATCGTCATCGGAGCGTTCTGGCTCTCGTGGCGCCTGAACACCTTCCGGGTGACGGACGAGGTCGTCGAGGTGCGGCAGGGCGTGCTGTTCCGCTCGCACCGCAAGGCACGGCTCGACCGCATCCAGGGTGTCGGCATCACCCGCTCGCTGTTCGCGCGCGTCTTCGGGGCCGCGAAGCTCGAGATCAGCGCCGCGGGCTCGGACGCGAACATGCAGCTCGCCTACCTGTCGAACGTGAACGCCGACGGGCTGCGCACCGAGCTGCTGCGCCGGGCGTCCGGCATCCGGGCGGCGCGGGAGGCGGATGCGTCGGTCGCCGCCCCTCCGGGTGCCGCCGGCGAGCCGGCTCGCGGGAACCTCGCCGAGGTCGCGCGTCAGCGCATCGCCGAGTTCTCGGCCCCCGAGCTCGACCCGCGGCTCGCGTCCCCGCACTCGGTCGTCGAGATGCACGTCGGGCGGCTCATCGGCTCCACGCTGCTGAGCGCCGGGATGCTGTGGTTCGTCGTGGCGATCACGGGCATCGTCATCGGCCTGAGCCTGACGGGCGTGGGCGAGTTCGTCGTCTTCGGCCTCATCCCGATGATCTTCGGCCTCGGCTCCTTCCTCGTGAACCGCATCGTCAAGTCGCTGCGCTATTCGATCGCGGCGACGCCGGATGGCGTGCGCGTCGGTTTCGGGCTGCTTGCGACGAGCAACGAGACCATCCCGCCCGGACGCATCCACGCGGTCGAGATCACGCAGGAGCTGCTGTGGCGGCCGTTCGACTGGTGGACGGTGCGCGTCAACCTCGCCTCGCACTCGAGCGCGAAGGGCGCGGCGGGGCAGCAGAGCACGACGATCCTGCCGGTCGGCTCGCGGGAGGAGGTGCTCAAGGTGCTCGCGCTCGTGCTGCCCGGGCTCGTGACCGATCAGACGCGGCACCTCATCGAGGGCGGCCTTGCCCGCGCGCGGGCGGACGACGGCTTCACGACCTCGCCGCGGCGCGGCGCCGTGCTGCGCTGGTTCTCGTGGCGCCGCAACGGCTTCCTGCTGCATCCGGAGGCCGTGATCCTGCGTCGCGGGGCGGTCTGGCGTTCGCTCACGGTCGTGCCGACCGCGCGCACGCAGAGCGTCGCGGCCCACCAGGGGCCGCTCGAGCGGCTGCTGCGGCTCGCGCAGGTGCGGCTGCACACGGTCTCGGGGCCGGTCACGGCGCGCATCGGCGCGCTCGACGTCGCGGACGCCTCCGCCCTGTTCCGTGACGCGGCCGCAGCGGGGGTGGCCGCCATCCGCGCGGACCGCACCCACCGCTGGGGCTCGGTGTGACCGCGCGCGACGGACGGCTCGGCGTCGGCGTCATCGGGGGCGGGCACGTCGGACCCGTGCTCGCGGCGGCCCTCGGCGGCGCGGGCCACGCGATCGTCGGTGTCGCGACGGTGTCGGATGCGGGGCGCGAGCGCGTCGACGCGCTGCTGCCGGGCGTGCCCGTGCTCGCGGTGCCCGAGCTCGTCGAGCGCAGCGAGCTCGTGCTCGTGGCGGTGCCGGACGCCGAACTCCCGGAGCTCGTCGCGGGCCTCGCCGCGATCGGCGCCTGGCAGCCGGGGCAGCTCGTCGTGCACACGGCGCCCGGGTATGGGACCGGGGTGCTGCAGCCCGCCCTCGCCGCGGGCGCCATCCCGCTCGCGATCCACCCCGCGATGGCGTTCACGGGCACGAGCATCGACCTCGCCCGGCTGCACGAGACCTGGTGCGCCGTCACCGCCCCATCCCCGGTGCTGCCGATCGCCCAGGCGCTCGTCGTCGAGCTCGGTGCCGAGCCCGTCGTCGTCCCCGAGGCAGACCGCGCCCGCTACGGCGAGGTCGTCGCGGCCGCGCGCAGCTTCGCGACGGATGCGGTCGCCGGCTTCGTCGTCGCCCTCCGCGAGGCCGGCGTCGAGCAGCCCACCCGCCTGCTCGGCCCCCTCATCCGCTCGGCCGTGGAGGATGCCCTCGCGTCCGAGTGAGCCGCGGGCTCGAACCCGGACGTTCCTCCCTGGACGATGACCTTTCGTTTCAGGCCGACCCGCCGCCCCGTGCGGCGACGTCGGGGACCGCCAGAGTGCGGCTAGCCTTGACGATCGTGAGTGCGCCCGAGGTCGTGACCGAGATCGCCGAGTTGCGCACTCGTCTCGCCGGGCGGCAGGTGGCGCTCGTGCCGACGATGGGGGCCCTGCACGCCGGCCACCTCGCCCTCGTGGAGCGGGCGACCGAGCTCGCCGAGGTCGTCGTGGTGTCGATCTTCGTCAACCCCCTGCAGTTCGGCCCTGGCGAGGATCTGGACCGGTATCCGCGCGACCTCGACGGCGATCTCGCCGTGCTCGCCGGGCGCGGGGTCGCGATCGTCTTCGCGCCCGCGGCATCCGAGATGTACCCGGACGGTTCGCCTCAGGTGACGGTGCGCGCCGGCGAGGTCGGCGGCATCCTCGAGGGGTGCGCCAGGCCGGGCCACTTCGACGGGATGCTGACGGTCGTCGCGAAGCTCATCGGCATCGTGCGGCCCGCGGTCACCGTCTTCGGCCGGAAGGACGCCCAGCAGCTGTTCCTCGTGCAGCGGATGGTGAAGGACCTCAGCATCCCGACCCGGATCGAGCCGGTCGAGACGGTGCGCGAGGACGACGGGCTCGCGCTCTCCAGCCGCAACCGGTTCCTCGCGCCGGCCGAGCGCCGCGCCGCCCCCGCGCTGCACCGGGCGCTCGAGGCGGCGGCATCCGCCGGGGATCGCGGCATCGACGCCGTCATCGCGGCCGCACAGTCGGCGCTCATGGGTGAGGAGCTCATCGAGGTCGACTACCTTAGAGTGGTCGACCCGCGCACCTTCCAGCCGGTGCCCGACGACTACCGCGGGCCCGCGCTCGTGCTCATCGCCGCGCAGCTCGGCTCCGTGCGCCTCATCGACAACGACGCCATCTACCTGAACTGAGCACTCCCGTGACCGAGCAGACCGCAGCTGAGCCCGCTGACCCCTCCGCTGGAGCGGCCGCGGAGCCCCCTACCGCTGGTCGAGTAGCCGCGGGGTCCCCCTCCGCTGGTCGAGTAGCCGCGGAGCGGCGTATCGAGACCCCCGCCGAGCCCCCCCCCGAGCTGACCGGCGAGGAGATCGCCGAGCAGAAGGCCGTGCGACTCGCGAAGCGCGCGCGGCTCCTCGCCGAGGGCGGCGAGGCGTACCCGGTGCGGCTGCCGATCACGGCGACGATCCCCGAGCTCAGGGAGCGCTTCGGGGCGCTCGAGCCGGATGCCGCGACCGGTGTCGAGGTCGGCGTCGCCGGCCGCGTCGTGCACTCGCGCACCACCGGCAAGCTGTGCTTCGCCGCCCTGCAATCGGGCGACGGCTCCCGCATCCAGGCCATGGTCTCGCTCGCCGAGGTGGGCGAGCAATCGCTGCAGCGTTGGAAGGAGCTCGTCGACCTCGGCGACCACCTGTTCGTCGCGGGCGAGGTGATCTCCTCCCGCCGGGGCGAGCTCTCGATCCTGGTGAACGAGTGGCGCATCGCGGCGAAGGCGATCCTGCCGCTGCCCAACCTGCACTCCGAGCTGAACGAGGAGACCCGGGTACGGCAGCGCTACCTCGACCTCATCGTGCGCGAGCAGGCGCGCGCCACCGTCGTCGCGCGTGCCAGAGCGGTCGCCTCGCTGCGGGCGACCTTCGCATCCCACGGCTTCCTCGAGGTCGAGACACCCATGCTGCAGACGATGCACGGCGGCGCCGCGGCCCGCCCCTTCGTCACCCACTCGAACGCCTTCGACACCGAGCTGTACCTGCGGATCGCACCCGAGCTGTTCCTCAAGCGCGCCGCGGTCGGCGGCATCGACCACGTCTTCGAGATCAACCGCAACTTCCGCAACGAGGGCGCCGACTCCACCCACAGCCCGGAGTTCGCGATGCTCGAGGCCTACCAGGCGTACGGCGACTACACGACGATCGCCGACCTCACGCAGGAGCTCATCCAGAACGCGGCGATCGCGGTGTCCGGATCGCACCTCGTGACGTGGGCCGACGGCACCGAGTTCGACCTCGGCGGCGAGTGGGCGCGCATCTCCATGTACGACTCGCTGTCGGAGGCCGCGGGCGCCCGGATCACGCCAGAGACCCCGCTGCCCGAACTCGCCGCGCTCGCCGAGCGCGAGGGGGTCGAGGTGACGCTGCCGACCCACGGCAAGTACGTCGAGGAGCTGTGGGAGCGCTTCGTGAAGGGCTCTCTCGAGCGGCCCACCTTCGTCATGGACTTCCCGGTCGACACCTCCCCGCTCGTGCGCGACAAGCCGGGCGTGCCCGGGGTCGTCGAGAAGTGGGACCTCTACGTGCGCGGCTTCGAGCTCGCCACCGGCTACTCCGAACTCGTCGACCCCGTCATCCAGCGCGAGCGCTTCGTCGAGCAGGCGAAGCTCGCCGCGCGCGGTGACGTCGAGGCGATGCGGCTCGACGAGGACTTCCTGCGGGCCATGGAGCACGGGATGCCGCCCATGGGCGGGATGGGGATGGGCATCGACCGGCTGCTCATGGCGATCACCGGCCTCGGCATCCGGGAGACGATCCTGTTCCCTCTCGTGAAGTAGCTTCGTCGCATGCCTGATCGCGCCCCCGGGGACGAGCCCCCGAGAATCTCCATGAACCGGATCATCGTATGGGTCCTGGTGGCGGGAGTGGGCCTGTGGCTCATCGGCACGGGCATCGCGGGCATCATCGCCAAGGCGGGCTGATGGATCGCCGCACCTCGCGCCTCGTCATGTACGGCGGGCTCGTGCTCATGGTGGCGATCGTCGTGCTCGTCGTCGTGCTCGACCCGCGCTGAGCGGGGAGTCGTAGGCTGGCCGCATGCCCACCGACTTCTGGGGAAACGCGATCTTCTCCGTCATCCCGACGATCGCGCTCGGGCTCGTGTTCTGGTTCATCATGCGCGCGATCATCCGTGCCGACCGCACCGAGCGCGCCGAGTACGCCCGCATGGAGGCCCAGGAACGCGCCCGCCGCGCCGCCGCGAAGGACGTGCCCGCCGATTGACCGGCGCGCGATTCCCATTTCAAGGAGTCGGCCGGCCCGTCTCAAGGATCCGATGTGGCCCCTGCGGCTGACGTTGCGGGTGAGGGTGAACTCCGAGCCGCACTCCGTGAGATGAGTCACCCGACTCCTTGAGATGGGAAAGCGGCCGACGGATGCGTCAGCCGTGCGAGCGCGTGGTCGACGACGCACACGAGCTCCTGGGGGCCTTCTCGAGGTTGCTCATGGCCAGACCCATGCTCCCCCGCGAGTGGTCGTATTTAGGGGCCCATCGGGGGTCTTATGCCCGAAATACGACTACTCGGCGGGGGTGGGCAGCGGGGTGGCGGCCCAGTTGTGGGGGTCCTCGGCCGGGATGAGCGTTCCTAGGGTGCTGGTCGACGAGCTCAACGCGCTCGAACAGGTCGAGACGGCGAGCTACCACTTCGACGCGATCGACGTGACCCCGAGGCCCGGGGTCGAGGTCGAGCTCACGGACGCTCGACGGCGGCGACTGGCGCGAGGTCGCCGATCTGATCGAACAGGCCGGCGCGGAGGATGCGCTCGACGACTATCCGTTCGGTGCACGTCTCACCTCGGGCGCGGTCACGAGCTCTTTCGACAGGCAGTACGGGATCGGCTGGCTGGGCGAGGAGTCGCTGGCGACCGCGCAACGCGTCCTCGAGTTCTTTCCCGACGCGAGGATCGACCTCTCGGGGATTTCAGAGTCGTCGGTATTCGTCGCGGTCGGCCTCTCGGATCCGGTGGAGGAGCTGCTCGACCGGATGTGGTCGGACTCCGAGCTCCGCGGCTTCCTCGGCGGCCTCGATCCGAACGAGGTCTACCTGAACCTGAGCGCGCCGGGCGTCTCGCTCTCGGGCGCACTCTCCGCGGATGCCGCCGCCTGGGCGAGGGAGGTGCTCGCGGTCGACCTGCCTCGGCCCGACTTCTCGGATGCGGATGCGCCCGATCCGACCGAGTGGGTGTCGGTGACGATCATCGGCGCCCCCGGCGACGTCATGCTCGGCGTCGAGCTGATCGGCGCCTCCGGCCCGGGGACCGGACCCGCCTGGGACGAGCTCGTTTCGCTTCTGGCCTCGCCGGTTCCCGAGCTCAACGACGCGGGCGTCTGCGTGCCGCTCCTGGTCGCCTAGTCTTGGCCCGGGGTCCGGGGCAATTGGCCGTCGTTCGTGACGGACTGCATCGACTGGGGGCCTCCGGCATCGACCTCGCCTCGCTCGGCTTCACCCTCAGCTGACGGCGACTGGTCGTGTTTCCGGGCCAAAGCACCCGGTTAGGACCCGAAATACGACCACTCGCGGGGGTCAGCGGAGGGTGAGGAGGTCGCCCGGCTGGCAGTCGAGGGCGTCGCAGATCGCGGTGAGGGTCGAGAAGCGGATGGCGCGGGCCCGGTCGTTCTTGAGCACCGAGAGGTTCACGAGGCTCACGCCTACGAGCTCCGAGAGGCGCGTGAGCGTCATCCCGCGCTCCTCGAGCAGCTCGTCCAGCCGGCAGTGGATGCGGCCCTCCTCGTCGGGTTCTGCCGGTGCCATCAGACGAGCCCCTCGGTGTCGCGCTGCAGGCGGGTGCCCGCGCGGAACACGTAGGCGAGGGCGATGATGACGAAGCCGGCGACGACCGGGAGCGGCTCGAACTCGAAGGCGGGCAGCGCGAAATCCCCGAGCGCCGGGTTGAGCTCCGTGGCGGCCATCATCGTGCCGAGTCCGCCGATGCCCTGCGAGAGAAGGCTGCCGAAGGTGACGCAGCATCCAGCGACGATCGCCGCGAGGTAGCTCGTGCGGTGGAAGGGTTGGCGCTGTGCGACGCGCCAGAGCACGACGGCGGCGCTCGCGACGACCCCCGCGAGCGCGAGGCCGAAGACGAGATCGGCGATCGCGAGGGCCCAGACCGCACCCCCGGAGAGGCTCTCGGCGTTCGCGACGATCGTGTCGCCGTGCGCCTGGACGATCCCCTGCCCGGTCTCGATCGGGATGTCGGCGAGCAGCGTGACGGGGTAGCGCGCGGGGTCGAGCAGCCGGAAGACGCCGGTCACGAGCGCCAGGCCCGCGATAAACCCGCCGCCGAAGACGCCGGCGGCGAGGATGACGTAGATCGCACCGCGATCGGCTCGGCTCGGCTCCGTGCGGTCTTTGTCGGCGGTCATGAGAGACTCCTTCCTTATCGAATGTCGTTAACATAACGACTATCGATAACCCGCGCAACCCGGGATGCGCCCACGGCGAACAGGGGCATGCGGCGGCGGGGGTGCTCGTTACCCTCGGAGTATCGCCGCGGCGTCCGTGGTCGCGGCGTGAGGAGATCGAGAATGTTCGAGCGCTTTACCGACCGAGCCCGCCGCGTGGTCGTCCTCGCCCAGGAAGAGGCGAAGATGCTCAACCACAACTACATCGGCACCGAGCACATCCTGCTCGGCCTCATCCACGAGGGCGAGGGTGTCGCGGCGAAGGCGCTCGAGAGCCTCGGCATCTCGCTGGATGCCGTGCGCGAGCAGGTGCAGGACATCATCGGCCAGGGCCAGCAGCAGCCGACCGG
>JASGGJ010000064.1:0-14268 GCA_047605085.1 Protaetiibacter sp.
GAGGAGTCCGTGCGCCGAGGATTTCGAGCACCGAGCGGTCAGGACGCGCGCTGCATCCGCTTCGGCGGCTGCTGCGCGGCACGCCAGCGGCGGCGGGCCGCCCGCCGAGCCCACGGCGCGTCATCCGGCCAGTGATTCCGCAGGGTGGGCACGACCCAGCTGACCCGGCGGCGGAGTCCGGCGAAGCTGTCGAAGGGACGCGCGGAGATGCCGACCCGGAACGCCGAGTCGTACTCCACCCGCATCCACGGCTTGATGTGCAGGCTGAGATCGAGGTCGTCGTGGATCTCCCGCTGGGTGCGATGCACCTCGCCCGCGAGCTCCGCCCACACCTCCCGGCGCATCACGAAGTTGGAGCCGAAGATCGGCGGATGCCCGAGGTAGGGGGTGAGGGAGGCGAGCATCCCGCCGAGGTAGAGCACCCGACCGAGCGTGTGCACGAGCGGCGTCGAGCCGTAGAAGTCGCCGATCCCGGTGAGCACGGAGAGTGACGCCTCGTGCTCGAAACGGTCGACCGCGTATGCGATCCAGTCGGAGGGCGGAACGCTGTCGGCGTCGAGGCGCGCGATGAGCTCGCAGCCCGCGGCGTCGTAGCCCGCGGCAGAGGCGCGCGGGATACCCGGGATCGGCTCGCTGACGACGCGCGCCCCGGCGGCGCGGGCGATGTGCGCGGTGTCGTCGCTGCTGCCGTTGTCGACGACGACGATCTCGTCGGCTCGCCGCGTCTGGCGCGCGAGCGCGGCCAGGCAGCCCTCGAGCAGCTCGACGTCGTCGCGCACGGGGATGACCACCGAGACCGTCGTCATGCGCTCAGGCTACGCCCGCGGTGCGGCCCCGCGCGGCGGGCGCGCACGCCACAGGTGCAGCGCGGCGTAGCTGCGCCACGGCGACCAGTTCCGCGCGTGCCGGGCGAGCCCGGGACGGTCGGAGGCGATCCCGAGCGCGGTGGCGCTCTGCCGGATGACGAGATCGTCGACCGGCAGCACATCGGGGGCCCCGAGCGTCCGTATCGCCAGGTAGTCGGCCGTCCACGGGCCGATGCCCGGCCGGGCCAGCAACGCCTCGCGGAACTCGGCGAGCGGCATCCCGATGTCGAGGACGAGGCGGCCTTCGGCGAGCGCAGTCGCGACGCCGACGATCGCCTCGACGCGGCTCGCGGGTCCGCGCAGCACGGTGCGCCCGCGCTCGGCGATCGTCGCGGCCGAGGGGAACCCCGGTCCGAGCTCGGCCACGAGCCGGCCGAGGGCCGTGCGTGCCGACGCGACCGAGATCTGCTGCCCGACGAGCGTGCGGAACAGCGCCTCCTCGGGGTCGAACGACCCGGCGATGCGGATGCCAGGCACGGCGGCGACGAGCGGTGCGAGTACGGGGTCGGCCGCGAGCGCGGCGTCGACGGCGACGGCGTCGGCGTCGAGGTCGAAGGCGCGGCGGATGCGCGAGACGGCGACCCCGACGTCGGCCAGCCGGGTGAGGCGCACGGTCGCGGTGAGTCCGGCGCCGACCGCGTCGGCGCGCACCTCGATGCTCGCCGGACCGCCCGGGAGGGTGAGCGGACGCGCGAAGGACGCGTCGTCTCCCGCCTCGAGCCCCGGGATCGCATGGTCGGCGAAGAAGCGGAAGAGGCCGGCCCGGTCGAGCGGCGTGCGGGCGGCCAGGCGCAGCGTGAGAGAGGCGGCCGAGGCGTCGGGATCGACGACGGCTCCCGAGCGACCCCGTCGGCTGAGGGAACGCAGCTCGCTCGGCGTCGCGCGGTAGACCTCGGCGATCGTCTCGTTGAACTGGCGGAGGCTCCCGAAGCCGGAGGCGAAGGCGATGTCGGCGATCGGCAGCTCGGTCGACGCCAGCAGGGTGCGCGCGGTCTGCGCTCGATGGGCGCGGGCGAGCGAGAGTGGACCCGCGCCGAGCTCACTCGTGAGCACGCGCGTGAGGTGCCGGCTCGAATAGCCGAGCCGTCGTGCGAGGCCCTCGACCCCTTCACGCTCGACGACGCCGTCGTGCACGAGTCGCATCGCGCGGGCGGCGAGGTCGTCGCGCAGGTTCCAGTCGGGGGAGCCGGGGACGGCATCGGGCTGGCAGCGCTTGCAGGCGCGGAGGCCGGCCTCGTGGGCGGCCGCGGCCGTGCGGTAGAAGGTGACGTTGCCAGGCTTGGGGGTGATCGCGGGGCAGCTGGGGCGGCAGTAGATGCCCGTGGTGTGCACGCCAGCGATGAACTGCCCGTCGAAGCGCGCGTCGCGCGAGGCGAGCGCGCGATACCGCATCTCGAACAGCGCCGCATCCTCCATCACCCGTTCACCCTCGCACGAGTCACCGGCGTCGACTAGCGGATTTCAGACATGGGGGCGGGGTAGGTAGCCTCGAGGCATGCTGAAGGAACTGCGCGCAGAGCTCGGAGACGCCCTCGTCACGGATGCGGTCGTGCTCGACTCGCTCCGCGCCGACAAGTCGGGCCAGCGGTCCGGGTCCGCGCCGCTCGCCCTTGTCGAAGCGCGCGACATCGCGCAGCTACAGGCTGCGCTGCGCTGGGCGAGCCGGCACGGCGTCCCCGTCGTTCCGCGCGGCGCGGGCACGGGACTCGCGGGCGGGGCGATCGCCCGCGAGGGCGAGCTGGTCGTCTCCACGCTGCGGATGAACCGCATCCTCGAGGTGTCGCGCGAGGACGAGCTCGCGGTCGTCGAGGCGGGTGTCATCAACGCCGAGCTGAATGCCGCTCTCGCACCTCAGGGTCTCTGGTACGCCCCCGACCCGGCGAGCCGGGACATCTCGACGATCGGCGGCAACATCGCGACCAACGCGGGCGGCCTGATGTGCGTCAAGTACGGGGTGACGCGCGAGGCGGTGCTGGGACTCAAGGTCGTGCTCGCCGACGGCCGCCTCCTCGAGCTCGGTCGTCGCACCGTGAAGGGCGTGACGGGGTACGACCTCACGAGCCTGTTCGTCGGCTCGGAGGGCACCCTCGGGGTGATCGCCGAGGCGACGCTCCGCCTGCGGCCGATCACGCGCGGCGCGGTCGTCACCGTGAGCGTCGCGTTCCCGGATGCCGCGTCCGCCGCCGCCGCAGCGTCCGCGATCACGGCGGACGGGATCCGCCCCGCGGCGCTCGAACTGCTCGACGCGGCCGCGCTCGGGGCGATCGGCGAGTATCTGGGTCTCGAGCTCGGCGACGGCGCGCGACTGCTCGTGCAGACCGACGGGGCATCCGCCGCGCGGGAGGCCGACGAGGTGCTCGCGATCGTGACCGCGCACGGCGGCTCCGCGGCGCGCGCGGCGGATGCGGAGGAGGGGGAGCGCCTGTTCGCGGTGCGCCGCGCCTTCCATCCGGCGATGGAGCGCCAAGGCACCGTGCTCATCGAGGACGTCGCCGTGCCGCGAAGCGTCCTGCCCGCGATGTTCGAGGCGATCACGCGCATCGAGAAGGAGCACGGCGTCCGCATCCCCACGGTCGCGCACGCGGGCGACGGCAACCTGCACCCCAACTTCGTGATCGAGCCGGGGTCCGGCGGCGAGTTCGATGTGCCGGATGCGGTGTGGGCGGCCGCCGATGCGCTGTTCCGGGCCTGCCTCGAACTCGGCGGCACGCTCACGGGCGAGCACGGGGTGGGGCTGCTCAAGCGCCGCTGGCTGCGCGACGAGCTCGGGGAGGACTCCGTCGAGCTGCAGCGCGCCATCAAGGCGGTCTTCGACCCGAGGGGGATCCTCAACCCCGGCAAGGTGTTCTGACGGCGTTCTCCGAGCGGGCGCACAGCACCGGTTCGGGAATGCTCCGGGTGGATCCGCTGTTGTAGTACTCGACATGACACCTCGAGTCGCCGTTCCGCGCCCGACCGCGGGCGTTCTCCGTCTGCACCCGACCCTCCGGGGCCGGGGTTTCGTCGTGGGCGTCGTGGATGCCGTCGGCCCCGACACCAACGGCTTCGCCCCGCGCGACCGCGTCGCCTGGCGCGACACCGGAGAGGAGCTCTGTGAACTCGTGCTGCGTCCGCAGCGCGACGTGCTCGGCGTGCCGCGCTGGATCACCGACGAGCAGGTGGTCTCCTACCTCGGCCCCGGTCTCGTCGCCCGCGCGCTCGTAAGGGAGAGGCCGTTCGGCCGCGGCGACGACGTCCGCATCGTGTCCGCGGAGCCGCTCGTGGCCGACATGACGGCCGCGTGGGCGCGTTCGCTCGGCGCCCGCATCGTCGAGCGGGGCGGCGACCTGGCCATCCACGACGACCTCCGCGTGCGCCGCACGGTGCTCACCGGCCACGGCAAGCTCGCCCAGGCGGCCGTCGAGGTCTTCCAGGCGATCCGCCGCGGGGTGTTCGACGGCGTCGACCCGATTCCGGGCACGTCATCGCGCGTCGCGGCCTAGCCTCTCGGCGGCCGGCGCGCTCTAGGCTGGGCGCATGACGTTCCTGCCCATGTCGGAGGACTCGGAGCTCTCGCCCGAGGCGATCGCCGCGGCCGAACGGCAGGTCGAGCTGCACGGCGGTCGCATCACCAACATGAAGCGCACCCTCCTCGGCCACCTGCCGAGTTTCCGGGCTTACATGGAGTGGTACACCCTCAAGGACGAGCTCGAGCCCTACATCGGCGAGCGCGCGCTGTCGCTGTTCTGCTACGCGATCTCGGACGCCAACGACTGCCTGGTCTGCTCGGTGTTCTTCCGCCGCATCCTCATCGAGTCGGGCGACGACCCCGACGATCCGCAGGTGACCGAGACCGAGCAGCTGCTACTCGACTGGGGGCGGATGATCGCGACGGATCCGAACGGCATCCCGCCGGAGTTCCGAGCCCGCCTCGAGCAGGCGTTCTCGCCCAAGCTCCGCATCATCCTGGTCGCGTTCGCGGGGCTCATGGTCGCGACGAACCTGTTCAACACGGTCGGCCGTGTGCCGCTCGACGAGGTGCTCTACGACTTCCGGAAGCCGGGGGATGACCGCGTCGAGTGAGGCCCCGCTCGCCGGGCGCACCGCGTTCGTGACGGGCGCCGCGCACGGTCAGGGCCGCGCGATCGCGCTCGCCCTCGCGGCCGACGGTGCCGCCGTCGTCGCGCTCGACATCGGCGCCGAGCTCGCGTATCCCGCGTATCCGCAGGGCAGCACCGACGAGCTCGAGACGCTCGTGGCGGAGATCCTCGAGGCGGGCGGCCGGGCGATCCCGGCCCTCGCCGACGTGCGGGATGCCGCGGCCGTGCAGCGCGCGGTCGATGCGGCGATCGCGGCGTTCGGCGGGATCGACATCCTCGTCAACAACGCGGGCATCGTCGCCTACGCAGAGCTCGAGTCCATGTCGGACGCGGAATGGGATGCCATGATCGGCATCAATCTGACCGGTCCGTTCGTCGTGGCGCGGGCCGCGGTGCCGCATCTCAAGCGCTCGGCGCACGCGGTGATCGTCAACAACTCGAGCGTCATGGGCCTGCGTGGCGGCAACCGGCTCTCGCACTACGTCGCATCGAAGCACGGCCTCACCGGGCTCACCAAGGCGTGGGCCATCGAACTCGCCCCGTTCGGGGTTCGGGTGGTGTCGATCCATCCGACGGGAGTCGACACGCCAATGAACGACGGCCTTGCGGCGATGGAGGGCGCGACGCCGCAGGAGATCGCCGAGCGCAGCGCAGGCAATCTCCTGCCGGGCGTGCCGTGGATCGAGACCTCGGACGTGGCCGAACTCGTCCGCTACTTGGTCTCCGACCGCGCCCGCTACATCACAGGCGCGCAGTACCCGCTCGACGCCGGCCTCCTCAGCCGTTGACCCAAACGCTGTAGCGTTTGCCGCCTCGCTGCTGTGATGTCCGATGCCCCAGATCAGACGCTGCAGCGTTTGGAGGAGAGGAGTTGAGGTTGGAGTGACTTGAAGTGCTAGGATGATGTTCGGGTCGGAGTGACCTTTACAGGAGCGGAACATGAGCACCGGCATCGATCTCGCGGTATCGACCGTGATCTTTGCCCTGCGCCCGGACGCCGAGGGCCGCCTCGTGCTGTCGATCCCGCTCGTGCGCCGCACGCGCGATCCGTTCGAGGGGCTGTGGGCGCTGCCCGGCGGCGGCGCGGATGCCGCGGAGAGCCTCGCCGACACGGCCGCCCGCAAGCTCGCCGAGACCACGGGGCTCGCGCCCGCCTACCTCGAGCAGCTCTACTGCTTCGGCGAACCCGATCGCTCGCCATCCGGCCGGGTCGTCTCCGTCGTCTACTGGGCGCTCGTGCGCACCGACGAGACCGAGCTCGTCACCGAGGAGAACGTCGCCTGGTTTGCAGCCGACGAGCTGCCGCTGCTCGCCTTCGACCACAACCTCATCGTCGACTACGCGCTCTGGCGCCTGCGCACCAAGCTCGAGTACTCGCGCATCGCGCACGCCTTCCTCGGCCCCACCTTCACGCTCGCCGAGCTGCGCCGGGTGCACGAGATCGTGCTCGAGCGGCCGCTCGACCCAGCGAACTTCCGCCGTCAGATCGAGGCGAGCCGCGCCGTCGTGCCGACGGGCGAGCACGTCACGGGCGGGCGCCACCGCCCGCCGCGCCTGTACCGCTACGACACGAGCGTCCAGCTCGCCGACAACGGTCCCCTGACCCCGGTCGGCATCCGCTGACCGACCGCACGAGAGAAGAACGAACATGGTCTCCGTCGACACGACCCTCCAGCTGATCCGCACGACCGGACGGGATGCGAGCGGCCGCGCGGCCTCGGCGTGCAGCCCCGCGCTCGCGAAGGGGCCGTGGGAGTTCGACGGCGTGCTGCAGTACGGGCCGGGCTCCTCGATGGGCGACGTCATCCCGGTCGGCTCGCCGCGGCAGGGCGCACTCCCCGTGGAGTATCAGCGGGCCTCGATCGAGGAGCTGCACGACCGCATCCGGGTCGCCAAGGAGACGCTCGGCGACCGCGTCGTCATCCTCGGCCACTTCTACCAGCGCGACGAGATCGTGCAGCACGCTGACTTCCTCGGCGACTCGTTCCAGCTCGCGAACGCCGCGCAGACGGTGCCCACCGCGGAGACGATCGTGTTCTGCGGCGTGCACTTCATGGCCGAGACGGCCGACATCCTGGCGCAGCCGCACCAGAACGTGATCCTGCCGAACCTCGCGGCGGGCTGCTCGATGGCCGACATGGCCGACATCGACTCGGTCGAGGACTGCTGGGCGCAGCTCGAGGCCCTCTACGGCACCGCGCCGGATGCCGAGGGCAGGGTGCCGATCATCCCGGTCACCTACATGAACTCCTCGGCCGCGCTCAAGGGCTTCTGCGGGCGTCACGGTGGCATCGTCTGCACGAGCTCGAACGCCGAGACGGTGCTCGAGTGGGCCTTCGAGCGCGGTCAGCGCGTGCTGTTCTTCCCCGACCAGCACCTCGGCCGCAACACCGCCAAACGGATGGGGGTGCCACTCGAGCGGATGCCGATGTGGAATCCGCGAGGACCCCTCGGCGGCAACACGGCCGAGGGGCTGCGGGATGCACGCGTCATCCTGTGGCACGGCTTCTGCTCGGTGCACAAGCGCTTCACGGTCGAGCAGATCGAGCGGGCCAGGGCCGAGTATCCCGGCGTCCGCGTCATCGTGCACCCCGAGTGCCCCATGGCGGTCGTCGACGCGGCCGACGAGTCGGGGTCGACCGACTACATCCGCAGGGCCGTCGCGGCCGCGACCGAGCCAACGGCCTTCGCGATCGGCACCGAGATCAACATGGTGAACCGGCTGGCCGAGGAGTATCCCCAGCACGAGATCTTCTGCCTCGATCCTGTCGTCTGCCCCTGCTCGACGATGTACCGCATCCACCCCGGCTACCTCGCCTGGGTGCTCGAGGCGCTCGTGGCGGGCGAGGTGCTCAACCGCATCGAGGTGCCGGATGAGGTCGCCGCGCATGCGCGCGTCGCACTGCAGCGCATGCTCGGCGCGAAGCCGAAGGCCTGAGATGCGCGTCGTCGTCGTCGGTACCGGCATCGCCGGGCTCATCACCGCCTACCGCGCGAGCGCGGCCCACGAGGTCGTGCTCGTGACGAAGGCAGAGCTCGCCGAGTCGAACACCAAGTACGCTCAGGGCGGCATCGCCGCCGCGCTGTTCCCCGACGACAGCGCGGCGAGCCACATCGCCGACACCCTCGTCGCGGGCGCGGGGCTGTGCGATCCCTCGGCCGTCGAGGTGCTGTGCACCGAGGGGCCGCAGCGGGTGCGCGACCTCATCGCGCTCGGCGTCGAGTTCGACCGGGAAGTCTCCGGCGAGTTCGCGCGCGGGCACGAGGCCGCCCACTCGGCGCGCCGCGTGATCCATGCGGGCGGGGATGCGACGGGCCTCGCGATCGAGGTGGCGCTGCTGCGCGCGGTGCGCGCCCTCGCGGTCGAGGTGCACGAGCACACTTTCATGCGCGACCTGGTCGTCGAGGACGGTCGCGTCGCCGGCATCGATGTCATCGACCCCACCGGGATCCCGTTCCGGATCGACGCAGACGCCGTGGTGCTCGCCTCCGGCGGCGCGGGTCAGCTCTACCGGCACACGACCAACCCGACGGTCACGACGGGCGACGGGATCGCGGCCGCCTGGCGGGCCGGGGCGGAGCTCGCGGACGTCGAGTTCTATCAGTTCCACCCCACCGCGCTCGCGGTGCCCGGCAGCCCGCTCGTCTCGGAGGCCGTGCGCGGCGAGGGGGCGGTGCTGCTCGACGAGCACGGGCGGCGCTTCATGTTCGAGGTACACCCCGACGGCGAGCTCGCCCCGCGCGACGTCGTGGCCCGCGGCATCGCGGCGGCCATGGCGCGGCAGGAGGGCCGCCCCGTGCTGCTCGACGCGACGGGGCTCGAGCGCGAGCACGGCGCGGGCTTCCTCGCCGCGCGCTTCCCGAGCATCACCCGGGTCACACTCGAGCACGGCTACGACTGGACGCGCGAGAGCGTACCCGTGACGCCGGCCGCCCACTACTGGATGGGCGGCATCCGCACCGACCTCCAGGGGCGCACGAGCATCCCGGGACTGTTCGCGGTGGGGGAGGCGGCGTGCACCGGGGTGCACGGCGCGAACCGGCTCGCCTCGAACTCGCTGCTCGAGTCGCTCGTGTTCGCGTGGCGCGCGACGGATGCGCTGGACAGCCCCGACGAGGTGGTCGAGGAGCGCCCCGCGGAGCGGCACCCGTCTCGTGACCACCTCGTCACGGTCGTGTCGGGGCGGGATTTCGATACGCCGCCTGCGGCGGCTACTCAATCACCGGGGGGTGCGGCGCGCGCCGACATCCAGAACCTCATGTGGGCTGCGGTCGGGCTCGAGCGCGACGCGGAGACGCTGCGGGCCGCCGCCGCGACGCTCGCCGAATGGGAGGCGGACGGCGCGACGGTCGCGGAGCTCGAGGAGCGCAACCTGCTCGACCTCGCCAGGATCGTGACGCACGCCGCGCTCGTGCGCGAGGAGTCGCGCGGCGCCCACGACCGCACCGACATCCCCCAGACCCGGGAGGCGTGGCGGTACTCGCTCGCGTGGCGTCTCGAGCCGGCCGGCCGGCCCGCGGAGGTGCCCGCGTGAGCGCGCAGCTCGACGACATCATCGCGCGCGCGCTCGTCGAGGACGCGCCGTGGGGCGACATCACGAGCGAGGCGTTCCTGCCGGCCGGGGCGAGGGCATCCGCCGTGCTCGAGGCGCGTGAACCCGGCGTGCTGTCGGGCGGCGCGGTGCTCGCGCGCGTCTTCGAGCTCGTGGATGCCGCCACGATCGTCGAGCCGGAGCTCGGAGACGGCGAGTCGTTCCCGGCCGGTGCCGTGCTCGCGCGCGTGGAGGGTTCCGCCCGCGCCGTGCTGCGCGCCGAGCGGGTCGCGCTCAATCTCGTGCAGCGCATGAGCGGCATCGCGACCCTCACCTCCCGCTACGTCGCCGCGGTCGCGGGCACGGGCGCGCGCATCGTCGACACCCGGAAGACGACCCCAGGACTGCGCGTCCTCGAGCGCCAGGCGGTGCGCGACGGCGGCGGTCGCAACCATCGCTTCTCGCTCTCGGATGCCGTGATGGCCAAGGACAACCACCTCGCCGTGCTCGCCGCCGCGGGGGTGCCGATCGGCGACGCCATCCGTGCGGCCCGCGCACGCATCGGCCACACCGTGCACCTCGAGGTCGAGGTCGACCGGCTCGACCAGGTGGAGGAGGTCGTCGCCGCGGGCGTCGACACGATCATGCTCGACAACTTCGGCGTCGAGCAGTTGCGCGCGGGGGTCGCGCTCGTCGCGGGTCGCGCGCTCGTCGAGGCCTCGGGGGGCGTGAACCTCGACACGGTCCGCGCCATCGCCGAAACGGGGGTCGACATCATCTCGGTCGGCGCGCTCACCCACAGCGTGCGCGCCCTCGACCTCGGGCTCGACGTCACGGTCGGCTGAGGCCCATGGACGAGCCGCTCTACCTCGACACCGCCGCGACGACGCCGGTGCGCCGCGAGGTGCTCGAGGCGATGTGGCCGTACCTGACGGGCGACTTCGGCAATCCGTCCAGCCACCACCAGCTGGGGGAGCGCGCCGCTCACGCCGTGCAGGAGGCGCGCTCAGCCGTCGCAGCACAGCTCGGATGCCGCCCATCCGAGATCGTGTTCACCTCCGGCGGGACCGAGGCCGACAACCTCGCGATCAAGGGCATCGCGCTCGGGGATGCCCGCGGCCTGCACCTCGTCACGACCCGGATCGAGCACGAGGCCGTGCGGGAGTCGGCCGACTACCTGCGCCGCCTGCACGACTTCGAGGTGACCGAGCTCCCGGTCGATGCGGAGGGTCGCGTCGCCCCCGGCGAGCTGGCGGCCGTGCTGCGCGAGGACACGACGCTCGTGAGCATCCAGCACGCGAACAACGAGATCGGCACCGTCCAGCCGATCCGCGAGCTGGCCGCGGTCGCCCGGTACGCGGGCGTCCCGTTCCACACGGATGCGGTGCAATCCGCGGGCACGCTCGACGTCGGTCTCGCCGCGCTCGGGGTCGACGCGGTGAGCATCGCGGGCCACAAGCTCGGCGCCCCCAAGGGGATCGGCGCGCTGGCCGTCCGCGCGGCCCTGCCCCTCGAACCGCTGCTGCACGGCGGAGGCCAGGAGCGGGGGAGGCGGTCCGGAACCGAGAACGTCGCGGGCGCGGTCGCTCTCGCGACGGCGCTGACGCTCGCCGGCCGCGAACGCCCGTTGCACGCCGAGCGGGTGACGGCCGCACGCGACACGCTCATCGACGGGGTGCTCGCGCGGGTGCCCGGTGCGATCCTCACCGGCTCGCGCCACGACCGGCTGCCGAACCACGCCTCGTTCTGCTTCCCCGGAACGAGCGGCGAGGCGGTGCTGCTCGAGCTCGAGGCACGCGGCATCGTGTGCTCCTCGGGGTCGGCGTGCGCGGCGGGCAGCGACGAGCCCTCGCCCGTGCTGCTCGCGCTCGGCATCCCGCCCGCCGTCGCCCAGACCGCGGTGCGCTTCACGCTGCCGAGCGAGGTGACGGCCGATCAGGCGTCCGAGGTGGTGGAGCGGGTCGTCTCCGCGGTCTCCGCAGTCAGCGGGCTGTCCTCCCGCTGATCCGTGGCGTCGATCGCGGCGAGCGCGGTACCGAAGGCGACCGGTGGTGCGGATGGTGCCGTCGGCGACAATCCCCAATCGCGTCCGTCGAGCGCGATGACGGCGTCGAGCACCGCGGCGATCGACGGGACTCGACGCGAGCCGTGCTGGACGACCACCTGGATGGAGCGGTCGCTCGAGGGCATCGTGGCCCGCACGGCGGACCCCTCGGGCGATGCCGCGGTCGCGAGCGCGAGCCGCGGGAGCAGGGCGACGCCGAGCCCCGAGGCGACGAGGTTGAGCACCGCGACGGCGTTGTCGGTCTCGAGCTCGATCCCGGGTTCGACCCCGACCGCCTCGCAGGCCGCGAGCAGGTGTCCGCGACAGAGCGGGCAGCCCGCGATCCATCGCTCCGCGCCGAGGCGAGCGAGCTCGACGGGGCCGCCTTCGGCGGCGAGCGGATGCGTCTCCGGCAGGACGATGACGACCGGCTCCGTGAAGAGCGGCACGGTCTCGACCGGGCCCTCGGATTCGCGATGGGGGTCGGCGCGGTCGCCGGGGTAGGCGAAGGTGACCGCGAGGTCGACGAGGCCCTCGCGCAGCATCGCGAGCGCCTCGGGCGGCTCCGCCTCCACATAGCTCACGGTGAGGCCCGGATGCGCGGTGCGCAGCCCGTGAAGCAGGCGCGGGACGATCGTCGAGGATGCGGTCGGGAACGCCGCGAGGCGCACCGTGCCGGTGCGCAGCCCGACGAGTTCGGAGAGTTCGCCGCGCGCCGCGTCGAGCGCCTGGCCGATGGTCTGCGCGTGGCGGGCGAGCACCATCCCGGGCTCCGTCAGCCGGATGCCGCGCCCCGCGCGCACGACGAGCGGCACGCCGAGCCGCTGCTCGGCGCGACGCAGGTGCTGGCTCACGGCGGGCTGGCTGTAGCCGAGCGCGCGCGCCGCTGCGCTGATCGAGCCGTGCTCGGCGATCGCCCGCACGATGCGCACCGACTGCAGATCGAGCTCCATTCGATAACCATAGTGAATGGACAGCATGCAATACATGACCTTGTGCGATAGATCAACACCCCGCACCCTGGAAGCGTGAGCATCCTGACGTCCCCATCCCGCGAGCTCGCCGCCGCGATCGCCGAGTTCGGCGAGCCGCGCGGCTACCTCGCGAGCGCCTCCATCGGCATCCCGCCGCGCCGCGCTGTCGAGGCGCTGCGCGCCGATCTCGACGCGTGGGCGCGCGCCGACCGCGACCCGCAGGGCTACGACCCGGTCATCGCCAGAACCCGCGACTCCTACGCGACGCTCGTGGGCGTCGACCCCGCCCGCGTCGCGATCGGCTCGCAGACCTCGGTGCAGGCCTCGGCCGTCGCGGCATGCGTGCCGCCCGGCGCCGAGGTGCTTGTGGCCGAGCGCGACTTCTCCTCACTCACCACGCCCTTCACCGAGCGGCCGGGCGCGAACGTGCGCGCCGTGCCGCTCGAGGCGCTCGCCGACAGCATCACCGACGAGACCTTCCTCGTCGTGTACTCGCTCGTGCAGTCGGCCACCGGTGTCGTCGCGGATGCCGCGGCGATCGGCGAGGCCGCGGCGCGTCACGGCGCCCTCACCCTTTGCGACACGACCCAGGCGGCGGGGGTGTTTCCGGTCGCAGCGTCCGACTTCGACCTCACGATCTGCCACAGCTACAAATGGCTGTGCTCGCCGCGCGGTGTGAGCTTCCTCACGATCGGTTCGGCGGCGGATGCGGTGCTGCGGCCCACCCAGGGTGGCTGGTACGCAGGCGACGAGGTGTGGCAGAGCTGCTACGGGCACGACATCACGCTCGCCGCCGATGCCCGCCGCCTCGACGTCTCGCCCGCATGGCAGGCGTGGATCGGTGCCGAGCAGTCGATCGCCCTGTTCGCGGAGCTCGACATCGCCGAGGTCTGGGACCGCGCCGCGGGTCTCGGCGAGCTGCTGTGCGGCGAGCTCGGGCTGCCCGCGCAGCACCAGGCGATCGTCTCCTGGCCAGACCCGGACGGCGCGCAACTGGAGGCGATGGCCGCGGCCGGCATCCGGATCTCGGGGCGGGCAGGGCGTGCCCGCGCCTCGTTCCACCTCTGGAACACCGAGGACGACGTCGCGGCGATCGTCCGCGCCGTCCGTCGATAGGCTGGGAGTCCTCACCCTCGCACCGCGCAAGCCGGCGCGGCCCGATCATCAGGAGCTCCTCCGTGGCGACGCCCAACACCCTCGACCAGGTCATCTCGCTCGCGAAGCGTCGCGGCTTCGTGTTCCAGGCGGGCGAGATCTACGGCGGATCCCGCTCCGCGTGGGATTACGGTCCGCTCGGCACCGCGCTCAAGGAGAACATCAAGCGCGAGTGGTGGAAGTTCATGGTGCAGCGCCGTGACGACATCGTCGGCATCGACTCCTCGGTGATCCTCCCGCGCCCCGTGTGGGAGGCATCCGGGCACGTCGAGGTGTTCTCCGATCCGCTCATCGAATGCCTCAACTGCCACAAGCGCTACCGCGAGGATCACCTCGTCGAGTCGTTCGAGGAGAAGAAGGGCCGCGCGCCGGAGAACGGCCTCGCCGACATCGTGTGCGACAGCTGCGGCAGTCGCGGCAACTGGACCCAGCCGCGCGCCTTCTCCGGTCTGCTCAAGACCTTCCTCGGCCCCGTCGACGACGAGGAGGGCCTGCACTACCTGCGCCCGGAGACCGCCCAGGGCATCTTCGTCAACTTCGCGAACGTGCTCTCGAGCGCCCGCATGAAGCCCCCGTTCGGCATCGCCCAGATCGGCAAGAGCTTCCGCAACGAGATCA
>JASGGJ010000065.1:0-14237 GCA_047605085.1 Protaetiibacter sp.
GCCGGCGATGGGCGCCGCCGCGGGGCCGGATGCGGGCGCAACCGCAGGGGCGGGCGCGACGACGGTCGGGAGCGCGTCGATGAGCGTCTGGCGCCGACGTGCCGCGGCGACCATCTCCTCCGAGGCCGCCCACAGCGCGGCCCCGGCCTCGCGCACATCCGCCCCGCAGCGTGCGCACACCCCGCCACGCAGGGCCGGACCTCCGCCCCAGCTGCGCGTGTGGCAGCGGGGGCACGCGTCCACGTCGAGCGCGAACCGGGCGACGTCGTCAGTCCAGGTCATGGCCGGAGCCTATCGAGAAGCCCCACGCGTGCTCATCATCCGCGAGGGGGATGGGGATGGATCGACCGGCGGATCCCTGTGGACGAAATACCCACGTGTCCCGCGCGGTTGTGTCGGGGGAGTCCACCAGGATGGAGACCATGACCGAGACCGCCGCTCCCGCCATGCCCCAGACGCCCGAGGAGCAGTTCGCCTTCTTCCACTCTCGGCGCGAGCTCGCGGTCGTGCAGCCGCAGGGCAGCCTCGCCCTCACTACGACCCAGGTGATCGACACGCCGCAGACAGTCTGGGGCGTCCCGGGAAGCTGGGCGCCCCGCACCGACGGCGGCTCCGGTGTGCTCCTCACCGCGACCGCCGCCGACGGCATCCAGGTCGACGGCGAAACCGTCGACGGCACCGTCGAGGTGCGGGGGAAGGACGACCCCGCCCCCTCCGACATCCGCTTCAGCGACACGGTCACCGGTTTCGTCATCGCCCAGGAGGGCGGCTCGTACGCCGTGCGCATCTGGGATGCCGAGTCGGAGGCCATCCGGGAGTTCGGCGGGATCGACGCCTTCCCCTACGATCCGAGCTGGGTCATCACCGCCGACTGGTCCCTCAACCCGGAGGGCACCACGCTCGGCTTCGAGCACCTCAAGGACGACGGGAGGACGCGCGACGAGGTCGTGCCAGGCCGCATCACCTTCACCCGTGACGGCGTCGGCTACGACCTCGCCGCGTTCAAGTCGGGGCGCGCGCTGCAGCTGGTCTTCGCCGACGCGACGAACGGCGACAGCACCTACAGCGTCGGCCGGTTCCTCTTCGTCGCGCCGAACGCCGACGGAACCATCACGCTCGACTTCAACCGCGCCGTGCTGCCGCCGTGCGCCTTCAGCTACGCCTTCAACTGCCCCCTGCCGCCCAAGCAGAACCGTTTCCCGTTCCCGGTCGAGGCGGGGGAGAAGAACGTGGTGAAGGCCGACGGGTCCCTCTTACACTGACGTCTTCCGGGTCAGTCCGTCGTGCCGTCGTCGGTGCTGGTGCCGACCTCGGCGTCGTACTGCTCGATGACGAAGTCCGTGAACGCGTCCGCGTCCGACACCTCGCCCGTGTACTGCTCGCGGTTCACGAGGATCACGGGTGCCGCGGTGAGCGCCCCGATCGAGGTGTTCGGGATGCCGGTGCTCGTCGCTCGTTCGGTGACGCGCGTGACCCACGGGCGGAAGCGTCCGTCCGTGATGCAGCTCGCGGCATCGTCGTCGGTCACGCCGGCGTTCTGCACGAGCAGGACGAGTTCGTCGTCGGACGGCGGATCGGCGTCGTCGGCCGGGTACGCGCTCGCCATGGCGACCGCGACGGCGTAGGCGCTGTCCGGGGCGTACTGGGCGACGCAGGCGAATGCGTTCGCCGCGCGGACGGAGTAGTCGTCGTTCACCGCCGTGTCGACGAGCGCCACGGGATGCAGCTCGAGCGTCACGTACCCGCCGGTCACCCAGGTCTCGAGGTCGGAGTTCGTGGTGAGGAAGGTCATCGAATCGGGGTCGGCGAAGTCCAGATAGGCCGTGACGGCGACGATCCCGTCGGTCTCGTCGATCGCCGTGGGGGTGGGGGAGTCGTCCTCTTCGAGACGGTCGGTGCGCGTCGCGGTCATCGTCGTCCCGTCGCCGGTCAGCAGCAGGCCGTTGCTGGCCATGTTCTCCGGCCCGGCGTTCGCCTCGCGGCTGCGCGCCTGCAGAACCACGACCGTCGCGGTGCCGGTGACGGCGACCGCGACCGTGAGCCCGCAGGCGATCAGGATCCGGTTCCGGATGCGCCGCTTCCGCTCGCGCTCGCGCTTGATCTTGGCGCCCTCCCGGGAGCGTGCGATCTGCTCCTTCTTGGAGAGCTTGCGCAGCTCCTTCTTGCTCGCGGGGGAGCGGGTGCCAGCGGTCATCGCGGCCAGCCTGCGCGCCCACGCTGGACGGCTCGCTAGGCGTGCCTCGGAGAATCCTGAGAGCGCTGTCGGTGGCGAGGGGGAGGATGGGGACGTGTACCTCGCCGTGAGCTCGCCCGAGGTGGGTGTCGTCGAGTTCGTCGGCCTCCGTGCCGATGGCACCGAGACCACCCGAGAGCGCATCGCGGAGAGTGCGTTCTCGGCGAGGGCCGCCGAACTGGAGACCGCGCATCCGCGCTGGGTGTGGGCCGACACGAAGCGCTGGTATCCGGCGCTGCTGGCCGGCGGAGTGCGCGTGGAGCGCTGCATCGACCTGCGGATGTGCCGCCTGATCCTGCGCAACGCCCGCGCCGCGGCGGACACCGAGCTCGCCCGTCGGCCCCGCGACCGCTGGGATGCGCCCGCGCATTCGCGCCCGGCCGCATCCGACGCCCTCTTCGAGCTCGACGCGCCAGAGCCCGACGACGACCCGGTGGCCGAGCTGCGACGGCAGCGGGAGGCGATCGCCGCATCCGCAGCCCCCGGGCGACTCGCGCTGCTCACCGCCGCCGACAGCGTGGGCGCCCTCGTCGCGGTCGAGCTGAGCCACGCGGGGCTTCCGTGGGATGCGGCGCGTCACGACCGCATTCTCACCGGACTGCTCGGAACGCGGACGGCGAGCGGTCGCCCCGCGCGCCTGGAGGCGCTCGTCGCCGAGATCCGGGCCGCGCTCGACGATCCCGAGGTCAACCCCGACTCGGCCCCGATGCTGCTCAAAAGCCTGCAACGCGCCGGGCTGCGCGTGGCGAGCACGAGTCGATACGAGCTCAAGGGCGTCGATCATCCGGTCGTCGCGCCGTTGCTGGATTACAAGAAGCTCGCGCGGCTCCACACCGCGACCGGGTGGGCGTGGCTTCACGAGTGGGTGCGCGACGGCCGTTTCCGCCCCGTCTACGTGCCCTCCGGCGTCGTCACGGGACGCTGGGCCTCCGACGGCGGCGGGGCTCTGCAGCTGCCGCAGCAGCTGCGAGGTGCCGTCGTCGCCGACCCCGGCTGGAAGCTCGTCGTCGCGGATGCCGCGCAGCTCGAGCCGCGCGTGCTCGCCGCGATGTCCGGGGACACCGCGATGGCGCGCGCCGGCCTGGCGCACGATCTCTATCAGGGCATGGTCGAATCGGGCGCCGTCGAGACCCGATCGCAGGCCAAATACGGCATGCTCGGCGCGATCTACGGGGGGACCACGGGCGAGTCCGGACGGATGCGGCCGCGCATCGAGCGCGCGTTCCCGCGGGCGATGGCCTTCGTCGAGGCCGCCGCACGCGCCGGCGAGGCCGGTGAGACCGTGAGCACCTGGCTCGGCCGCACCTCGCCCCCCGGCCGCGATGCGGTGTACGACGAGACCCGCAGCGACCAGGAGCTGGCCCGTGCCCGCAGCGACAGCCGCGCCTGGGGGCGGTTCACCCGCAACTTCGTCGTGCAGGGCACCGCGGCCGAGTGGGCCCTGTGCTGGATGGGCGCGCTGCGCCGGATGCTGTGGGAGCTCGGCGGTTCAGACGCCGATCCGAGTCCCCTCACCGCGCGTCCGCACCTGGTCTTCTTCCTCCACGACGAGCTCATCGTGCACACCCCGGCCGAGCTCGCCGACGCCGTCGCCACGCTCCTGCGCGACTCCGCGGCTGAGGCGGGCCGCATCCTGTTCGGATCCGCTCCCGTCGAGTTCCCGCTCACGGTCGCGATCGTTGACGACTACGCGGAGGCACGACGATAGGACGCACCGAACGACACGCTTGTGATTCCCTGCCCCGACCGGGCATAATCGCAGCAAGCACCAGCGCACGTACGTCAGCTCGATGGGGAAGTCGCATCTGACGAACGGAGAGAAAAGTGGCTGCTGCGATGTCCCGCGGAGTGGTGTACGTCCACTCCGCCCCTCGTGCTCTCTGCCCGCATGTCGAATGGGCGGCGGGCCGAGCCCTCGGGCGCGCCGTCAACTTCGACTGGCGACCCCAGCCGGTGCTGCCCGGCGCCCAGCGCACCGAGTACTTCTGGGAGGGGCCGCGCGGCACGGGTGCCGAGCTCGCCTCGGCTCTCCGCGGCTGGGAGCACCTGCGTTACGAGGTGACCGAGGATGCCGGCCTCGGAACCGACGGGGGCCGCTGGATGCACACCCCCGGCCTCGGCATCTTCTTCGCCCAGACCGATACGGCCGGCAACATGGTCGTTCCCGAGGACCGCATCCGCGCCGCCATGGACGCGGCCGGCTCTGATGCGTTCGAACTGCACCGCGAGCTGCGCGTCGCGCTCGGCCAGGCCTGGGACGACGAACTCGAGCCGTTCCGCTACGCGGGCGAAGGCAGCCCGGTGATCTGGCTGCACAAGGTTGGATAGCGCCGCGATGATCCGCGGCGCGTTGCCGCCGACGGGCACGAGCGCAGTCGCGCCCGTCGGCGGGGCCCGCAAGAAAGGACAGTGCTACTGATGCTGACGACGAACGATCTCGACTCGCGAGCCGTCCTTGACGAGCTCGAAGAGCCGCTCATCCAGCTGCTCGAGGTCGCTGCGACCGCCGAGCTCGCCGCGATCGACGACGGCTTCGACGGGATCTGCACGCAGCACGAGGGCTGCCGGGTCATCCGCTGACGCGGAACCGGGTCTCAGACCGAGCGGAACGCCACAACCGAGTTGTGGCCCCCGAAGCCGAACGAGTTCGAGATGGCCAGCTGGGGCCCGTCGCCCAGGGCGCGCGGGGAGGTCACGACGTCGAGCGGGATCTCCGGGTCCTGCGCGGTGAGGTTGATGGTGGGCGGCGCGAGTCGTTGCTGCACCGCGAGCACCGTGAAGATCGCCTCGAGCGCGCCCGTGCCGCCGAGCAGGTGGCCCGTGGACGCCTTCGTCGCCGAGACGGGGATCTCGTGCACCCGATCCCCGAACACCGCGAGCAGCGCCCTGTACTCGGCGATGTCGCCGACCGGGGTGCTCGTCGCGTGCGCGTTGATGTGGGTGACCTCGTCGACCGAGGCGCCGGCCTGGGCGAGCGCGGCACGCACGGCGCGGGACGCTCCCCAGCCCTCGGGGTCGGGTGCCGTGATGTGGTATGAGTCGCTCGTCACCCCGCCGCCCGCGAGCTCGGCGTAGATCCTCGCGCCGCGCGCCTTCGCGTGCGCCTCCGTCTCGAGCACGAGCGCGGCGGCCCCCTCGCCCATCACGAAGCCGTCGCGCGAGAGGTCGTAGGGGCGGGATGCCGTCTCCGGCGAGTCGTTGCGCCGGGAGAGCGCCTGCATCGAGGCGAACGAGGCGATCGTGATGCCGTGGATGGCGGACTCGGTGCCGCCCGCGATGACGATGTCGGCGTAGCCCTGCTGGAGGTGGTCGTAGGCGTTCGCGATGGCCTCGGTGCTCGACGCACACGCCGACACATCGGTGCGCGCGAATGCGCGGGCGCCGAGGTGCATGCTGACCGCTGCGGCGGCCGCGTTCGGCATGAGCATCGGCACCGTCATCGGGAGCACGCGGCGCGGGCCCTTCTCCTTCAAGGTGTCCCAGGCGTCCAGGAGCGTCCACAGACCGCCGATTCCGGTCGAGAACTCGACGCCGAGGCGCTCCGGCTCGACCTCGGGCTGCCCGGCGTCCGACCAGGCCTCGCGCGAGGCGATGAGCGCGAACTGGCTCATGGGGTCGAGACGCTTGATCTCCTGACGCTCGAGCACCTCCTCGGGGCGGACCCTCGCCTCGGCGGCGAAGGTCACCGGGAGCTCGAGTTCCGACACCCAGTCGTGCGTGAGCGCGCGCGCGCCCGACTCGCCGGCGAGCAGCGCGTTCCAGGTGTCGGGGGCGGTGCCTCCGAGAGGCGAGGACGTGCCGATACCGGTCACGACGATCTTCTTGGTCATTCGAGGTACTCCGAGCCGTGGTGCAACAGCTCCCGCGGGGGTGCGCGGGACGAGGGACGGGCGGGGACGGATATCGGCCCCGCCCGTGCAGTCGGCTAGCTCTGGGCGCCGACGATGTAGGTGACGGCGTCGCCGACGGTCTTGAGGTTCTTGACCTCCTCGTCGGGGATCTTGACGTCGAATTTCTCCTCGGCGTTGACCACGATGGTCATCATCGAGATGGAGTCGATGTCGAGGTCGTCCGTGAACGACTTGCCGAGCTCGACGGTGTCGGCCGCGATGCCGGTCTCGTCGTTGATGAGCTCGGCCAGGCCGGCGAGGACTTCTTCGGTGGACAGTGCCATGTTCGTTTTCTCCTAGGTGTGTCGAGTGACCGGGGACAAGCTTACGGGAGCCGCACGACCTGGGCCCCGAAGACGAGGCCGGCGCCGAAGCCGATCTGCAGCGCGAGACCACCGGAGACCTCCGGGTGCTCCTCCAGCAGTCGATGTGTGGCGAGCGGGATGGACGCGGCGGAGGTGTTGCCGGTGGTCTCGATGTCGCGCCCGACGAGCACATGCTCTGGCAGCCTCAGCTGCTTCGCGAGCTCGTCGATGATGCGCATGTTCGCCTGGTGGGGGATGAATGCGGCGAGGTCGCCGACGGTGACGCCGGCCTTCTCGAGGGTCTGCTTGGCGACCTTCGCCATCTCCCAGACCGCCCAGCGGAATACGGTCTGCCCGTCCTGCCGCATCGTGGGCCACGGCTTCACCCTGTCGAGGTACTCCTCGAAGGTCGCGTTCATGCCCACGGCATCCCACTTCGATCCGTCGGAGCCCCAGACGGTCGTGGAGACGCCGGGCTCGTCGGAGGGGCCGAGCACGGCGGCGCCCGCGCCGTCGCCGAGCAGGAACGAGATCGAGCGGTCCTCTGGGTGCACGTACTGGGAGAGCTTCTCGGCCCCCACCACGAGCACGTACTCGGCGGCGCCGGCCCGGATGAGGGCGTCGGCCTGCGCGATCGCGTAGGTGTAGCCGGCGCACGCGGCCGAGATGTCGTAGGCGGGTGCCGGGGTCGCCCCGATCCGCTCGGCGAGGAGCGTCGACATGGACGGCGTGACGGCGACGTTGCTGATGGTCGAGACGAGCACGGCGCCGATGCGGGACGGCTCGATGCCGGACCTCTCGATCGCCTCCCGCGCGGCCGACTCGGCGAGGTCGATCGCGTTCACGCCCTTCGAGGCGCGCTTGCGGGTGACGATTCCGGTGCGCTGGCGGATCCACTCGTCGCTCGAGTTGATCGGACCGACGAGGTCGTCGTTCGGCACCACGAGATCGCCGCGCGCGGCGCCGAGGGCGAGGATGCGGCTGCCGGGAGCCCCGTGCGCCTGCTTGAGGTGGACGGTCATATGGCGACCTCCTGGTCGATGAGCGCGTGCGCGGCGGCGAGGTCGTCCGGGGTCTTGACGGCGACCGTCGGCAGACCCTTGAGTGCGCGCTTGGCGAGCCCGACGAGGGCTCCGGCCGGCGCGAGCTCGATGAGCCCCGTGACGCCGTGCGCCGTGAAGGACTCCATCACGAGATCCCATCGCACGGGAGAGGCGATCTGCCCGACGATGAGGTCGAGGTATGCCCGGCCGGAGGTCACCACCGAGCCGTCGCGGTTGGTCCACACGGTGAGCTCCGGGTCGGCGACCTCGACCTCGGCCGCCTCCGCCCGCAGCGTCTCGACGGCGGGGACCATATAGCGGGTGTGGAACGCGCCGGCGACCTGCAGCGGGATGACGCGCGCCCCGGCCGGCGGTTCGGCCTGCAGCCGGGCGAGGGCGTCACGTGCGCCGGCGACCACGATCTGCCCGCCGCCGTTGAAGTTGGCCGGCTGAAGTCCGAGGGTGTCGAGAGTCGCGAGCAGTTCGGACTCCTCAGCCCCGATCACCGCGCTCATCCCGGTGGTCTCGAGCGCCGCGGCGTCGGCCATCGCGCGGCCGCGAAGCGCCACGAGCCGCATGGCGTCGGTCTCGCTGAGGATGCCGGCTCCGGCGGCGGCCGCGAGTTCGCCGACGGAGTGACCCGCGATCCCCGCGATCCTCTCGCGGCGTCCGCCCTCGAGGACCCCGGCGAGCGACAGCAGCGACGCGCCGACGATGAGCGGCTGGGCGATCGCGGTGTCGCGGATGGTGTCGGCATCCGACACGGTGCCGTGCGCACCCAGATCGACGCCCGCGGCGTCGGAGAGCGCGGCGAGGTGGTCGGCGAACCGCGGCTCGGAGAGCCAGGGGTCGAGGAATCCGGGGGTCTGCGAGCCCTGTCCGGGCGCGACGATGACGACGGTCACCCGTCCATCCTGCCAAGCCCGGCGGCGGATGGCGGCATGTACCGCACGAGAAATCGCCCGAGACCTTGGCGGAGCCCCACAATCCGCCGTTCAGTCCGCGATCTCGACCTCGCACCGGATGCCGGGCGCCGCGGCGATCCGGCGCGAACTCCTCACTCGGGCTTCCGGCCCGTGTCGGCGATGGATCCGACGATGAGGGCCGTCTGCAGGACGAGCGCCTCGCGCGCCCCCGTCGCATCCCAGCCGATGATCTCGCTGATGCGCTTGAGGCGGTAGCGGACCGTGTTGGCGTGAACGAACAGCTCGCGCGCCGTCGCTTCGAGGGAGCGACCGTTGTCGAGGTAGGCCCACAGCGTCTGCAGGAGCTCGTTCGAGTGCGCCTTGAGGGGCTGGTAGATGCGGGAGATGAGGGTCGCGCGCGCGAGCGGATCACCCGCGAGCGCCCGCTCGGGGAGCAGGTCGTCGGCGAGCACGGGACGCGGTGCGTTGCGCCACGACTTCGCGACGGCGAAACCGGCGAGCGCGGCGCGGGCGCTTCTGGCGGCATCGACGAGCGACGGCACCTCGTGGCCGAGCACGAGATGCCCCGGACCGAAACCGGGCTCCAGGCGGCGGGCGATGTCGATGAAGGGCAGCGGGTCGCGCACCTCGGCGTCCTCGCGCTGCTCGACGCGCCCGATGACGAGCACGAGCCGCGATCCCTGCACCCCGATGAGCACGTCCGCGTCGAGGTGGCGGGCGGTCCGGCGCAACTGGTCCACATCGAGCATCCGCGGCGCCGTGCCGACGAGCACCGAGACGGCGCCGTGACCGTTCCAGCCGAGCGCGGCGACCCGGCTCGGCAGTTCGCTGTCGTATTCGCCCGTGAGGATGGAGTCGACGACGAGCGCCTCGAGGCGCGCATCCCACAGCCCGCGCGCCTCCGCCGCCCGCGCGTAGACGTCGGCGGCGGCGAAGGCGATCTCGCGCGAGTAGAGCAGGATCGCCTCGCGCAGCTCGTCGCTCGAGCTCGTGACCCGCTCCTCGACGACCTCGACCGTGACGCGGATGAGCTGCAGCGTCTGCTGCAGGCTCACCGAACGCAGCAGCTCACGGGGAGCCGCCCCGAAGACATCCGCCGCGATCCACGGCGTCGAACCCGGGTCGTCGTACCAGGAGATGAACGAGGTGATGCCCGCCTGCGCCACGAGCCCGACCGCGCTGCGGCGGCCCGGCGGCATCTCCCGGTACCACGGCAGGGTCTCGTCGAGGCGCTTGAGCGTCGACGTCGCGAGCTCGCCCGACAGCGTCCGCAGCCAGGCGAGCGTCTGCGCCTTCGTCCTCTCCGGCACGGGTGCGCGCGGCCTAGCTCTCGCCGCCCGCGGACCCCGTGGTGCCGGCGTTGACGTCGTACAGGCTGTACTTGTCGATCGCCAGCAGCACGTACGCCGGGTCGACCTGTCCGCGACGCGCGAGCGACTGCAGCGTGCGCACGACGATCGAGGGGCCGTCGATCTTGAAATACCGCCGTGCGGCGGGGCGGGTGTCGCTGAAGCCGAAGCTGTCGGCTCCGAGCGTCGCGTACTCGCCGGGCACCCACGCCCTGACCTGGTCGGGCACGGCGTGCATGTAGTCGGAGACGCCGAGGAACGGTCCCTCCGCACCGCTCAGCTTCTGCCACAGGTAGGGCACGTGCGGCTGCTTCGTCGGGTTGAGGAAGTTGTGCTCGTCGGCGGCGACGCCGTCACGACGGAGCTCGTTCCACGAGGTGACGCTCCACACATCCGCGGCGACGCCCCAGTCTCTCGCGAGCAGCTCCTGCGCCTCGAGCGCCCAGGGGACGGCCACCCCGGATGCGAGCAGCTGCGCCTTGGGACCGCGGATGGTCGCATCCTTGAGCTTGTAGATGCCGCGCAGCACGCCGTCGACGTCGAGACCCTCCGGTTCGGCCGGCTGCACGATCGGCTCGTTGTAGACCGTCAGGTAGTACATGACGTTGGGGTCCGGATGCGTGCCGCCGTACATGCGCTCGAGGCCCGCGCGCACGATGTGCCCGATCTCGTACCCGTAGGCCGGGTCGTAGGCGACGACGGCCGGGTTGGTGGACGCGATCAGCGGCGAGTGCCCGTCGGCGTGCTGCAGTCCCTCACCGGTCAGGGTGGTGCGGCCCGCGGTCGCGCCGATGACGAAGCCGCGCGCCATCTGGTCGCCCGCGGCCCACATGGCGTCGCCCGTGCGCTGGAATCCGAACATCGAATAGAACACGTACACCGGGATGAGCGGCTGGCCGTGCGTCGAGTAGGAGGTGCCGATCGCGGTGAAGGCCGCGAAGGCACCGGCCTCGTTGATGCCGACGTGCACGATCTGGCCCTGCGGGCTCTCCTTGTAGGCGAGCAGCAGCTCCCGGTCGACCGAGGTGTAGTGCTGGCCGTTCGGGTTGTAGATCTTCGCCGTCGGGAAGTAGGCGTCCATGCCGAAGGTGCGTGCCTCGTCGGGGATGATCGGCACGATGCGCTGCCCGATGCCCGGATCCTTGAGCAGGTCCTTGAGCAGGCGGGCGAACGCCATCGTGGTGGCGACCTCCTGCTTGCCCGAGCCCTTCTTGGCGAGCTCGTAGGCGCTCTCGGGCGGCAGCGTCAGCTCGGCGTGCCGCGAACGCCGCTCCGGCAGGTAGCCGCCGAGCTCGCGGCGGCGCTCCTGCAGGTACCGGATCGCCGGATCGTCGGGACCCGGGTGGTAGTACGGTGGGAGGTAGGGGTTCTCCTCGAGCTGGGCGTCGGTGATCGGGATGCGCAGCTCGTCGCGGAACTGCTTGAGGTTATCGAGGGTGAGCTTCTTCATCTGGTGGGTCGCGTTGCGCCCCTCGAAGCTCTTGCCGAGGCCGTAGCCCTTGATCGTCTTCGCGAGGATGACGGTGGGCTGCCCCTCGTGCTCGACGGCCGCCTTGAAGGCCGCATAGACCTTGCGGTAGTCGTGGCCGCCGCGCTTGAGGTTCCAGATCTGCTCGTCGCTGTAGTCCTCGACGAGTTTCAGCGCCTCGGGGTCGCGACCGAAGAAGTTCTCGCGCACGTAGGCGCCGTCCTCGGTCTTGTAGGTCTGGTAGTCGCCATCCGGGGTGGCGTTCATGAGGTTCACGAGCGCGCCGGTGTCGCGCGCGAGCAGTTCGTCCCACTCCCGGCCCCAGACGACCTTGATGACGTTCCAGCCGGCGCCCCGGAAGAAGCTCTCGAGCTCCTGGATGATCTTGCCGTTGCCGCGGACGGGTCCGTCGAGGCGCTGCAGGTTGCAGTTGACGACGAAGGTCAGGTTGTCGAGCTTCTCGTTCGCCGCCCACTGCAGCGCGCCGCGGCTCTCCACCTCGTCCATCTCGCCGTCGCCGAGGAAGGCCCACACGCGGCTGTCGGAGCGGTCGACGATGCCGCGGTTCGTCAGGTACTTGTTGTTCTGCGCCTGCCAGATCGCGTTGATCGGTCCGAGGCCCATCGACACGGTCGGGAACTGCCAGAACTGTGGCATGAGGCGCGGATGCGGGTAGGAGCTGAGGCCGTGCGGGGCGCGCGATTTCTCCTGACGGAAGCCGTCGAGCTCGGCCTCGCCGAGCCGGCCTTCGAGAAACGCCCTGGCGTACATGCCGGGGGAGGCGTGGCCCTGGTAGAAGATCTGGTCGCCGCCGGACGGATGGTCCTGGCCTCGGAAGAACCAGTTGTGGCCCACTTCGTAGAGCGAGGCGCTCGACGCGTAGGTCGAGATGTGGCCGCCGACGGCGATGCCGGAGCGCTGCGCTCGGTGCACGGTGATCGCGGCGTTCCAGCGGATCCAGCGGCGGTACTGGCGCTCGATCTCCTCGTCACCGGGGAACGCCGGTTCGTTCTCCGGGGCGATCGTGTTGATGTAGTCGGTGGTCGGCACCATGGGAACGCCAAGATGCAGCTCCTTCGACCGCTTGAGCAGGCTCAGCATGATCTCGCGACCGCGCTGATGCCCCTTCTCCGCGACGAGCGCGTCGAGGGACTCCTGCCATTCGGTGGTCTCCTCCGGATCCTGATCGGTGTGGTTCACCGAGTAGGGGTCCTGGTCGTTCACCGTCACCCTTGACCTCTTCCTGATCGTGTCGTGGCCACCGTCGAGTCTAGGCCCGTGGGCGGATCCGTGGTCCGCGGCGTATGATCGCTGCTCGTGGCTCTCGAGAACGACACGCAGGCACCCGATTTCGATCTGCCGAATCAGTACGGCGAGCACATCCGGCTGAGCGACTTCCACGGACGCAAGCCGGTGGCGCTCGTCTTCTTCCCACTCGCCTTCTCGAGCACCTGCACGGGCGAGTTGTGCGCGCTGCGCGACAATCTGGCGCTCTTCGCGGAGCACGGCGTCGAGCTCATGGGCATCTCGGTGGACTCGAAGGCGACCCTGCGGGCGTGGGCGGACCAGGAGGGCTACGACTTCACGCTTCTCGCCGACTTCTGGCCGCACGGGGCGGTCGCCAAGGAGTACGGGGTGTTCCTCGAGGAGAAGGGCTTCGCGAACCGCGCGACCTTCGTGATCGACGCGAAGGGCATCATCCGGGCCTCCTTCATCACCGCCCCTGGCCAGGCTCGCTCGCTCGAGGAGTACCGCGCCGCCCTCGAGGACGTGCTGCCCGTCTCGGTGTGATCGGCCGCGTGCGGTTCAGCCGCCCATGACGTTGACCGCGCGCGCGATGACGAGCGCGAGGATCACGAAGCCCGAGATCGACTCCACCAGCATGAGGGCCTTCGCCCGGATCGACAGCGGCATCACGTCGGTCGGGCTGAAGGCCATCGCGTCGGTGACCGAGAAGTACAGGTAGTCGAAGAACTGCGGCGTCCAGCCGGATCTCCCGGATGAGCGCACCGCGACCTCGTCGACGGCCTCGTGATCCTCGTCCTGCGGGAAGCGGAAGTCGGCCGGCGGAAGCTCGGTGCGCGCGTCGCGGCGCCGCGTGACGGGTCCGCCGCGATCCAGCTCCCAGTAGATGATCGCGTAGGCGATCACCGTGCACACCCACACCTGCACGGCGGCGAGGAGGATGCCGGGCGCGTCGGCGCTGTGCGCGACGAGCAGCTGATAGCCGAGCTGGACGAGCGCGAGCTGGTTCGCGCCCAGCAGCACGACCGCGAGCACGATCGAGAGCACCCGAGAGAGACGCGTCTCGCGCGTGAACCGCACCGGATTGAGCACGATGAGCGGAATGAGGGCGAGCGCGCACAGACCCGCGATCGAGTAGCGCAGCACGGGGATGAACACCCCGGGGAGCAGCAGATACAGCGCGAGCGCCACGATGATGGCGGCCACAACCGGCCACCGGTGCTCCGGCTGCGTGCGGAAGCCGTCGGCGGTCATGCAGGCACCCTACCCCCGGCGGGCGCTCGCGTCGGGGGCGGGGTGCTGGGATCCGCGCGTGAAGAATTTACCCGTTGTGCCTAGATGTAGTTCCCCGAGAGCTTGCGAACGCGGGCGTGTGGATTCTGATCAGCGGAGGAGAAGTTCAGCTGCGGCTGTGAGATGTTGTTGCAGTGCCGTGCGCTCGCTCTCGCTGAGCGCAGGGGTGTGGGCTGCAAGGGCCGAGTCGAGCGAGTTGGCTGCTCGCCGCATCATCGCCGTGCGCGTCGACGGGCTGAGTTCGATGCGAACCTTGCGGCGGTCCCGCGGATCGACCGTCACCGCCATCGCATCTCCGGTCGCGGCGGCGTGCACGATTCGTGAGACGAGGCTCTGCGCCAGCCCGGTTCTTGCGGTGATCTCCGCTATCGATGCGCCAGGGTTCCGTGCGACGTCCTCGAACACTGCCAGCTGGCCGGCATTGACACGTTCGTTTCCGACGTTGCCGGTGGCGTCCAGCGCGATCTCCCGAAGCGTTCGAGCGA
>JASGGJ010000066.1:0-14020 GCA_047605085.1 Protaetiibacter sp.
TTCGAGTGCGAACACAGTTCACTGACCGCGGGGGATCGCCGCCGCAGCGCGCTCTCCGCCCTCGGTAGCATGGAGCATGGACTACGCGCTCGTGGCGATCGCCGGCATCGTCGCGATCGTCGCCGCGGCCGCGTGGGGTCCGCGGCTCGGGGTCGCCGCGCCCCTCATCCTCGTCGTGCTGGGAGTCGGCTACAGCCTCATCCCCGGGGTTCCCCCCATCGACGTCGAACCCGACATCGTCCTCCTCGGCGTGCTGCCGCCGCTGCTGTACGCGGCCGCGATCACGGTCCCGCTCGTCGACTTCCGGCGCAACCTCGCGACGATCTCGGTGCTCTCGGTGCTGCTCGTCGTCGTGAGCGCCCTGGTCACCGGCTTCGTGCTGTACATGCTGCTGCCGAACCTCAACCTCGCGGCCGCGATCGCGCTGGGCGCCGTCATCTCGCCGACGGACGTCGTCGCGGCCACCTCGATCGCGAAACGGATGGGGTTGCCCGCCCGCCTGGTGTCGATCCTCGAGGGGGAGGGGCTCGTCAACGACGCGACGGCCCTCGTGCTGCTGCGCACCGCGATCGCGGCGACCGCGGCCGTCGCATCCGAGGCCGACGTCATCGCGTGGAACGCGATCGGGCAGTTCTTCTACGCGGTCCTCGTCGCGATCGCCATTGGGCTGGTCGTCGGCATCATCGCGGTCTGGGTGCGCAAGCGGCTCGACAACCCGATGCTCGACACGGCCATCTCCTTCGCGGTGCCGTTCATCGCCTTCATCCCGGCGGAGGAACTGCACGGCTCAGGGGTCATCTCGGTCGTCACGGCCGGCCTCTACAGCGGGCATCAGAGCGCGAAGGCGTTCTCGGCGCAGTCCCGCATCTCCGAGCGCTTCAATTGGCGCACCCTGCAATTCGTGCTCGAGAACGGCGTCTTCCTGCTGATGGGCGCGCAGATCTCCACGATCATCTCCGACATCGACAACGACGAGCTGCCGATCCACGACGCCGTACTGCTCGGACTGCTGATGACCGGGCTGCTCATCGTGCTGCGGTACCTGTTCGTGTGGCCGCTCGTGTTCCTGATGCGGCGGCGCGCGCAGCGGGCCGAGAAGCAGGAGGGCATGCTCGCCCGGGCGCTCGACCGGGTTCAGGCGATGCGGGGCGCGAGCGACCGCCTCGACCGGCGTCGCCGGGGCTTCGAGCGGCGCATCGACCGCCGCCGCAACGACCTCGCTCAGCTGCAGGCCGAGGGTCTCGGATGGCGCGGAGGCATCGTGCTCGGCTGGGCCGGGATGCGCGGCGTGGTCACGCTCGCGGCCGCGCAGTCGCTCCCGCGGACCACGCCCTACTACGAGCAGCTCGTGCTGATCGCGTTCACGGTCGCGGTCGTGACGCTGCTCGTCCAGGGCGGGACGCTGCCGTGGATCATCCGCTGGACGGGCATCAGGGGCAGCGACCGGGTCGCCGATCGGCGTGAGCTGGCCGCCCTGCTCGAGGAGATGTCCACGGCGGGCGTTTCGGTGCTCGACCGTGACGAGGTCACGGTCGAGGGTGTCACGGTGGAGGATGCGGTGGTCTCTCGCGTGCGGGAGGACACCCTGCTCGCCGCCCAGTCGGCCTGGGAGCGGGCCGAGCACGCCGACCAGGAGGACGGGCTCGCCAACGCCCCGCACCAGCAGTACCGCTCGCTGCGCCGCGAGGTGCTCGCCGCGGAGCGCTCGGTGCTGCTCGACGCGCGCTCCAGGGGCGCCTACCCCTCGCGCATCCTGCAGCGGGCCCAGGCCCTGCTCGACCTCGAGGAGGCCCGCCTCCAGCAGATCGACACGGGCGGCCGGGCCGAGGAGTAGGCCTCGTAGACTCGAGGCATGTCCCGCCGCCCCCGCCGCCGCGACGTGGAGCCTGCACCGCTGGACGTGGAGCGCATCCTCGGCGGCGCCAAGCACCTCGAGCAGCGTCGCGACGGTGCCTGGAACGTGCAACCGCAGAGTTCCGCCGCGGCCGTCAAGGAGTACCTCTGCCCCGGATGCGGCCTCGCCATCGCGGTCGGCACGGCCCACGTGGTCGCCTGGCGCGCCGACGGGCTCTTCGGCGAGGAGGACGACCTCGCCGCCCGCCGGCACTGGCACAGCCACTGCTGGAGGATCCGCACGTGACCATCGCCATCGCGGGGGGCGTCGAGCTGCCCGCCTTCCGCGAGGACGTCGAGCTGCGCACGGCCGACGGCCTCGCGCTCGTGGGCGAGCTCGCCCTTCCCGAGACCGCCGATCCGGTCGCGACCCTCGTCTGCCTGCACCCGCTTCCGACGCACGGCGGCTTCATGGACTCGCACATCATCCGCAAGGCCGCGGCCCGGCTGCCCGCCCTCGCGGAGCTCGCGGTGCTGCGCTTCAACTTCCGCGGGGTCACCTCGCCGCGCGGCACGAGCGACGGCTTCTTCGGTGAGGGCGTCGACGAGCGCCACGATCTCGCCGCCGCGATGGCGCTCGTGACGCAGCGCGGGCTGCCGCACCCGTGGCTCCTCGGCTGGTCGTTCGGCACCGAGGTGGCGCTCAAGTGGGGGCTCGAGCACCCGGTCGAGGGTGCGATCCTGCTCTCGCCGCCGCTGCGGCGCACGACGGACGCTGAGCTCGCGGCGTGGGCGGGCAGCGGCAAACGGCTCGTCGCGGTCGTGCCGGAGCTCGACGACTACCTGAGGCCCGCGGAGGCCGCAGCGCGCTTCGGCGCGGCGGTGCCGGATGCGGAGGTCGTGGCGGTCGAGGGCGGCAAGCACCTGTGGGTGGGGGAGAAGCAGACCTCACGCGTCCTCAGCGAGGTCGTGCGCGTCGTGAACCCCGCCGCGCTGCCGCTGCCGAGCGAGTGGCACGGTTTCGGACGGGTGGCACCGGCGTAACCGTGCCATCCGTCCGAAACCGTGCCAGGGGCGGGCGTAGGGGCGGGAGGCCTCAGAGCTCGTTCTGGCGGGGGATGATGACCTGCTTGACGATGATCATGATCGAGGCGGCGACCGGGATCGCGATGAGGGCGCCGAGGAGGCCGAGCAGGGTGCCGCCGGAGAGGGCGGCGATGACGACGACCACGCCTGGCACCTTGACGGCGCGGTTCATGATGTTGGGGCTCAGAACGTATGCCTCGACCTGCATGTAGATGAGGTACCAGATGCCGACGATGAGCACGGCGGGCCAGCCGTCGAAGAGCCAGACGGCGGCGGTGATGATGACCGATCCGGTGATGGTTCCGACGAGCGGGATGAGCGAGAACAGGAAGGCGATGAACGCGAGCAGGGCCGCGTACTCGATCGGGTCGCCGAGGACCCAGCCGAGCACCGTGAGGAACAGGAAGCTCAGGATGCCGTTGCAGGCGCCGAGCGCCACCTGGCCGACGACGTAGCGGCCGACCGAGGTCGTGATCTGCTCCGCGATGTCGATGAACTTCTCGCGCTTCGACGCGGGGACGAGCTGGTACGCGGCGCGCTTGATGCTGCCGAGCGAGGCGACGAAGTAGAGCATCAGGATCAGCACGATGAGTCCGCCGAACACCCCGCTCGCCACGGTGAACACCGTGTTCAGCACACCGGAGGTGATGGCCTGCAGGTTGTCGGTGAACCAGTTCTGCACATTGCTGACCACGTCGTCATAGCTGAGCCACGGGATCGTCGACTCCCACCACTCCTGCACCGCCTCCTGGTCGGCGATCGTCGCGACGAGGCTCGGCACCTGGGTGATGAGGTTGCCGACCTGGTCGGCGATGACGGGGATGATCGCGAAGATGAAGCCCGCGAAGACGGCGAGAATCGCCACGAGCACGATGACGATCGCGAGCGGCCTCGGCACCTTGTGCCTCTCGAGGAACGAGACCGCGGGGTCGACGCCGAGGGCGAGGAAGAGCGCCGCGCCGACATAGGTGAGGATCGTCGCCAGGTTGCCGAGCCCGGAGCCGACGAGGATGGCGACGAGCACACCGAGACCCCCGAAGAGCCCGAGCCTGAACGCGTTCTGGATCTTCATCGCCGTCCCCTCACCGCCCGCGCCGCGCGGGTTACGGACAGGCTAGCCGTCAGCTCTCGGCGTTCGCATGCGCCGTGAGACGCGTGTCCGCGTCGTCCGTCTCCGCCTCGGCTTCCTCGGCTGCCGCGATCGGTTCCGCGACCGGCTCCGAGGCGGGTTCGTCCGCCGGGACCGGGAAGTCGACGCCAGGCGCCGCGAGCTTGTCGGCATTGGCGAGCAGGCCTCGCAGGTTCTCGAAGTACCCGGCGACCGCCTCGCGTTCGATGCGGATCTTCGTCAGCCGCTCCTCCGCGTCCGCGACGAGGGTTCTGGCCTGCTTCTCGGCGTCGGCGACGAGCTTCTTCGCGGTCTTCTGGGCCCCGCGGGTCGTCGCGGTGGCCGCGGTGCGCGCGTCCTCGGCGATCTTGCGGGCCTGGGCGACGCCCTCGGTCGAGAGCTTGTCGACCTCGGCCCGCTTCTCGGCGGCCCTGGCGGATGCCTCCTGCAGCTGCGCCGCGGCCTCGTCGAGGTAGCGCTGCGTGCTGGCCGCGGCCTCCTGGTGCTGGGTGAGGTAGTCCTTCTCGGCCTCGTCGCGCCGCGCGGCGAGCTCGACGTCGAGGTCGGCCCGGGCCTGCTCGGCCTCGGCGGCGAGGCGGTTGCTGAGCTCGTCGCTCTCGTGGGCGATGCGCGCTCGGTGCGCCTCCTGCTCGGCGGCGAGCTCGGCGCGGATGCGGGCGGCGTCGCGTTCGGCGTCGGCCCGCAGCTTGCCGACCTCGCTCGCGACGGTCTGGCGCAGCTGTCCGACCTCCTGTTCCGCCGCGGCGCGGTGGGCGGCGAGCTCCGCGTCGAGCGCCTCGCGCGCGGCGGCGAGCTCGGCGGCCCAGCCTTCGCGTCCGGAGGTCTCCTCCGTCTCCCACGCCGACCGTGCGGTCTGCAACTCGGTCTCCTGCGCGAGGCGCGACTGGGTCAGCTCCGTCGCGAGCGCCTTCCGGGCGGTGCGCAGCTCGGTCTCGAGCACCTTGCGGGCGTTCGCGAGCTCGGCATCGTGGGTCTCGCGGGCGGCGGCCAGCTCGGCCTCCTGGGTGGTGCGGGCCTCCGCGAGCTCGGTCTCCTGCGCGGCCCTGGCAGCTCGCAGCTCGGTCTCCTGCCGCTCCCGGGTCGCCGTGAGCTCCGCCTCGTGTGCGGCGCGGGCTGAGGTGAGGTCCGCCTCGTGTGCCGCACGGGTCGCCGTGAGCTCCGCCTCGAGTGCGGCCCTTGCCGTGGAGAGCTCAGCCTCGAGCTCGGTGCGCGTGGTCGCGGCCTGCTGCTCGAGCTCGGCCGCGGTGCGCTCGCGATCCGCGGCGAGCGCGGATGCCGTGGTCTCGACCTCGGCCGCGAGCTGGGCGCGCGTGCGGGTCAGCTCGTCGTCGAGCTCGGCACGCAGCCGGGTGAGCTCGGTCTCGAGCGCGCCGCGTCGCTCGGCGGTCTCGGTCTCGAGCGCGGCCCGCTGCGCCGTGACCTCGGTCTCGAGCTGTGCACGCGCGGTCGCGATCTCACTCGCCAGCGCGGCGCGGTCGGCGGCGGTGCGCTCCTCGAGCTCGGCGCGCGCTCTGCGGGTGTCGGCGGCGAGGGCGGCAGCCGACGCCTCGGTGTCGATGCGCAGCGCCTCGCGCGCGTCGGCGGTCTCGCGTTCCAGATCGGTGCGCCCCTGCTCGAGGTCGTGCGCGAGCTGGGCGCGCGCACGGGCGTCCTCCGCCTCGAACTCGGTGCGGGCCTTCTCGGTGTCGCGCGCGAGTGCGGCGGCGGCCTCGCGCGCCTCGGCGACCTCGCGCTGGGCGACGACCCGCAGCTCGGCGACCTCGCGCTCCGCCTCGGCCCGCTGGACCGAGACCTCGCGGCGGGCGGCGGCCCGCGTCTCGGCGACCTCCGTCGCGACCGCACCGCGGATCGCGGCCGCCTCGCGCAATGCCTCCTGCGTCGTCGCCTCGGCGTCGGACGCGGCGCGGGTCACGAGCTCCTCCGCCTCCGCGCGCGCCCCCGTCAGGATGCGATCGGCCTGCGTCTGAGCGTCCGACACGAGCCGCTGCGCCTCCTCGGCGGCCTCGGCGCGCAACGCCTCGACCTCCTGCTGGACGGAGGTGCGCAGTTTCTCGGCGTCGATGTCGGCCTGGGCGATGAGGCGGGTCGACTGCTCCTCCGCCATCCGGAGGGTGTTCTCGAGCTTGGTCCCGAGGCCCGCGTAAGTGGGGCTGCCGACCTCGTCGAGCTCCGCCTGGAGGTCCTCGGCGAGCGCCTGCAGGCGCTTGACCTCTTTGAGGGCCTCCGTGCGGTCGCTGTTGGCCTTGATGAGGTCGCGGCGCAGGGTGGCGACCGCCTGGTCGACCTCGTCCTTCCGGTAGCCGCGTAGCTCGGTGGTGAATCCCGCGTCGTCTGCCGCCACGTGCACTCCTCGCTCGGGGAATCGGTGGGTTCGCGCCGCGGGAGCCGCGGGCGAACCCTCCCGAGTGTAATCGGCGGGCGAGTCGCCCGCGCCCCGGGGAAGCCTGTCCTGGTCAGGGGACTCCCAGGCCCCTCCCGGGCCCCATCCGGGGTATCTGGCGGCATCTGGGCTAATCTGGGATGTCTTTGCCTGCTGCCCCGCCGAACCCCCGGCGGCGGGGGTCGTGATCCGGATGTCGTCCGGCGGACCACGTGGAACCCTCCGCGGAGCAGCTCGAGAGGAGTTCATCCGTGCGGTTCGTGATCGCGATCGTGCTTTTCGCCGTTGCGGCCGTGTCCATCGGTCTCGGCGTCGCCCAGCGCACCGTCCTGCGGGGTCCGGATCACCTCTCGGCGTCGGTCGACGTCACGGACGGCGCGCCGTTCACGGTCATCGACGGCGCCACCCTCAACGCGAACCCAGGTACGCAGCTCGTCGAGGTGACGGGGACGGCGAGCTCGCCAGTCTTCCTGGCCTACGGCCGCACCGACGACGTCCTGGCCTGGCTCGAGGGCGAGCAGGTGACCACGGTGAGCTACGACCCCGGCACCGCGGAGCTGACCACCGCGCCGCTGTCCACCCAGGACCAGGTGGCGACCGACGCGCCCACCGATCAGGCGACGGACGCGGCGACACCCGCCCCCACGGAGACCGCGGCCGCCGCCGAGGCGCCCGCCGGCGACGCCGCCTCGGCCGGCACCGACGCGACATCGGCCGCCTCCGAGGGCGTCTCGCCCGTCGGCAGCGACCTCTGGATCCAGGAGTATTCTGGCGAGGGCTCGCTCGTGCGCAAGATCAGCGTTCCGGCTGATGTGTCCCTGCTCATCGCGACCGACGGGACGGCCGCCGCGCCCGAGCGGGTTTCGATCACCTGGCCGCTCGACAACTCGACCCCGTGGTCCAGCCCGCTCGTCATCGGCGGCATGGGCGTCCTCCTGCTCGGCCTCGTCGCTCTCATCTGGGCGCTCATGCATGCCCGCCGTCGCCACGGCCCGCGGCGCAAGACGCCCAGGATGCCGAAGCCGCCCCGGCCCGCGCAGCTCAAGCCCGCGCCGCGCCGCGCCGCCATCACGACCGGTGCAGAGTCGCACGGACGCCGCCGCGCGTTCGTCGCACTGCCGTTCGTGCTCGGGAGCGCGCTCGTGCTCTCCGCGTGCACCGCCGACGGGGCCGTCGCGCCCTCGAGCGAGCCGACGAGCGTCGCGGCCGGCGTCGCCGAGGTCGAGCCGCCCGTCGTCACCAAACAGCAGTTCACCCGCATCATCGCGCGCACCGCCGAGGTCATCCAGAACGCGGATGCCGCGGGCGACGCCGCACTCGCCGCCGAGCGGCTGTCCGGCCCCGCGCTCGCGCAGCGCACGGCGAACTACGCGGCGCGCGCCGCCGATTCGACGATCCCCCTGGTCGCCGCCTTCCCGAGCGGCGAGGTGAGCCTCATCCTGCCGCAGCAGCAGCACGACTGGCCGCGCTCGGTGTTCGCCGCCGTGAAGGACGCCGACGGCAACGACTACGGGCTCATGTTCGTGCAGTCCTCGCCCCGCGAGCCGTACACCGTCGACTACCTCGTGCGCCTCACCCAGTCGATCCCCGAGGTCGCCCCCGTCGACCTCGGCGCCTCCCGCTACCCGACCGACACCAAGCTGCTCGCCTACCCGCCCCTCACGCTCGCCGCCGAGTACGGCGACGTGCTCATCAACGGCGACAGCTCCAGCTACGCCTCGCACTTCGACGCCACCGACGATCTGCTGCAGAGCACCTTCGGCGCCGCGTACAAGGAGCAGCGTCGCGCGGAGGTGCCCAACGCCGTCATCGAGTTCACGAGCGCGGCGGGCGACGAGATCCCCATCGCACTCGCGACGAACGACACCGGCGCGATCATCACCGTCGAGCTGCGCGAGACCGAGACCGTGAAACCCGCCGAGACCGGCGCTGCGGTGAGTCCGAAGGGCGCCGTCAAGGCGCTCTCCCAGACCCAGACGACGACGAAGGGCATCGCCGCCGAGTACAGCATGCAGATCCTGTTCTACGTGCCTCCGGCGACCGCGACCGATCAGAAGGCGCGCGTGATCGGCTTCACCCAGGCTCTCGTGGCCGCGAGCGAAGTACCGTAGTCGTCGTGACCGATCTGCCCACCGCGAATCTGCGCGGCGCCGTCGACCTGTCGGGACTCGTGCGGCGCGCCGCCGAGTCGTCCCGGCCGGAGCGTCCAGGCCGCGCCGGGGACTCCGCTCTCGTCGTCGAGACCTCGGACGCCGCATTCACCTCGGTGCTCGAGCTCTCGTCCCGGGTGCCCGTCGTCGTCGAGTTCATCGCGCCGGGGCTCGCGGCCGCACTGGGGCCCGTGATCGAGTCGTACGGCGGGCGACTCGTGCTCGCGGTCGTCGACGCGAGCGTCAACCCGCAGCTCGCCCAGGCCTTCCAGGTGCGCGAGGTGCCCACCGTCGCGGCCGTCATCGGCGGGCGTCCCGTCACCCTGTTCGTCGGGATCCCCGCGGACGACGAGGTGCGGCAGGTCCTCGACGAGCTGCTCCTGCTCGCCGCCGACAACGGTGTCACGGGTAGCGTGCCGGTCGGCGACACGACCGAGGGCGAGGAGCCGGCCGAGCCCGCGGCCGAGCCGCTCCCGCCGCACCACCAGGAGGCGTTCGACGCGATCTCGGCGGGCGACTACCCGACCGCGATCGCCGAGTACCGCGCAGCGCTCGCCGAGAACCCGCGCGACCAGCTCGCGGTCGCGGGTCTCGCCCAGGTGTCGCTGCTCGATCGGCTGTCGGGCCTGACGGCGTCCGAGCTGCGGGATGCCGCGGCGTCCCGTCCTGGCGACCTCGACGCCCAGCTCGCGGTCGCCGACCTCGACGTGAGCGGGGGCCACCTCGCGGACGCCTTCGATCGCCTGCTCGAGCTCTTCCCGGCCGCCGATCCCGCCGACCGCGACCGCATCCGCACCCGTCTGCTCGACTACTTCGAGATCGCCGGCGCGGACGACCCGCGCGTCGTCGCGGCGCGGCGCCGCCTCACCTCGCTCCTGTACTGAGTTCCTGGGCGCCGCGATAATCCGCGGCGCTGCGCCGTTGCCGGGCACGAGCGTGGTCGCGCCCGGCAACGAGTGCGCACACCGCGGCGTCGTCAGGAATCTGCGGGTCAGCGGGGCTCGAGCCAGAGGGCTCCGAGCGGGGGGAGGGTGAGCTCGACGGACGCCGGGAGGCCGTGCCAGGGCTCCTCGGTCGCGGTCACCCGGCCGCAGTTGCCGACCCCGGAGCCGCCGAACTCGCCGGCGTCCGTGTTGAGCACCTCGACCCACTCGCCCGCCACCGGCAGTCCCACCCGGTAGGGGCCGACCGGGTTGCCGCCGAAGTTCACGATGCACGCGAGCTCGCGGCCGTCCCGCGCCCGCCGCAGGAAGGCGACGACGTTCGAGCCCGCATCGCTCGTGATCCACTGGAAGCCCGCCGGATCGGCATCCAGCTCCCACAGCGCCGGATGCGCGCGATAGACGCGGTTGAGCGCTCGCACGAGCCCGGCGAGCCCCTGGTGCACGGGCTGGTCGAGAATCCACCAGTCCAGCCCCCGCTGCTCGGACCACTCGGACGGCTGCCCGAACTCGGAGCCCATGAAGAGCAGCTGCTTGCCAGGGTGCGCCCACATGAAGGCGAGGTAGGCGCGCACGTTGGCGAGCTTCTGCCACTGGTCGCCCGGCATCTTCGCGAGCAGCGAACCCTTGCCGTGCACGACCTCGTCGTGACTGATCGGCAGCAGGAACGCCTCGCTGAAGGCGTACAGGAACGAGAAGGTGATGTCGTTATGGTGCTCGGCGCGCCACATCGGATCCTCGTGCAGGTACTGCAGCGAGTCGTGCATCCACCCCATGTTCCACTTGAGGCCGAAACCGAGCCCGCCGTCGGAGGTGCGATGGGTGACCCCCGGCCACGAGGTGGATTCCTCGGCGATCATGACGATGCCCGGATTGCGCTTGTAGGCGGTCGCGTTCACCTCCTGCAGGAAGGAGATCGCCTCGAGGTTCTCGCGCCCGCCGTGCACATTGGGCAGCCACTCGCCCTCCTTGCGCGAGTAGTCGCGGTACAGCATGCTCGCCACCGCATCCACCCGCAGCCCGTCGATGTGGAACTCCTCGAGCCAGTACAGCGCGTTCGCGACGAGGAAGTTGCGCACCTGCGAGTTGCCGAAGTCGAACACCAGGGTGCCCCAGTCGGGATGCTCGCCGATGCGCGGGTCGGAGTGCTCGTAGAGCGGCGCGCCGTCGAAGCGCGCGAGCGCCCACTCGTCCTTGGGGAAGTGGGCGGGAACCCAGTCCATGATGACGCCGATGCCCGCCCGGTGCAGCCGGTCGACGAGGTAGCGGAGGTCGTCCGGATGCCCGAAGCGGCTCGTCGGGGCGTAGTACCCGGTCACCTGGTAGCCCCACGATCCGCCGAAGGGGTGCTCGGCGAGCGGCAGGAACTCGAGGTGCGTGAACCCGAGCCCCGTCACGTAGTCGACGAGTTCGTCCGCCGCCTGCCGGTAGGAGAGCCCCGGTCGCCAGGAGCCGAGGTGCAGCTCGTAGATGCTCATCGGGCCCTGGTGCGGGTCGCGCGCGGCGCGGGTCGCCATCCATTCCGCGTCTTCCCACACGTAGCGGGAGTGCCCGACGACCGATCCCGTCGACGGCGGCACCTCGGTGTAACGGGCCATCGGGTCGGCGCGCGTCACCCATTCCCCGGACGGCGTCAGCAGTTCGAACTTGTAGATGCCGCCGGGGCCGACGCCGGGGACGAACAGCTCCCACACGCCGTTGTCGTCGATCCGGCGCATCGCGTGGCCGGTGCCGTCCCAGGAGTTGAAGTCGCCGATCACCCGCACCGCTCGCGCGTGCGGGGCCCACACGACGAAGCCCGTGCCGTCGACGCCCTCGTGCTGCTTGACGTGTGCGCCGAACACGTGCCAGAGCTGCTCGTGGCGGCCCTCGCCCCACAGGAACAGGTCGACCTCGCCGACCGACGGCACGAAGCGGTACGGGTCGTCGGCGATCCACCCGGGGCCATCCGGGTAGCTCGTCCGCAGCCGGTAGGCCTGCCCTGGGCCGGGCGCGAAACCCTGCCAGAGCCCGCGGTCGAGGTGCGTCAGCGGCACCTCGGTGCCGTCGACCCGGATCGCGACGACCGAGGAGGCGAACGGGCGCACGGCGCGGATGACCCACCCGTCCGCCAGGGCGTGCTGGCCGAGCCATTCGTGCGGGCGCGGGTGCCTGGCCTCGACGAGGCTCGCGACGGTGCCCGCGTCGAGCGGCGGGAGGGCGGAGCCGGCGGCCATCTCAGCGTCCCTTCTGCGGCTCGACCGCGAGGATGTGCACGGGCTCGGTGAACGCGTCGAGGCGCACGTAGTTGCTCTCGCCCCACGTCCAGCGCTCTCCCGTGATGAGATCGCGCACCGGGAAGGTGTCGCCCTTGGGCATTCCGAGCATCTCGAGGTCGAGGTGGACGGTGGTCTCGCGCACCGAGTGCGGGTCGACGTTCGCGACGACGATGATCGTGTCGGGACGACCGTTCGGGGTGAAGGCGCCGTCGAGATGCTTCGAGTACACGAGGATCGCGTCGTCCTGCGACCAGTGGACGCGCAGGTTCCGCAACTGGGTCAGCGCCGGGTGCTCGTGCCGGATGCGGTTGAGCGTCGTGAGGTAGGGCGCGAGCGAGCGACCCTCGGCCTCCGCCCTTTCCCAGTCGCGATCCTTGTACTCGTACTTCTCGTTGTCGATGTTCTCCTCTGAGCCGGGACGCGCGACGTGCTCGAACAGCTCGTAGCCCGCGTACACGCCCCAGCTGGGGGAGGCGGTCGCGGCGATCGCGGCGCGCACCTTGTAGGCGCCGACGCCGCCGAACTGCAGGTACTCGGTGAGGATGTCGGGCGTGTTGACGAACAGGTTCGGCCGCAGGTAGTCGGCGGATGCCCCGGCGATGCCGGTGAGGAACTCCTCGAGCTCTCCCTTGGTGTTGCGCCAGGTGAAGTAGCTGTAGGACTGGTGGAACCCGGCGCCCGCGAGCGAGTGCAGCATCGCGGGACGCGTGAACGCCTCGGCGAGGAACACCACATCCGGATGCCGGTTCGCGATCTCGCCCAGCAGCCACTCCCAGAAGTCGAGCGGCTTGGTGTGCGGGTTGTCGACCCGGAAGATGCGGATGCCGCGTGAGATCCACAGCTCGAGAATCCGCAGCACCTCGGCCCGGATGCCGGCCGGATCGCGGTCGAAGTTGATGGGGAAGATGTCCTGGTACTTCTTGGGCGGGTTCTCGGCGTAGGCGATCGAGCCGTCCGGTCGCTGGGTGAACCACTCGGGGTGCTCGGCGACCCAGGGGTGGTCGGGCGAGGCCTGCAGGGCGAGGTCGAGCGCCACCTCGAGCCCCGCGGCCTGCGCCTGCCGCACGAAGTACCGGAAGTCGGCGAGGGTGCCGAGGTCCGGGTGGATGGCGTCGTGACCGCCAGCCGCACCGCCGATCGCCCACGGGCTGCCGGGATCGTGCGGGCCCGCGACGACCTGGTTGTTGGGGCCCTTGCGGTGGCTCACGCCGATCGGGTGGATGGGCGGCAGGTAGACGACGTCGAAGCCCATGGCCGCGACGGCGGGCAGGCGCTTGGTCGCGGTGCGGAAGGTGCCCGACTTCCAGGTGCCGTTCTTGAGGCGCCTGGCGCCCTCGGAGCGGGGGAAGAACTCGTACCAGGCGCCGACCGCGGCCCGGCTTCGCTCGACGACGAGCTCGAGCGTCTCCGACTCGGTCACGAGCGAGCGCACCGGATGGCGCTGCAACTGGGCGACGAGGCGGCGGTCGGTGGCCACTCCGAGCCGGTCGGCCGGCGCGGCCGCGGCGTCGAGGAAGGCCGCTCTGGCATCGGCGGCGATCTTGCCCGGCACGCGCTCGAGCAGTTCCGCACCCGAGGCGAAGACGAGCTCCGGCTCGTCGCCGGAGCCGATCTTGATCGTCGCGGTGTGCAGCCAGCTCGCCCAGTCGTCGCTGAAGGCGCGCACCCGGTAGCGGTAGCGTCCCGTCTCCGGCAGCCGCAACTCGACGCGCCACCGGTCGGTGCCGGCGCCGACGAGGCGCATGGGGTGCACGGATTCGGCCCCGGCCGGGTCGGTGAGCACGAGCTCGGCGCCGATGAGACCGTGCCCCTCGCGGAACACGGTGGCCTCGAAGGGCACGACCTCGCCGAGGTAGCTCTTGGCCGGCCAGCGGTTCTCGGGCTGGCGGGGGCTCAGCTCGCGGATCGGGATGCGGCCGATCCGGGCCGCCCGCTCCGGTGCGGGCGGCGGGGGGAGAGCGGTGGACACTCTCCGACCGTAGCGCCTCGGTCCCCGGAAGCCGAGAGCCGGTCCGCCGCTCCCGCACATCGCCGGCGCGGGGAGCGGCAGACGAGGTCCTCCGTGGCCCTCACGTGGGGGTGAGCGCCGATCTCTGTACCCCGATTCGACGCCCGCGATCGCCATTGGAGCCTCTGGGGAGAAAGTAAAAAATCCTGGTCAAAGCCATATTCAATAACTCATGACTCTCGTTGTCGCCACCCCCGCAATGGGGCGTCCCCGTCCCCTTTGTCCGCACTATGGG
>JASGGJ010000067.1:0-13996 GCA_047605085.1 Protaetiibacter sp.
GTCCTCCGACCAGCCGGGCAGCTCCTCGTAGACGGGACGGGCGTGGTGGAAGTCGGACTGGCTGACCGGCACCTCGTCGAAGCGCACCCCGTCGACGTCGTACCCCACGCACACCGGGATCCGCTCGAGACCGGTGAGCACATCGAGCTTGGTGAGCACGAAGTCGGTGACGCCGTTGATGCGGGCGGCGTAGCGGGCGACGGGCGCGTCGTACCAGCCGGTGCGCCGCGGCCGGCCCGTAGTGGTGCCGAACTCGAAGCCAGCGCTGCGCAAGAACTCGCCCGCCTCGGCCGTGTACGCCCACTCGCCCTCCCGGTCGAGCAGTTCGGTCGGGAACGGGCCGGACCCGACGCGCGTCGTGTAGGCCTTCACGACCGCGATGACCCGGTCGAAGCGGTTGGGCGCGACCCCTGATCCGGTGGCCGCGCCTCCCGAGGTCGCGTTCGACGAGGTGACGAAGGGGTAGGTGCCGTGGTCGACGTCGAGCATGGTCGCCTGCCCGCCCTCGAACAGCACCGTCTTGCCGGCGTCGAGCGCCTGGTTCAGCACGAGCGAGGTGTCGGCGACCATCGGCCGCAGTCGTTCGACATAGCCGAGCAGCTCGTCGACGACCTCGGCCGCCGACACCGCACGCCGGTTGTACACCTTCACGAGCAGGTGGTTCTTCTGGTCGAGCGCCCCCTCGACCTTCTGCCGCAGGATGTTCTCGTCGAAGAGGTCCTGGATCCGGATGCCGACCCTGTTGATCTTGTCGGCGTACGCGGGCCCGATGCCGCGCCCGGTGGTGCCGATCTGCCGCTTGCCGAGGAAGCGCTCCGTCACCCTGTCGATCGTGCGGTGATATGTCGTGATGACGTGCGCGTTGGCCGAGACGAGCAGCCGCGAGACGTCGACCCCGCGCGCGCTGAGCGCCTCGAGCTCGGAGAACAGCACCTCGATGTCGACGACGACGCCGTTCGCGATGACGGGCACGACCCCGGGGGTCAGGATGCCGGACGGCAGCAGGTGCAGGGCGTACTTCTGGTCGCCGACGACGACGGTGTGGCCTGCGTTGTTGCCGCCGTTGAACTTGACGACGTAGTCGACACGGTCACCGAGCAGATCGGTCGCCTTGCCCTTGCCTTCATCGCCCCACTGGGCGCCGACGAGCACGATCGCGGGCATGGCTCTTCCCCCTCGGAGTCGGACGGGATTACACCCCACTCTATCGGGGGAGCGTGCCTGGATGCCTCTCGGGGCGGGGAGGGAACCCCGCCCCGAGAACTCCTATTCGGTGTATTCGGTGCGTCGGCGGGCGACGACCAGCACGACGGCGACGCCGAGCGCGAGCAGCAGCAGCGCGAGAAGCACCCACAGCGCGACGTCGACGCCCGTGTAGGACAGCGACGCCGCGGCCGCGACCGGCACGGTGGCGTCCGAACTGAGCTGCGAGTCCTCGGTGAGCTCGCTCAGCGTCGACACGGTCGCCACGTTGGTGACGGAGGAGTACGCAGCCTCCCCGACGTTCACGTAGAGCGTCAGCTCGACCGTGTCACCGGCCGCGATCCCGTCGATCGTCCAGGTGACGGTCTGTCCGGAAACGCTCACCCCCTCGTCCGGCGACGAGGCGAAGCTGAGCCCGTCGGGCAGCACGTCCTCGACCGTGATCGGACCGGGGTCGTCGGTCGGGCCGAGGTTCTCGACCGTGATCGTGTAGCGGCCCGTGCTGCCGACCTGGAAGGTTCCGACGGCGGTCTTCTCGATGACGAGTGTCACGATCGGCGGCACCGTGACGGTGTCCTCCGACTGGTTGTTGTCCGGGTCGGTCTCGGTCTCGGTCGCGCTGACCTCGGCCAGGTTGACGACATCGGGGTAGGCCGCGGCGGTCACCAGGGTCGTGATGGTGAGGGCGGGCGCCTGCGCACCCGGCCCGAGCGGGTCGGCGTAGCTCGCGACCACGACCGCACCGCCGGCAGTGTCATCCGGATCGACCAGGGTCACCGAGACGATCGTCCACCCGGTCCCGACCGAGTCGCCTGGCGCGGTGACCACCTCGAGGCCGGCCGGCACGGTGTCGGTCACCGTGATGCCGGTGGCCTCGGACGGCCCGTTGTTGGTGACCTCGAGGGTGAACGGCAGCTCGTCGCCGATGTGCACCTCGGCGGCGTCGTGGCTCTTCACGATCTGCAGGTCGACCTCGCGGCTGATGTCGAGCGAGGCGTCGTCGCTGTCGTTGTCGGGGTTCGGATCGGGCGTGCCGGAGCTGACGGTCGCGGTGTTGACGAGCGGCGAGTCGTCGGCGTCGAGTTCGGCGGCGGGCAGCACCTCGAACACGATCTCGGCGGTGGCGTTCGCCGCGATGCCGGTGCCGGACGGCAGGCGCGTGAAGGTGACGGTCTGCTCGCCCGTGTCGGCGTCGACCGCGTCGGCGCTGGCCTCCCAGTCGACGGCCGAGGCATCCGTCAGCGCGACGAAGGTGATGCCGGCCGGCAGCGTGTCGACGACCGTGAGCGGGCTGACCGCGTCGCTCGGGCCGAGGTTGCTCACGACCAGCCGGTACCAGACCGCGGCGCCCGCGACGGCGCTCGTGATCTCGTCGCCGTTCTCGTCGACCGCCGTCTTCACCAGTTCGAGGTCGGCGCTCGTGGTGACCTCGATGCCGGCGTCGTCGGAGTCGCTGTGCGTGCCGTCGCTGTCGATCCAGTCGACCTCGGCGGTGTTGGTCAGCTCCGTCCCGGTGACGACGCTCGAGGCGACGAGCGCCACGACCGTGATGGTCGTCGCGTTGCCGGAGCCGACCGGATGCAGCCCGTCGTCGTCGCTGTAGCTGCAGGTGCCGCTCTGCTCGCCGGCAACGGCGGCGGAGCAGTCCCATCCGGTTCCGGACATCGACACCAGGGTGAGGCCGACCGGCAGCGTGTCGGTGACGGTCGCGGCGACCGCGGACGGGCCGAGGTTGGTGATCGTGAGGGTGTAGCTCACCTCGGTTCCGGCGATCCACGGACCGTCGGCGACGTCCTTGACGATCGTGAACTCGGCGTCGGTCACCACCTCGGTCGGGTCCTCGGCGCTGTCGTTGTCGGGGTTGTCGTCCTCGGGGCCGTCCACCACGGCGAGGTTCACGAGGTCGGTCTGGGCGGGCGTCGAGGCCGCGATCTCGGTGGTGAGCTCGATGACGATGGTCGCGTCGAGCGGCAGGGTGTCGCCGTCGGCGGTGAGCAGCGTCCAGACGAGCTCCTGGCCGTTCACGGTGGGCTCGAGCTGCACGGCGGTGCCGCCCGCGACGCTCACCGAGGCGCTCCCGGCGAGGTAGGAGAAGCCGTCCGGCAGGGTGTCGGTGACGGTGATCGGCCCGCTCGACGAGCTGGGGCCCTCGTTCGTCACCACGATCGTGTAGTCGAGCGTCGACCCGGCAGTGGCCGTCCCGCTGTGCGACTTGACGATCGACAGGTCGGAGACGCGATCCTGGTCGCTCGAGTCGCTGTCCCGCGGATCGTTCGTCGCGTTCTCGGCGGATGCTTCCGCCCAGTTCACGATCGCGTCGGCCGGGTCGAGCGCGGAGTCGATGTCGTACGTGACGATGAAGGAGGCCGTGGCGTCCACCAGCAGCGTGCCGGAGAGCGTGAAGGTGTCCCAGCCGGCATCCGTGGTGCCGGCGGCGTTGGTGCCGCCCGCGGTGCGCGTCCAGGTGCCGCTCTCGTTCTCGTGGGAGTCGTAGCTGAGCCCGTCGGGCGTCTCGTCGACGACCGTCACCGCGCGCGCGTCGGCGGGACCGTTGTTGACGACGGTGATGCGGTAGCTCACGGTCTCACCCGGCACCACCGCGTCGGTGTCGGTCGCGGTCACCCAGCTGTTCGTGTCGGAATCCCACACCACACGGGTCTTGGTGATGCCGAGAGTGGTGTCGTCGCCGGGGGTCGTGGTGACCTCCGAGGTGTTGTTGTCGTCAACCGGGTCGTCCGTCTCGCCGGGGCTGATGACCGCGACGTTGAGGATGCTCCCGTCGCCGTCCGGCCCGGAGGTCGCGGTCCAGGCGGGGTCGACGGTGCCGCTCAGCGTGATGGTGGGTGCGTCGCCCACCTCGAGGACGTCGCCCGTGTAGGTCCAGGTGATGACGTCGCCGGCGCTCGCCGGGAAGGTGAGAGTGCCGTCGTCACTGGCGGTGACGGTGGCCGTCCAGTCGGTGGTCGACGGGTCGGCGACCTCGACGACCCCGTCGGGGATCGTGTCGGTGATCGTGATGGGCGAGTCCGCCGTGCTCACCGAGACCGAGGGGCCGAGATTGCTCGGGGAGAGCAGCCAGCTGATCGCCTCGCCCGCGTTGGGCGCGCCGGTGCTGACCGTCTTGACGATGGCGAGGTCGGCCGAGGTCGTCGTGTCGAGCGGATCGGAGTCCTCGTTGTTGCTGTCGTCGGGGTCGTAGGTCTTCCCCGGCGTCACCACGGCCGTGTTGTCGACGGTCGTCGCGGACTGGTCGTCGGCCACCTCCACGGCGACAGAGATGACCGGGAAGCTCGCGCCGCTCGCGAGCGACTCGTTGGCGTCGGTGCGCTCGCACTCGATGGTCGTGACACCGTCGGTGCCGCGCACCGGGGTGGCGCAGTTCCATCCGGTGCCGGAGACGCCCGTCACGACGATGCCGTCGGGCAGCGCAGCGGTGGTGTCGCTCACGGTGATCGGGCCGACGGCCGGGTCCGGCCCGTCGTTCGTGACGACGATGCTCCAGCCGGTGCCAGAGGTGCCCGCGACGAGGGCCGAGTCTGCGGCGGTCTTGGTGATGGTGAGGTCCGCGGAGTGGATGTACGCGGATGCGGTGTCATCCTCGGCCGTGTACGAGCCGGACTCGTTGCCGGTCGCTCCCGAGGCGTCGGTGGTCACGGCGGACAGCGTGTTGACGTGCGCCACCCGCACCCCGGCGTCGGTCGTGACGCCGGCATCCGTGAGCGCGTCCTCGCTCGGAGTCGCCGTGAAGGTGATGACGATCGTCCGCTGGGCGAGGGTGGCCCCGGATGCCGTGCCCGGCAGCGCGGGGGTGGTGGCCGAGATCTGGTCGGTCGACCACGTGAGGGTCTGCACGCCGTCCGTGGTCGTGATCGACGGGTCGGCGAGCGTGGCCTGCGCACCCGTGCCGACCGTGATGAGGGCGGAGCCCGTGTCGAAGCTCCAGTTCTTCGGCAGCACGTCGGTCACCGCGATGGTCTGCGCGTCGCCGTCACCCGTGTTCACGAGCGTGAGGGTCCAGCCGAACGACTCGTCCGCGTAGGCGATGTCGCCCGAGGTCGTGGTCTTGTCGAGCGTGACGTTCGGGAACGGCGGATCGACGGTCGCGGTGTCGCTGACGTTGCTCGGGGTGTAGACGCGGCCGCCCTCGTCGAAGGACTCGAAGCTGGTGACGCTCGCCGTGTTGGTGAAGGTCTCGGTGTCGCCGAGGCCGGCGCTCGCCGCGAGGGTCGCCGAGTACGTGAGCGTGATGCTCAGGGGGGTACTCGAGGAGCCCTGCTGGTAGAGCGGCCCCGGCAGGTCGTCCGCGTCCCAGGTGATCGTGCCGCCGCCGGTCGCGGTCTGCCCGCTGATGGTTCCGCCGCCGCTGATGGTGTCCGGGTCGACGATCACACCATCCGGGATCACGTCGGTGACGACCATGTTGTACGCCGGGGTGGTGCCCGTGTTGGTGACCGTCACCGTGTAGTCGAAGGTGTCGCCCGGGTCCGGGGCGGCGTCCGAGACGGTCTTGTCGATCGCGAGCACCGGGTCGAGCACCGTGACGGTGGCGCCGTCGGTGAGCGAGGTGCGGGTCGACTCGGTGTCGTCGGTGCGGTTCCAGGAGAAGGCCGCGGTGTTCGGCAGCGAGGTCACGCTCGCCGCCACGTCATCCGCGAGCAGCACCTGGTAGCTGAGCGTGAGCGTGCGCTCGCTCGTGGACGAGGGGATGTCGCCGTCGTACGTCCAGGTCCACGTGTTGGTGGTGGTGTCCTGGGTGAGCGTCCAGGTTCCGGGGATGGTGGTGGTGTCGCTCGCGGTGGGGCCGCTGACGCTCGACTCGACGAGCTGCACGCCCGCGGGGAGGTCGTCGGTGATCACCGGGTCGTAGTAGTTGACGCCCGCGCGCAGGGTCACCACCACCTGGTACTCGACGGTGTCGCCGATGGGGGCCGAGGCGGTCGCGGCGTAGCTCGAGCCGCCGACGAGCCGCACGCCCTTGTCGATCGCGGCGGTCGCGGCGGTGATGGTCGCCGTCGCCGTGTCGCTGCGCGTGCCGCGACGCCCGGTCGTGTCGACGCCGTCGACCTCCTCCGGGAGGGTGTAGCCGGTCACGGTCGCCGTGTTGAGGTAGCTCTGCGCGGCGCCCGTCTCGGGATCGATGGTCGCGGCGTAGCTCAGGGTCGCCGTCGGTGGGAGCTCGTCGATGGTCCAGGTGATGGTGCCGCCCGCCCCCGTGGTGATCCCGGAGTCGTACGACGCCGGGACCGGATCGATCGAGCTCGCGTCGACGATGAGCCCGGCCGGCACCGTGTCGACCACGACGTTGTCGTAGCTCTTGACGCGGTTGGTGTTGTTCGTGACCGTGAGCGTGTAGGTGACGCTGTCGCCGTAGGCGACGCCGCTGGTCTTCGAGGCGGTCTTCGTGATGTCGAGGTTCGGCTCGCGGTAGGTGACAGCCTGGTCGTCGGTGCCGCTCCAGGTGTCGCTCGTGAACTGCCCCTGGTTGGTGAGCGTGACGCCGTTGCTGCCCGCGTCGCCGACGTAGCCGGTGAGCGTCACGGTGAACACCTGCGCTTCGTCCGAGGAGTTGGTGTAGCTCGACGGGAAGGTGAGCACGCCGCGGTAGCTGCCGCTGGTCGAGGCGAAGGTGAAGTCGCTCTCGACGGCGTCCGTGAGCGCGGAGTAGTCCCACCCGGCGTCGGTGACGGTCAGCGTGACCGTGCCGCCGGCCGAGCTGACGAGCGTGCCGCGGTCGCGCAGCACGCCATTCGCGACGGTCGTGTGGGCGGGGATGGTGACGCTGTAGCTGTAGGTGACAAGCTCGCCCTGGACGATGACCGAGTCGGTGTTCTGGGTGTCGAGGTCGGTCGTCGAGGTGCCGACCTCGGATTCCACGAGCCACTTGTCGATGCTCGCCGGCGGGGTGTACACGGCGGAGTCGTCGCGCGTGCCGTCGCCGGGCACGACGACGTCGGCGTCGTGGTCGCCGGTGTCGAGCGAGCCATCCGGATAGAAGGTGCCGGTCTCGCCCGAGTTCAGCTCGACGTCGTAGCTCGTGATCGAGGCGGTGTTGGTGAGCGTCGTGTTGATCTCGACGCCCTCAGGGACGGTGACGTCGTAGCTGAGGGTGCGCTCGGCGCCCGCGGCGACATCGATGCCGGTCCAGATCACGACCGAGCGGGTCGGGTCCTCGATGTCGGAGGGGTAGCCGGCATCGCCCGGGTCGAGGGCGACGCCGCCGTCCGTGATGCCCGAGACGTCATCCGCCGTCACGCCGGCGGGCAGCGCGTCCCAGACGGTGACCGCGGCATCCGTGTCGCCGCCGGTCAGATCGATGCGGTAGCTGACGACGTCGTCCTGCACGACCTCGATGCCGTCGCGGTTCGAGTCGAATTCGTCGCCGTCGCCCAAGTCCTGCGACAGCGCGGGCAGGGTCGTGTCGCCGTTCACATCCCAGACGCCCTTGAGCAGCGTGGGGGCCTGGCCGACGCTGATCGCCGAGGAGTCGCGCTCGAAGAAGACCTCGCCATCCACGTTCTCCTGGCGGTACTTCATGAGGTTCTCGGGCTTGTCGAGGCTCGACGAACTCGCCGAGGTCATGTCGGTGAGCCGCCCGAGCACGTGCAGCACGAGCGTCGAGCCGAGCGGCACGAAACGGTCGCCGTCGTCGCCCGTCGTGCCGACGAGCCACTGGATGCGCTGGCCCGAGACCGTCGGAGTCGCCACCTCGATGCCGTCGCCCGAGTAGACGGCCCAGTCGAGGTACTCGACGTCGGTCGGCAGGAAGTCGGTGACGATCGGGTTGCGCACGTCGATCTGCGAGGCGAAGTCGACCGTCAGCTCGTAGCAGACCAGATCGCCCTGGTGGAACACGGTGTCGTCGTCATCGACGAGGTTCTCGGCCCAGGCGGCGTCGCTCGAATCGACGGCGCACGCGGTGTCGGCCGACTCCGATCCCTCGACCACCGCGTCGCGATCGAGCACCCGCTTGGAGATGGAGGAGAGATCGGAGGTGATCTCGGCCGACGAGTCGTCCCACACCGTCTCCTCGCCGCCCGCGGACACGCCGGAACCGTTCGTCACGTCCTCGAGCGCGTCGATCGCCGTGGTCGTGCCCTCGATCTCCACCGTGTTCACGAGACTGTCGCCCGAGGAGGTGTTGCCCTGCCCGTCATAGCTGGAGCGCATGTACGCCGTGTAGCTGATCTCGAGGGTGTCGTTCGCGGCGAGCGTGCCGTCGGGCACGAAGGTGATCGCGAATTCTCCGGTGTCCGCGTCGTACACGATGCTCGTGACGGTGGCGCCGGTGAGCACTGTGCCGTCGTCATCCATGCTCTGGCACTCGCTGGGCCACGACGAGGTGTCGCCGTCATAGTCGGGGAGTGCGGGACACAGCCCGTTCGGCAGGGTGTCGACGAGGGTGATGCCGTCCGCCGAGGCGTACTCGCTCGTATCGAGGGTCAAGGTGAAGGTCGCGAGCCCCCCGGTGACGAAACCGGTGCCATCGTCGGCCCCGGTCTCGACGCTCTTGAGCACGCGCAGATCCATCGCGATGATCTGCTCGGTGTCGCTCGCCGAAACCGTCGTCGAGGTGCCCTCGGCGACATCGCCCTGGTAGCTGCCGGTCACGGTGACCGAGTTGACGTAGAGGATCCCGTCGTCGTAGTCCGCGTCGTCCTGGCCCTGCCGCGTGGAAGCGCCGTTGTTGTTGTTGAGGTTCGCGGCCTGCTCGAGGCTCTCCGGGTCGGGGGTTCCGGATCCGGCGTCCGTCACGAAGTCCATCGTGTTCTCGAACAGCGGCACCGCGGCGAGGTACCGGATCGTGGTGACGCCCGCGACGCCCGCGCTGTCGGGGTAGTCCTGCGCGGTCGTGCCGCTGAGCGAGGAGATCGTCCAGGTGACCTTGGTGTAGATGGCGCCATCAACCTCGACGGTCTCGACGCTGGTGGGCGTGAGGCAGTCGTCGGGCGCGGTGCCCGTCAGGTCGCCAGAACCCTCGTACTCCTCGGTCCCGTCGGTCCCCGCCAGCAGCGAGGAGGGCTCGGTGTTGTCGACCGTGCCGCAGCCGAGGAATTCGAGGCCCGCGGGCAGGTAGTCGACGACCGTCACATCGTTCGTGTCCCCCTGCGGGGTGTTCTCGATCGTGAGCGTGTACACCGTCTGGTTGTCGTGGACGCCGCGCAGCAGCTCGTCCTCGGGGCTGGGCTCCGACTTGGTCACCCGCAGCGCCTCGATCGCGACCTCCGCCTCGGACTCGTCGGAGGAGGTCGCCTCAGCGCCGTCCTCTCCGCTGACGCCCGTCGATCCGTCGAACACCGGGAGCAGGGCGGAATCCGACGACACGTAACCGGTGAGCTCGGCTTCCAGCGTGGAGCCCACCGGGAACTCCTCAGCGTCGGGCCGCACCGTGATGGTCGAGGAGTAGGTGGCGCCGCTCGGCAGGTCCGCGACATCCTCGAAGACCCAGAGCTGGTAGCCATCCGGCACCGTCTCGAGATCCGAGTCGTCGACCGAGCTGTTCGGAAGGGTCGCCCCGCTGGCGTAGATGGTCGGCGTGCCCATCCCGCTCGATACGAAGGTGACACCGTTCGGGATCAGCACCGCGAACGCGATGTTGTAGCCGTCAGCGTCGTCGGTATTGGTGAGCGACACCGAGAAGACGACATCCTCGCCCGCGAGCACGACATCCGACTGGCTGATGGACGCCTCGGGCTCGGCGATCGCGGCCGTCGCCGAGAGCACGCCGCCACCCCACACCGTCAGTCCGATCGACGACAGCAGCACCGCGGGAGCGAGCACGAGCGCGAGCCAGCGCCGGCCGTCACGGCGACGACGCCCGAAGCGGCGGGAGGGCAGGCCGACAGTGGTCGCAGCTACGTGGCTCACAGAACTCTCCAGGTGGCGGCCTGCTGCACGCTGGGTCGACGCCCAGGCGAGGAATCGGCGACGAAAGCAGGCCTGCTCGGTACGTTCAGGATGGGGGCGTGTCGCGATGTCAAAGTCCTCGCATCCTCCAGTGAACCAGATCGGGGAGGGGCGCGGGTTCCCCAGTTCGGGACTAGAAAGGTTCGACCACCCTATCAGCGGTGCTGTCGCACCCACTCGTGAATCACGATCGCGGCGGCGGCCGCTGCGTTGATCGAGCGGGTCGAGCCGAACTGCCGGATCTCGACGCGCGCGGCGGCGGCGACGACCGCCGCATCCGTGAGTCCGGGGCCCTCCTGACCGAACAGCAGGACGCAACGCTCGGGGAGCGCGAATTCGTCGACCGGCACGGCCCCCGGGATGTTGTCGACCGCGATGATCGGCAGCTCGCTCTCGCGGGCCCAGGCGGCGAGCGCGTCGATCGTCGGATGCGTGTGCACGTGCTGGTAGCGGTCGGTCACCATGGCGCCGCGGCGGTTCCAGCGCCGGTTCCCCACGATGTGCACCGCCTGGGCCGCGAAGGCGTTCGCGGTGCGCACGATCGAGCCGATGTTGAGGTCGTGCTGCCAGTTCTCGATCGCGACGTGGAACGGATGCCGGCGCGTGTCCAGCTCGGCGACGATCGCCTCGAGGCGCCAGTAGCGGTAGCGGTCGACGACGTTGCGGGCGTCGCCGTGCTCGAGCAGCTCGGGGTCGTAGCGCGGATCGTCCGGCCACGCCGCGCGCCCGCCGGGCCACGGTCCTGCCCCGACCGGCGCCCGATCCGTCTCCTCCACGCCCCGATCCTTCCGCAACTCAGGAGTTCCTGCCGCTGCCGCGCCCGACCGACCGCCGCAGCGCCGTTTCTCCTGAGTTACGGATGTTAATCTCTGCCCATGCCTGACGACACCTGGGGCGCGGGTTCGTGGGACGCCGCGAGCGGCGACTCCGTCGTCTTCGGCGACAACCTCGAGGTGGCTCGCGTGCTCCCCGACGCGTCGTTCCGCGTCATCTACCTCGACCCGCCGTTCAACACCGGCCGCACCCAGCGGCACCGCGCGGTCGGCACGATCCGCGACCCGGATGGCGACCGCTCGGGATTCGGCGGCGAGCGTTACCGCACCGTGGTGCGCACGCTCTACGGATACGACGACCGCTTCGCGGACTACTGGGCGTTCCTCGAACCGCGCCTCGCCGAGGCGTGGCGGCTGCTGGATGCCCGCGGAACCCTCTACCTGCACCTCGACTACCGGGAGGCGCACTACGCGAAGGTGGCGCTCGACGCCCTCTTCGGCCGCGACTGCTTCCTCAACGAGCTCGTCTGGGCGTACGACTACGGCGGCAAGTCGAACCGGCGCTGGCCCGCCAAGCACGACACGATCCTCGTCTACGTCAAGGACCCGGCCGGCTACTACTTCGACAACGAGGCCGTCGACCGCGAGCCGTACATGGCGCCGGGGCTCGTGACCCCCGAGAAGGCGGAGCGCGGCAAGCTGCCCACCGATGTCTGGTGGCACACGATCGTCGCGACGAGCGGAGCGGAGCGCACCGGCTACCCGACGCAGAAGCCGGAGGGCATCATCCGGCGCATGATCCAGGCGTCGAGCGCGCCGGGGGATGCGGTGCTCGACCTGTTCGCGGGATCCGGCACCACGGGCGCCGTCGCCTCCGCCCTCGGCCGGCGCTTCCTGCTGGTGGATGCGAATCCGGAGGCGATCGAGGTGATGCGCGCCCGCCTGCCGCACGCCCGCGTCCTCGCCGCTCCCGGGTCCGGGGCCGGGGCCACCCCTGCCCCCACCACCTCCACCTCCTCCCCCAGCTCAGAAATGCAGGAGTGACGGCGGTGGCGCCCCGGAAATCCGGGGATGCGGACTTCGGCTGGGCAATTTCTCCTGCATTTCTGAGACAGACGGCGGGGACACGGCGGGGACCGAGGTGAGCGACGGAAACCCGAGGCACCTACCATCGAGCTGACACGGGGGCGGTGGATACGCTGGAGGCATGACCCCGCGGCACGAAGCCCGCCCCCACATCGAGAGCTGGCTCACCGACATGGATGGCGTGCTCGTCCACGAGAACAGCCCGCTTCCCGGAGCGCCAGAGCTCATCCATCAGTGGGTCGAGTCGGGCACGCCGTTCCTCGTGCTCACCAACAACTCGATCTTCACCCCGCGCGACCTCGCGGCGCGGCTGCGCGCATCCGGGCTCGAGGTGCCGGAGGAGCGGATCTGGACCTCGGCGCTCGCGACGGCCGAGTTCTGCAAGGGCCAGATCCCGAACGGCTCGGCCTTCGTCGTCGGCGAGGCCGGCCTCACGACCGCGCTGCACGAGGCCGGCTTCGTCATGACCGAGACCGACCCCGATTTCGTCGTGGTCGGCGAGACCCGCAACTACTCCTTCGAGGCGATCACCAAAGCCATCCGCCTCATCATCGCCGGCGCGCGCTTCATCGCCACGAACCCGGATGCCACCGGGCCATCTGCGGACGGCGTACTGCCCGCCACGGGCGCGATCGCGGCGCTCATCACGAAGGCGACCGGCAAGGACCCCTACATCGTCGGCAAGCCGAACCCGATGATGTTCCGCTCTGCGATGAACAAGATCGGCGCCCACTCGGAGACGACCGCGATGATCGGCGACCGGATGGACACCGACATCGTGGCGGGCATCGAGGCGGGCCTGCACACCGTGCTCGTGCTGACCGGCATCAGCGACCGGACCGAGATCGAGCGCTATCCGTTCCGCCCCGACGAGGTCCTCGCGGGAGTGCACGAACTGCTGCCGTAGGGAGGATGGACATGGCCGCGACGGAAATGACGGATCCCGGGGCGACCCGCGCCGCCCCCATCGACCCGCTCGACCGCATCCGGCTGCTCCTCGACACCTGGCGCGCCCGGCATCCGCGGCTCGCGCGCGTGCTCGCGGTGTCGCGGCTCGTGGCGGCGGGCCTCTCGCTTCTGGCTTTCGTGGTGGCGCTGTTCGGCGCCCCCGAGCTCGGCTGGATGCTGTGGAGCGCCCTCGTCGTGCTCGTGCCGCTCCTCGTGCTGCTGCTGCTCACGCCGACCCGCACGATCGCGCCCCGCGCCGTGCTGCGGATCGTGGGGGTGGGCGCCGCGTGGGCGCCCCTCGTCGCGCTGATCTCCGGCCTCGTGGTGCAGCTCGCGGGGTTGAGCGCGTGGCAAGACGGCGCGAGCGTCGGGATCGCGGGCCTCGCGGAGGAGAGCCTCAAGCTCGCGCCGTTCGCGGTGTTCGCACTCCTGGCGCCCTCGCGCGTGCGCCGCATGGGCGCGGTCGACCTGCTCGTGATCGGCTGGAGCCTTGGCGCCGGGTTCACACTCTTCGAGGAGGGCGTGCGCTCGCTCCTGTACGCCACGGGTCGTGGGCCGGGGTTGATCTGGGCGATCGTGGCAGGCGAAACCGCGCCGGTCCTCACGCTCAACCCGCTGGCCCTCAACGCGATCACGGGATCCGGCACCGGCCACGCGGTCTGGAGCGCGATGACGATGGGGGCGCTCGCCGTCGCCATCGCCGTGGGTCGCGCACTGCCGCAGTTGCGGCGGATCGCGCTGCTTCTCCCGCTGCTCGCCCTGCTGTTCGCGGCCACCGACCACGCGTTCAGCAACAGCGGCGAGAGCTGGAGCACGCTCGTCCTCGGCGGCGCCGAGCATTGGTGGACGATCGGCCCTGGCCTCGCGTGGGCGCTCCTCGGGGAGGGCCGCGTGCTGATCCTCGCCCTCGTGCTGTTCTGGCTGTGGGCCCTCGGCTCTGACGCCCGCCGCCGCCACGCCTCGCCGGCCCCCGCGGAGTCCGCCGCCACCCGGGCGACGCTCGCCCGGCTCGTCGACGCGCGCGGCACCGGCATCCGGATCCTGGGCGGCTACCTCGCCCTCGTGCTCCAGGCCCGCGACGA
>JASGGJ010000068.1:0-13887 GCA_047605085.1 Protaetiibacter sp.
CTTTCGCAACTCAGGAGATTCGGCGGATACGGGGGCAGCGGAGGCCGCGCGGCCGCGTTCGTCCTGAGTTGCGGAATCCGGGGCGGGAGTCGCGGCGGGAGCGGCCTCACCCGAATCCTCCTCCACCTCACGTCCGCAGACCGCAGCCCACAGCGCGAGCAGCAGCCCGGACGCCACGAGCAGGTCGCCGAAAGCCTGCGCGCCGTAGTCGGCGAAGTCGCCGAGCGCGACCGCAGCATCCGGATGCCGCGCAAGCCGCAGACCTCGCGATCGCCGTCGCCATAGCCCCGCCGCGCGAGTTCGCCGCGATCGGCGATATCAGCCTCGCGAACGAGGCCCTCGCGTTCTGAGGCACACGGGCCGAGGGTGACGCGCGCCGGACGTTGGCGGAACCGGCGCGCGCCACGTCCTCATCCCGAACGCGCCCCGCGGCGGTTCGGACGCTCGACGGGGGCGGCGTCGACGAAGGTGCGCGCCCGCACCGCACCGCCCCCCGTAAACCAGAGATGCAGGCGCGCAGCACGACCCGGTGCGGGCACGCGCAACTCGACCCCTTGACTCAGCTCGAAGGGGCGCACCTCAGCGAGCTCACCCGACGCATCCGGCCGGGCATACGCGTCGAAATGCGAGCCCGCCGCACCCCACGCGGCGTGCAGTGTGCCGGCGAGCGGCGCGGCACCGTGGTGCGAGACGTGCACCGTGAGCGTGGTCTCCGCCTCCGGCACGCGGATGTCGGCACCCGCTTGCGCCGGTACGAGGTCGACCACGAGCACGGTGTCGGCATGCACGCTCGCGTAGTCGAGCCCGCCCGCCTCCTTCGGCCGGCGGTCGGCGTCGACGATGCCCGCCATCTCGTGCTCGACGTCGGCGAGCTCGGTATACACGTAACCGGCGAAGCGGTCGTGACGACGCAGCTCCTGCGTCTGCCACCGGGAGTGCCAGGCGCGTTCGAGGCTCGTGAATCCGGCCCCGTACTCACTGTTGACGATCGGGACCCCGATGCGTGGAAACTCGACCGAGCCATAGAGGCTCTTGTCGACGACGTAGTCGGGGCCGAGGCGCACGGGCCAGTCGTCCCGCTCGCCCGCGGCGAGCTCCGCGACGTTGCGCGCCCACGACGCCGGGTCCTCGTCGTAGTAGTGCCAATCGACGAGGTCGCTGCGAACGTGACTCCACCCGGAGTTCTCGACGATCAGGCGGCTGTCGTCGAGAAGACGCATCGCCTCGTATGCGGTCACCGCGGCGCTCGCGCGCTCCGGGCTGCCGGGGATGTCCCAGTCGAGCCCCCATTCCTCGTTGTAGAGCCCCCACACGATGATCGAGGGGTGGTTGACGTCGCGCGCGACCATCGGCGCGAGTTGGGCGAGGAACGCCGCCGCCGACTCCGGGCTCCAGCGGCTCGGCGCGGGCGGCTCCGCCCACACGAGCATACCCGTGCGGTCCGCGTGGTGCAGCCAGCGCGGATCCTCGAGCTTGAGGTGCTTGCGCACCATGGTGAAGCCGAGCTCGCGCGCGAGCTCCATGTCGGCGACGAGCTCCTCCACGCTCGGTGCAGTGAGCCCAGACTCTGGCCAGTAGCCCTGATCGAGCACGCCGCGCAGGTAGAGCCGCTCGCCGTTGAGGTACAGCTCCTCGCCGCGCGCCTCGATACGGCGCAGACCGGCCGTGACGACGACGCGGTCGTCCTCGCTCGTCACCTCCAGGGCGTAGAGTTGCGGGTCGTCGGGCGACCACAGTCGGGGCTCGACAAGCTCGATGCGCCCCGCGAAACGCCCGTCCCGCACCGGAAACGGAATGCCGTCGACGCGCACCTCGTCGGCATCCGCCTCACCGGACACGTCGAACCCGGTAAGGGAGTCGCCGCGCACGACGACCGAACGGATCTCGTGCCGGCCGCGGCCCTCGAGCCACACCGGCTGCCAGATGCCCGAGGTGGGCGTGAACGAGACGCCGTCGTAGTCGTCGCGCGGGATCGAGCGCTGCTTGCCGTGCACGAGCTCGCGCTTATCGGCGGGGGCCTCGACCACGACCACCAGCTCGCCCGTTCTTCCGGTGACCTCGAACTCGAAGGGCACGCTACCGCCCGTGTTCTCGCCCACGAGCTCGCCGTCGATCAGCACGCGGGCGCGGTGATGCACACCGCCGAAGCACAGGTAGGTGCGCGGCCAATCGGTCGCAGGCAGCTCGCGACGGTAGATGCCGCGCTCGAGCCAGCTGCGGTGCACGCCGGATGCCAGGGTCTCCCATGCGAACGGAACCGTGATACGCGTGCTCCCGTCGATGCTCTCGAAGTCCCACTCGCCGTCGAGGCTGAGCCAGCGATCCGAGCGATCGCGATCTGGGCGCGGATACGCGGAGGTCGGGGCGGTCATGCGGGGCCTTTCCATGGCTCAGCCCTTCACGCTTCCGGCGAGGATGCCGTTGATGAAGTGCTTCTGAAGGAGGAAGAAGATGACGAGCAACGGCACGAGCGCGACGGTGCTCGCGGCGAGCAGCTCGCCCGTGACGGTCGCGTAGTCCGCGCCGATCTTGTTGCCGGAGATCGTCGAGGCGAGCGTCGACAGCACGACCTGCAGGGTCGCCATCCGCCCGGAGCTCGCCACGACCACCGGCCAGACGAAGTCGTTGTAGATGTTCATGACGGTGAGCACCGCAAGTCCCGCGAGTCCCGGGCGGATGACCGGCACGACGATCCGCCAATACAGGCCGAACTCTCCGCAGCCATCGACGCGGGCGGCATCGAGCAGCTCGTCGGGGACGGCGGCGATCACCTGGCGCATCCAGAAGATCGCGAAGGCGTCGATCGCGCCGGGCAGGATCAGCGCCTGGTAGGTGTTGACCCATCCGAGCTCCTTCATCTCGAGCAACAGAGGGATCATTAGCACGATCGTCGGCAGCATGAGCGTCAGGAGCACGGTGCCGAACAGCAGGTTCTTGCCGCGGAACTCGTACTTCGCGAAGGCGTACGCGGCCAGCGGCGCGCAGAACATCGTGATCGACCCCTTCACGACGAGCATGATCATCGTGTTGAGGAATCCGTGCGCGATCGGCACGTCCTGGAACATCCCGATGAAGTTGTCGAGTCCGAAGGTCGAGGGGTCGAACTCGAGCGGGTGGCGGATGATGTCGTTCGCCGGCTTGAAGGCCGACAGCACCGCCCACACGACCGGGGCGAGGAACGCGAGGGTCAGCACGACGAGGAAAGCGTGCGATCCGATGTGGGGCCGACTGCGCTCGCCGGCGGGGGTGGGGAGGGTCATGGCTCAGTCCTTCGCCCGCAGCATCCGCACGAATCCGAGCGACAGGGCCATCACGAGGATCACGAGCAGGAACGAGTTCGCGGCACCCGTGCCGAGGTCGCCCCGAGTGATGTGGTTGTAGAGGTAGAGGCCCGCGGTCGTCGTGGAGGAGTAGGGCCCGCCCTCGGTCACCACGAACGGCTCGGCGAACATCTGGAACACGGCGAGCGTCTGCAGCACGACCGAGAACATCAGCGTGCGCCGGATGAGCGGCACCGTGATGCTCCACACCTGGCGCAAGAGCCCGGCGCCGTCGAGCGAGGCGGCTTCATAGACTGTCGAGTCGATCGCCTGCAGCCCCGACAGCAGGATCACGATGATGAATCCGGTCGTCTTCCAGGTGAACAGGAGGGCGAGGGTCGGTTTCGCCCAGACGCTCGAGGTCAGCCAGGCGATGTCGGGAAGCCCGAGGAGCCCGAGCACGGCGTTGACCGCGCCGTAGTTCTGGTCGAACAGCACGACCCAGATCTGGGCGACGGCGACGAGCGGCGTCACGAACGGCACGATGAACGCGGTGCGATAGAAGCCGCGCATCCGCAGCTTGGCGTTGTCGAGCAGGATCGCCGCCGCGAGCGCGAGCGCGAGCTGAACGGGGATGATGAGCACCCACAACACCGCGGAGTTGGCGAGCGAGTTCCAGAACCCCTGGTTGGTGAGCAGGTAGAGGTAGTTGTCCCACCCGAGCCACTCGGCGGATCCGGCGCCGTGCCAGTTGGTGAAGCTGAGCCGCAGGGTGAACAGCATCGGGTAGATGCCGAAGGCGAGGAAGAGGGCGACGAAGGGCGCGACGAACAGGTACGGCGCGATCCGTCTCGAGACCGGGAGCCCCGTGCCCCGCTTGCGCGGGCGCATGGCTTGCGGCAGCGATGTCGTGGTCAACGGGGCTCCCGGTCTCGATAGGTCAGGTGGAGCGGGCGCGGCTACTGTCGGTCGACCAGGTTCGCCTGGATGTCGGCGGTCGACTGGTCGATGACCTCACGCGGCGTGAGGTCCCCGTCGAGCATGAGCTGCAAGTTGTTGCCGAGGTAGTCGACGGCTCCCGCCCACCAGCTCGGGGTCGGCACGCCGCCGGGGATCTCGGCGCCCGCTGTCGTGGCGACCGCCCACAGGTCCTGCCCGCCGAACGCGTCGACCGGCTCGAACAGGGGGTTCTCCGGGTCGGCCGCGGGCAGGTAGCTCGGGATCGAGGTGTTGAGGCCCTCGGGGTAGATCGAATTGGAACCCCAGACGGTGGAGTATCCGCTCTCGTCGAACATCAGGAACTCGTAGAACAGCCACGCAAGCTGCGAGTTCTCGCCGTCCTTCGGGAGGATGAACGACGATCCGCCCATGGCGCCGGAGCGGGCTCCTCCGTCCTCCCAGGCCGGGAGCGGCATGGCGCGCCAATCTCCCGTGGTGTTCTCGAGCAGTTGCTGCGGCGCGTAGTCGAACCAGATAGCCCAGGGGTAGAACACCTGCTTGCCGCTGTCGAGGGTCTCGACGTCGGTGGGCCCGAGGTATTCGGCGCGGGTGCCGAGGCCCTCCTGGCTGACGGTGTCGAGGAAGGTCAGGATCTGCTCGTATTCTGGCGAGTCGAGGCGCAGCTCGCCGTCGGCGTCGGTCATCGCAGTGCCGAGCTGGCTCGCGTACATCTCGAGCTGCAGCTGACCGAGGTAGGGGCTCTGCTCGAGGTGGATGGGGCCGGAGTCGGGCACGGCGGACTTGTATGCGCGCGCCGCGTCGAGCAGGTCGTCGTAGCTCTCGATCCCGTCGACGTCCACACCGGCGGCCTCGAGCGCGGTGGCGTTGTAGAACAGCAGGCCGGGATCGAGATCGAACGGCACGCCGTAGATGCCGCCGCCCTGCGAGTTGACGTCGAGCTTCTGCTGGGCGATGTCGTCGGCGTAGGGGGCGAGCACATCACTCAGGTCCCAGAGGTGGTCGGCGTAGCCGGCGACGAGGGAGTCGTCGAGGAATACGCCGTCTGGCACATCGCTGCCGGTGATGAGCGTGTTCTGGAGCTTGGCCGAGATGTCGACCGCCTCGTGATGCACGACGATGTCGGGGTACTTCTCGTTGAATGCCGCGATCGCCTCGTCGAAGACTTCGAAGAGGTCTCCTTCGCGGTCCCAGATGGTGATCTCGCCGGAGGGCGACGCCCCGGTCGGGGCCTGCAGCTTCGATGAGTCGGCGGTCTCGTCGTCTCCTCCAATCGAGGGGCCGCAAGCGGTCAGGCTCAGGGTGAGCGCGGCAAGCCCGCCGAGCGCGAGAGCTCGGGTGGTGCGCTGGTGCATGGAACACTCCTTTGTGCGGGATTTTTGCCAACGTGTGCAAAACGATATCCCATGTTTGCGCACGTTGCAAACGCTACGATCATCCGAAGACGAGGAGGTGCGATGCCCGCAACGCTGCGAGATGTCGCCGAGCGCGCTCAAGTGTCCATGCGCACGGTGTCGAATGTCGTGAGCGGCTACGCCCACGTGAGCGAGCGGATGCGCAAGCGCGTGCTCGACGCCATTGAGGAACTCGACTACCGCCCCAACCCCGTCGCACGCACTCTCCGCACCGGTCGCACCGGCATGCTCGCCCTCGTCGTCCCCGAGATCGACGTCCCCTACTTCAGCGAGCTCGCCCGCGACGTCATCAACGCGGCCGCCGAAGTCGGCTACCGCGTCATGATCGACCAGACCGGGCACGACCACGAGCGGGAGCGCGAACTGCTCACCGGCGGGGATCGCACGATGCTCTTCGACGGCATCCTGTTCTCACCCCTCGTCACGCCCACCGAGTTGCTCGAGATGAACGCGCGCACCTCGATGCCGCTCGTGCTGCTCGGAGAGCACGACTTCGACGGACGCTATGACCACGTCGCCATCGACAATGTGCGCGCTGCGCACGACGCCACGAGCCACCTCGTCAGTCTCGGCCGACGCCGCATCGCCGCGATCGGCGCCCAACCCGACGAGGACTACTCCACCCCGCAGCAGCGCACCGCGGGTTTCGAGAACGCCCTCCGCGACGCGGGTCTCACCCCCGTAAGCATCGAGGCGGCTGCCCACTACCGCCGGGCAGACGGCTACCGGGCGGCGCGTGCTTTGCTCGAACGCGACTCCCGGCCGGATGCCATCTTCTGCTACTCGGATCTGCTCGCCATGGGCGCCCTGCGCGCGGTGTTCGACGCAGGACTGCGCGTTCCCGAAGACGTCGCCATCATCGGCATCGACGACATCGAGGAGGGCCGCTACTCCCGCCCCTCGCTCAGCACCGTCTCGCTCGACACGCCCTTCATCGCCCGCAACGCCGTGGCCCGCATCGTCGAGCGCATCGACGATCCCGATACGGAGGCTCTCGAGGTCGTCGCGCCGCACACCGTCATCGAACGCGAGAGCACCGTCGGCCGCTGACGCAGTGCGCCCCGCACCCCGAGGGATGCGGGGCGCACGTCGCACGGCCGAGGATCAGACCGGGGCGTTCCACAGCTGCGGCCACAAGCCGTTGCAGTCCCAGATCTTCAGATCGGTGCCGACAGTCAGGTCACCTGCGGGCAGGTCGAGACACCGCCCCGAACCCGGGTTGAGGATCGAGCCGTTCGCCTGAGGGATCCACTGCTGACCAGCGCTACCGTCGCAGGTCCACAACTCGACCTTCGTCGAGTTCGCCGTCGAGGTCCCCGTTCCGTCGAGGTCCATGCACTTGCCGAACGCGCGGAGCGTGCCATCCGGATATCGCGACCACTGCTGGCCCGGAACGCCCGAGCAGCTCCATATCTGGATCGCCCGCCCATTCACGCCGGTGTTCGTGTCGACGTCGACGCACAGGGTGTTGCTTCCGGGGCCCGTGATGAGACCGGTCGGCTGACCCGGGAGGCTCCAGATCTGGGGGGCGAGCCCGTTGCAGTCATAGATCTGCAGGTCGGTACCGTCGGCGGTGTTGCCGCTCGGCAGGTCGAGGCATCGACCCGACTGCGGATTCAAGAGGCTGCCATTCGCCTGGGGGCGCCACTGTTGCGCCCCCGCGTTCGGCAGGCAGTCCCACAACTGCACAGGGCTGAAGTTGACCGTTCCGTTCGCCGTGATGTCGAGGCATTTGCCGAAGGCACGGATCGTGCCGTCCGCCTGCACCGTCCACCGCTGACCCGTCGCGATGCCACAGGTGTAGAGCTGAACCGCGCGCCCGGCATCGGCGGTGTTGGTATCCACGTCGACGCACTTGCCGCCCGGTCCGATGATCTGACCGGTAGGCCCAGGAATGACCCCGGTACCGAAGCGCAGTTCGCATAGATTGCCTGTGCCGCGCCATGTCGCCGCGAAGTAGACGAAACTCGTTCCGTCCTCCCGCGGAACCGCCGGAGTGGAGTAACCGGGGCACGATGGGACACCCGAGGCGTATCCACCCGTCGGGCTCACCGTCACGGGCGCTTCGAGCTCGGTCCACGCGCCGACGCCGAGGTTCGTGTTGGCGAAGACGACCGAGCCAGACTCGGCGAGCACTGTCTTGCTGCCGGTCGGCCCCGCCGTCACCCGCTGACCCGAGAGCAGGATCGTGCCGTTCGTCCCGCCTCCCGGCGCCCAACTGATGTACGGCGTGTGCAGCAACCCGCGCGCATCCGATGTCTGCACGAGTGTTCCGACCGTGCCGAGCGTGCCCCAGTTGAGCCCATCGGCGCTGAACTTGATGTACACCTCGCATGCATGGTCGGCATCGGTGCCGTCACGGCAAAGCTCGTACGACATGACGAAGTCCCCGTTCGGCAGCTCCGCGAAGGTCTGCATCCCCGGCCGGGCGAGGTTGTCGCTCGGGAAGGCCACGTCCTGGGTCAGGGTCGAGCTCCAGCTGACACCGCCGTCGGTAGAGGTGTAGTGCCCGATCAGCTGGTTGTTGGTAGCGCTGTTGGCGGGGCGCTCATCCGAGATAAAACACGCGAGGGTACCGTCGTCAGCGACGAGGAACGACGGTTCCCAGATGCCGTGGCCCCAACTGTTGGGCAGGCCCGACGTCGAGGTGCAGTTCGAGAGGTAGCTCCACGTGGCCCCCTTGTCGGTGCTCCGGAAGACCTCGACCTTCTGCGCTGAGTAATCGCCGACACTCCATGCCGTGCCCGCGGCGAGCACATCGCCCTGGTTGAGGCCCGTGATGTTGCGGGGCACCTCGAACAGGGTCGGAGCCTCGATGTCCCAGCCCGCGGTGTTCGATGAGATCGTGGAGATCTGGCTCCAGCTCGCGCCGCCGTCGGTGCTGCGGTAGATCGGCAGCGTACCGGGGGCTCCATGGCCGGCCATCGCGAAGGTCGCCAACATCGTCTGCGACGCGGAGCCGTCGAAGTCGAGCCGGATGGCGCGGGGATACCCCGCCGTTCCGCTCGGATAGATCGCGAGATTCGGCGAGTAGAGGATCTGGCCCGCCTGGACGGCGGCCGCCGAGGGGACGACCGGCGGAGATGCGGTGAATAGGAGGCCTGCGAGAACCGCGAGGAGCATCAGCGGAATCAGGCGGAAACGCTGTCTTGCGATGGTGGTCATGGCCGCACCTTTCGAGTGAACGCACCAACGCATACCCAGCCTGCCGGAAATTTGCATACGTTGCAAGACCGAGTTATCGACCCGTACTGGCTCAGCGAGTCGTACGCCTACCGTCGAATCCGCCCATCCGTCCCGCGTCTCACGTGCATCGTCCTGAGTTACGAAGCCGGCCCGTCTCGCAACTCAGGAGATTCGGCGGATACGGGGGCAGCGGAGGCCGCAAGGCCGCGTTCGTCCTGAGTTGCGGAATCTGCAGCAGGGGGATCCGCCGCCGCATCCGCGGCGAGCTCCACCCCGACGTCCTCCCCCGCATCCAGCTCCGCCTCCACCTCCCGTCCGCGCACCGCGGCCCACAGCGCGAGCAGCAGCCCCGACGCCACGAGCGGGTCGCCGAAAGCCTGCGCGCCGTAGTCGGCGAAGTCGCCGAGGGCGACCGCGGCATCCGGATCCCGCGCGAGCGAGATGAAGGCCAGCACCGTGAGACCGAAGAGGGCGTTCGCGAGCACGAGCTGCACGCGCGCGTGCCGCGGATAGGCGGGCGAGTCGTCGTTGGCATCGCCGTTGTCGGTGAGGAACGACCACACGAAACCGAACAGCACGACCGCCGCCCCCGCGAAGCCGAGCAGGAACGCGATGGGGTCGGTGACGAAGTCGCGGTACGCGAACAGCGCCGACATGAGCAGCGCCACGAGCAGCGACGCCGCCCGCGCACCCGTCAGCTCGCGGCGCACGAGCTGCACGACGAGCAGCACGAGCGCGGCCGCCGCGGCGATGAGGGCGAGCCAGTCGGTGCTCCAGATGAGCGAGAAGTCCGTGAGCACGCTCACCGAGATGAGCAGCGAGGCGATGCCGAGCGCCGCATAGAGCTCCGGCATGGTGCGCCGGCCCCGCCGCGCCTGCACGACGGCCAGCACGAGCAGCGCGACCGCGCCGCAACCGCGCCCCACGAACAGCACGGTCGGCATCGACATGACACCGGCGACCGCGAGCACCCCCGACACCCACTCCTGGGCCGCGCCGAACGACAGCAGGCAGTAAGCCACCAGATCCAGGAGCACCGTCACGAGCGTGGTCGTGCTGAACGCCGACACGACGAGCGCGACGTTGTCGACGCGGTCGATCATCCCCGTCAGACTCGGCGTCCCGCGGCCGGCCCGCACCCGGGAGAGCCCCCACCAGGCGAGCCCGATGAGCACGAGCAGCGCCAGCGACAGCAGGACGGGCCGAATCACACTCGCGTCTCCACCGAGCGCGATCCCGTTGAGCACCAGGTCGACCACGCGCCATACCGCGACGAGCCCCAGCACGAGGTGCACGGCCCTCACGCCGATCACATCCCGCACGACCTTCGCCGACCACAGCGCCGCGGACACCGTGAAGCTCGCGACGGATGCGCCTGCCGCGAGCGCCGCAGGAATCGCGAGCTGGCCGATCGTGGTGAGCATGAGGCTCAGCAGCACCGGCACGAAGTCGAAGCCGTAGCCCCGGTTCACGGCCGTCAGCACGCCGGCCGTGAACGCGAGCGAGCCCCAGATGAGCACCGTCGCGATCGCGAACTCCCCCCACGCGTAGCGCCGGTGCCCGCGCACCGCGGCGAGCAGGACGAGCCCGGCGGATGCCGCGAGCGCGACGATCCGTGCGGTCGGCAGCTCACGCTGGTCGGGGGAGGCGGCGACGACGAGCACGAGGCACATGACCCCGATCGTGAGCCACCTGAACCATGCCTTCGCGTGCAGCGCGCCCGCCACGGCGAGCGTCATCGACAGGGCGGTGAGCGCGAGCACGAGCCACACCACGGCGCGCGGCAGCGAGAGCACCGTCAGCCCCGATTGCGCGCTGAGCGGCAGCCACTCGCGCAACGGCCCCGAGAACACGATGAGCGCCGCCGCCACCCCGTAGCCGACGAGCCCCACCACGACGACGACGCGCAGCCCGAGCGGCCAGTCGAGGTCGCGCAGGCGTCCCTCGCGCACCGGTTTCACGAACACCTCGAAGGCGAAGGCCGTTGCCGCGGCCCGCGCCACGCGCAGCGCGCGACGCCCGCTCACGGGCCCACCTCGACGCCCCCGGTGGCGGACGTCACGACCCACACCGAGTCCGCGAACGGCACGAGCTGGCGCGTCGTGCCGATGCCGGCCACGCCGATCTCGACGCGGGACAGCTGCTCGCCGCTCGCGGACTCGCGCACGGCGACCGCCGTATCCGACAGCAGCACGACGCGTGTGCCGTCGCTCGCGAGCGCGATTGCGGCCGGATCGCTCCACAGCCGAGAGCCGGTAGCGAGCTCCCAGCCGGTCGAGGACTCGTCGCTCGCCACGACGAGCACCCCGTCGACGACGAGCGCCGCCCGCGTGACGCCGTCGACGGCATCCGCCCAGCGGACCTCGCCGTCGGACGACTCGAGCACCGTGAGATCGCCCGTCTCGCCCACCACGGCGATGCCCGTGCCGTCGCTCGCGAGCGTCGAAGGGGTGGCGACGGATGCCGCCCAGCGCTCGTGCCCGTCCGCGAGCGCGAGCGCGTGCACCGTCGGCCCGCGGTCGAGGACCGCCACCACCCCGCCCGCGACGACGGGCGCGGCCGCGGCATCCGTGCGCAGCTCCGTCGACCAGCGCTCGGCGCCCGTGGCGAGGTCGAGCCGCGCGACCGTGCCGTCGAGGGCCACGACGATCGCTCCGCCCGCGCCGTCGGAGACGGGCGGGGCGAGCACGAGGTCGGCGTAGGCGCGCGCCCACAGCCGCATCCCGCGGTCGTCGTAGGCGACCAGCTGCCGCAGAGTGGTGGCGACCAGCAGCACCTCGCCGATCGCCGTGACGCGCACGATGCCGCCGCCCGGGCGCGCGACGAACGCGCGGGTCGCGGTCGGCCCCTCACGGGTGTAGCCGAGCAGCTCGCCGCCCGCGGCGAGCGCGAGCACCCCGGATGCCGTCGCCGCCCCCGTCCCGTCGTTGGGGCTGCCGACCGGTCCGTCGCCGAACATGGGGTCGGCGATCACGAAGGAGAGCTCGCGATCCGCCCAGCTCGCCGCATCCGACCAGTCGCGGACCGCGTCGCCGGTGTCGGGCGTCCCGCGCAGCTCCGCGGGGATCGCGGCACCGAGCGGCAGCGGCTCGGCCGTGTAGTCGACGGGCGTTCCGGAGACGTCACCCACCGAGTGGACGATGCCGCGTCCCTGGCACCAGGTGCTGTCATCAGCGGTCGCGAGCAGCGTCTCTCCGCTGTCGGGGTCGATGTAGTCGACGCTCATCGAGACGAGGAGGCATCCGGTCGCCGCCGCCGCGACGCTGCCGCTCGAGTGATAGAGCAGCAGCCCCTGAGGCAGGGCATCCCCCTCGCCGGTCCAGCTGATGCCGCCGCGCGCACCCGCGGGGAGCACGATGAGGGGAGGCGAGAAGGTGAAGCCGGCCTGCCCTCCCGTGACGGTCAGGAGCGCGACGCCGTCGGGTCCGAGCCGGTAGACGGTCTGCGTCTGCGGCACCGCGGGGTCGGGGGAGGTGAGGGTTTCGCGCCACAGCTGCAGGCGCAGCGCCGCATCGCCCTCATACTGCTCCAGCTGATGGGAGCCGGGGACCGCGGGAACCTCGAGCAGCATCCCGGGACCCGTGACGCGGGCCGACTCGCTCACCTCGACGGTGCCGTCGCTGTGGTGCACGATCGCGAGCTGCCCGTCCTCGGGCACGAAGCGCTCGGCCCGCCCACCCCCGAGGGGTGCCGTCGTCAGCTCGGCCGCCGCGAGCGACGCGGATCCGGCCAGCACGAGGCCCACGACGACGAGCGCCGCGACGATGCGCTGCGCGGTCGTGCCGGGGCGGCTCGGGGCGCTCTGGTCCGTGGTGGTGGTCATCGGGCTCCTGGCAGGTGCCTCGACGCTACCGCATCAGTACAGCAGGAAGGGCGTGTCGCCGGCCGACGTCGCGTCGCCGAGCGACACCGAGAGGCGGTAGGTGGCGCCGCCCGCGGTCACCTGAGGCCGCTCGGAGTCGCAGCTGTCGGCGGATGAGCGGGTGCGGTCCCACGCGAACGGGGTGGTCGTCAGCTCCACCCCCGGCTCGAGCACCTGCTGCAGCGGCTGAGCGTCGCTCTGGCAGTCGCGCGAGTTCCAGATCGGGTCGGAGCCGCTGACGATCTCGTAGAGCTGTGCGTCCGTCCCCACGTCGAAGGTGCACGCCGTCGCGCCAGAGTTGACGATCGTCATCGAGATCATCGGTGTCTCGTCCGCCTGATAGCTCTCCTGGTCGGTTACGGGGGTGAGGGTGATGACAGCCGGATCGCACGCGGCGCTCGCGTCGGCGGTCGCGGTCTCGGAGGCGCCCGGCTGGGGCGTGGACGAGGAGCCCCCCGCGGGCTTCGTGTCGTCGGCGGTGCCGCGCGGGATGAACAGGAGCACGATCACGACGATGACCGCGAGCACCGCGAGGGCCACGACGATCCGTCGGCGCCGGTACACCGACGCCGGCAGTCGCCCTGGTTGCTGGCTCGACATGCCGCCAGGGTAGGCCCGTCGCCGCGCGAACCCTGGGCGCTCACCCGGCATGGCGTGGACTCTCAGCGGAATCTTGGGGCACGCCGTGAGATCCCCCAAGGTGCGGGAGCATTCTCGGCGGCATGACGAACTCCCAGACCATCGCCACGGGGACCCCCTCCGACGCGACCACCGACGACGCGGTGGTCGACGAGGCCGCCGCCTCCGACACCGCCGCTCCCGCCGCTGAAACCGGCACCGCGAAGCCGAGCCGCCGCTGGAAGACCCTCACCCTCGTGCTCGCCGCCGTCATCGCCCTCGTGCTGGGTCTCGGCATCGGCGGGGTGAGCGGATGGGCGATCGCCAACGCGCAGAACCCCGGCTTCGGGAACGGGCAGGGGCCCGATGGCGGCGAGTTCCCCGGTGGCGACGGCCAGATGCAGGGTGGCGGAGACGGTCAGATGCCCGGCGGCGGCGACATGCAGCAGCAGGGCGACGACTCGGACTCCTCCGACAGCGACTCCTGAGCCGACACGCGGAGCCCGCCCCTCAGCGGGTTGAGTAGCCGCCGCAGGGCGGCGTATCGAAACCCGCTCCCTACAGCTGCTTCAGCATCCGGGTGTTACCG
>JASGGJ010000069.1:0-13685 GCA_047605085.1 Protaetiibacter sp.
CCGGGTCGCCGCCGACCGGCGCGGGTAGCGGGGGCGGGTCAGTGAGTGCCGGGCGCGACCAGCGGACCAGCCGCCATCGCGCCCGGCACCCGATTCACCCCTTCGTGACGAGGAACTCCGTGAAGTCGCTCGTCGCGAGCATCCCGCGCACTCCCGCCGAGCCGCTGGACGCGCATCCGGCATCGGCGACAGAGAGCACCGCCTGGTCCCACGATGCGGTCGACTGGGCTGTGGCAGTGAGCACGCACCCGCTCGTCCGCAGAGTCACGTGATACCAGGACCCGATGCTGACGCCACCGGGGACGCCCGTGTTGGCGAGCGGCGTCCAGGTGCCGGAATTCGCCCGGCCCAGCGAGAGCTGGGAGGTGCTGCCGTCGACGCCCGCGAAATACCCGGTGTAGGCATCCGGGCCGACCGAGGGGGAGCCCAGTCGCGCGGTCACCCCCGCGTTCCCGCTCGCTGCGGTGAGCGCTGTGAGCTTCACATCGGTCGAGACGGTATAGGCGTCTCCCGATACCGAGGAGACGAGCTTCGGCCCGTCCGTGCCGCTCGCGGACTGCCGTTCGATCGCACCGGACGACACCGTAGTCCAGGTGCCGCCGTATCCGGTCCAGCCCGTCGAGGATCCCGAGGCCCAGCTATCCGCGTAGCTCGACGCCGTCGAGGACGCCGCCGCCGTGACCTGCAGATTGCGGAACGACGCCGAGGTGAGATGCGTCCGCACCCCGGCCTGTCCCGCGGCGAAACAACCGGTGACGGTGGTGCTCGTGGTCGTCAGCGTCGTCGAGTCGTCGCGCTTGAGCGTCGCGGTGATCGTGCAGCCCACGATGCTCGCGGTGAGCCGATACCAGACCCCGACCGAGACGCCGCCGCTCACCGCGGCGGATGAGAGACCAGTCCAGTTGTTGTTCTGACTGCCGATGAACAGGTTGCCGACTGTTTCGATTCCCACGTAATAGCCGGTGTGGCTGTCCGCACCGACTGACGGCGAAGTCGTCCGAAGCAGCACCCCCGCCTGCCCCGCGCTGTCAAGTCGCACGTCGGTCGAGATCGTCACATCCGTCCATCCCGTCGAGCCGACAAGCGACTTGGGGCCCGAGGAGGTGCCGCTCTGCGCGTACACGCCTCCGCTCACCGTCCAGGTGCCGCCATAGCTCGCCCAGCCCGTGTCGTCTCCGGACGTGAAGGGCGCGTAGAGCGGCAGTGTGCCGATCGGCCCCGCGCCGAACCGCACCTCGCAGCGCGTGCTCGATCCGGTCAGGAAACGCGTGGTCACCATGAGCACGGCGTTACCCGATGCGGTCGGGACCATGCTCGGGCTGTAATTGGCACAGTGCTTGCCCGCGCCGTTGTTGTAGTCGCCCGTCGGGTCGACCGTCATAGGAGCCGACACCGCCTGCCACGAACCGCTGCCGTTGTCGGTGTTGACGAACACGACTCGTCCGGACTCGGGACGCACGACTGTCGTCGCCCCGTCGGAGCCCGTCACGACCCGTTGGCCCGCCACGATGAGCGTCCCGTTGGTGCCGCCCGCAGGTGTCCAGGTGAGGGACGGTGTGTGCAGCAGTTGCAAGCCGCTAGCGGTCTGGACGAGGGTGCCGAGACTCGACGCCGTGCCCCACGATGCCCCATCCGTCGAGGTCTTCAGATACACACGACAGGTCTGGTCGGCGTTGCCGACGGAGTCCCGGCAGAGCTCGAAGGCCATCGCATAGCTGCCGTTGCCGAGTTGACGTACGACCGGCATCCCAGGGCGCGAATCGCTGTCGCCGATCGCGACAGTGTCGATCTGGTTCCCCCAGGTGGTCCCGCCGTCCGAGGAGGTCACCATGACGAGCTTCTGTGAGTAGCCGGAAGCGCGCAGACGCTCATCTGAGAAGTGGCAGGCCAGCTTGCCGTCCGCATTCAGGATGATCTCCGGCTCCCACAACCCGGTCGAGACCGTGTTGGGGGTGCCCGACTTCGTCGCGCAGTTGCCCCGCTGGGTCCAGGTGACTCCGTAGTCGGTGCTGATGAAGGTCTGCACCTCCTGATACCCCCAGTTGGAGTTGTCCCACGCGTTCCCGGCGGCGACGATCGTGCCCGCCGCGAGCCCGCCCGACGCAGTCGGAAGCTCGTACATCGATCCGAAGTAGAGGCCCCAGCCCGCCGTCGGGGAGTAGAGGGTGCTGATCGTCGACCAGGTGGCGCCGTTGTCCGTGCTGCGCTTGATCACCGAGTGCGTGCGCACTCCCGTGTCGTTGATGCTGTACATCACGAGCAGGTTCCCCCGTTTGCTCGTGTCCGTGCTCGCCGCGAGGCGGATGATGCGGGGGTAGTCGTTGTTCTCGGCACCGGTCCCCGATGTGGGGCTCGCGACGATCGTGCCCGCTGCGGCGTGCGCGGGACCGGTCATCACGAGCACCTGGAGCGCGAGGATGAGAACCGCCAGAACGGCCGCTGCGATGAGCGGTCGGCGACGGGGTGAGGTGGAAGAACTGGGCATCATTGCCCTCCTTTGTTTCGTTAGTGGTCAGGACGGCGGATGGGGACGACCCGCAGGGCGCTCACTCGCAGCTCGGCGTTGGCGGTGCGCAGCCCGACGGCGCCCGCGGTGTGCGGCAGTTCGTCCCACGCGCGGATGGCCTCGCGCCCGTCGAGCTCGATGCGGAATTCGTCGGCGACCACGCTCACCGCGAGCTCGCGGAGTCCTCCGGCCGGCTCGATCGGGGCCGCAGCGAGCACCGTGGTGTCGTAGTCGTGGCGGGCGAGCACGATCCGGCCGGGATGCAGCTGGACCGAGTAGCCGAGAAGGAAGTCGATCCCGAGTCGCGTGTCGGCGCCTTCGCCGCCCTCGGCGAGCTGACTCGCGCGGATGAGCAGATCTGCGTGGCCGGGTTCCGCCGCGAACTCCGTCGCGACGCGGCAGCTGAGGTGGAGGTCGTCCCAGCGGCCCTGCCCGAGCAGGCGCTTCCCCCAGCCGGAGATCTGCTCGTCGGGGAACTCGCCGACCTCGTCCGGTCCCGCCGCGTCGACCGTGACGAGCCGGACCAGCGGTCGTCCGGCGATCCCGCGCAACACGAGGCGGCCGTCGTCCGCGGGGAGCACGACGTCGACCGAGACGAGGCCCGATCTCGCGTCGAGACGCACGGGCAGCGACTCGCCGTCGAGTTCCACGGCGAACTCGTCGCCGGGCGAGAACTCCCCCGCGAGCCGCACTCGGGCCGGGCCAGGCCACTGCACGTGAAGGCGATGATCGATCTCCGCCCCGCGGGTGAGCCGCTCGCCTTCCTCGCCGCCCGCCGCCCAGAACCTGCCGGGAACCGGTTTGACGGCGGCCCGGTCGGCGGCCTCCGGAGTACCGGCATTGAGCGCACACCGTCCGACGAGGAGTTCGCCTCCGTCGCAGAACGACGTGAGCCGCACGGCGGCGTCGAGTACGAACGGCGTGTCGAGCTGCGTGCGCCCGTCGAGTCGGACCCGCAGGCGCGCGCCATCCCACTCGACCCACCAGCAGTGCAGCGCCTCGTGCGCGAAGCCCCGTGGGAGCGCGGCGGTCGCGTCGACCCCGCCACCGCTCGCGCGCACCTGGTGCGCCTCGGCCTCGACGGCGACGGTCAGCGCGCCGAGCGCGATCCCGTAGCGCGCCACATCCGCCGACGGTGTCAGATTGAGCTCGGCGGTGAACGGTTCCTCGACAGCCGGCGAGAACCCGCCACCGCTCCAGGCGAGGCTCGGGGCGACCGGTGCGGCGGCAGAGGTCGTCGGGCCGAGCACCATGAGGCTCCGCCCCGTGCCCACCTGCCGGTCGATGTCGAGGTCGCGCGACGCGTCCGGATTGAGGTTGTGGTACACGATCCACGTCGAGACGAGGTCCGGCCCGACGACGGTACTGCTGTGCCCGAGCCCGGTCGCGGGTCCGTCGGCACCCACGAGCACCGGGTTCAGCACCGCAGGCCGGTAACCCTCGAGCGGATGCGCGCTCGAGGCCGCATCGATCCGGTAGCCGCGGCTGAGATAGTGGTTGCCGGTGAGGGTCATCTGATAGACGCCATCCCGCTTCGAGACGAACGGACCCTCCGTCCAGCCGTTCATGTGGATGCCGGTGAACACCGGCTCGCCGAACTCGGTTGGCGACGGCATCTTGCATCCCCAGATGCCCTCGTCCCCCGCCCAGTAGAAGTAGCGGCGGCCGTCGTCGTCGACGAAGACGTTGCCGTCGATCGCGTGCTCGACGTTGCCCGTCACCGCGACAAAGGGACCGGTGGGACCCTCCGAGCGCAGCACGACATGACCGTGGCCCGACGGCGAGGTGTACATGAAGAACGCGCCGTCCGAGTAGACGACCTCTGGTGCAAACGGCACGAGCCCGGGGAATGCGTCGGCCGCGATCGTCGGCCCTTCCGCGCGCCAATGCAGGAGGTCGTCCGACGACCAGCACCGCACATCCGGGTTCGTCGCGTACAGGTAGTACCTTCCGTCGTGACGCAACACGAAGGGATCGGCGAAATCGCCGTCACGGGCGATCGGGTTGCGGTAGGTGGCCTCGTTCATCCCTTGATGCCCGAGAAGGAGAAGGAGTCCACGAAATAGCGCTGCAGGAACGAGAAGATGAGGATGACGGGCAGTACGGCGATGACCGAGGCCGCCATCATGATCGGATAGTTGGTCTGTTCCTGGTAGTAGGCGCTCATCGAGGCGATCACGAGCTGCACGGTGGAGTTCTCCGGCGAGTTCGTGAAGATCAACGGCCCGATGTAGTCGTTCCAGGTGCCCATGAAGACGATGATCACGTTCGCCGCGATCGCCGGGCGGCACAACGGCAGGAAGATGCTCCAGTAGATGCGGAAGTAGCCGGCGCCGTCGAGCTTCGCCGCCTCGAGCAGCTCGGACGAGAGGCCGAGCATGTACTGCCGCAGGAAGAAGATCATCGAGACGTTGCCGAGAAGCCCTGGCACGATGAGGGGCAGGAGCGTGTCGATCCAGCCCAGCTGCACGTACACCATGAACTGCGGGATGATGAGCACCACAAGCGGGATCATGATCGTCGCGAGCAGTCCGACGAACACCCGGCGCTTGTGAGGGAAGTCGAGCTTGGCGAAGGCGAATGCCGCCATCGTCGAGGAGAAGGTGCCGACGACCACGACCAGCACGGTCACGATGGCGCTGTTGACGAGTCCGGTCGCGAGCGGCCCGGCGCTCCAGACGTCGACGTAGTTCGCCCACACGACGGGATCGGGGATCCACTGCGGCGGGTAGCTGAAGACCTTGCGCGGCTCTTTGAGCGAGGTCGACACCATCCACAGGAACGGCAGCACCATCGTGAGCGCGCCCGCGAACATGAGAGCGAAGGAGACGGCTGTCCCGGTTCGTCGGGCGGCAGTGCGGGTGCGAGCCACGGTCACTCCCCCTCGTAGACCCAACGCCGCGAAAGACGGAACTGGATGAGGGTCAGGCCCAGCACGACGAGAGCGAAGAAGATGGCTGCCGCGGAGGCGAGCCCGAGCTCGCCTGCGCCGAAGGCCTTCTGCCAGATGTAGTAGGTGATAGTCGCCGCGCTGTAGTTGCGCCCTCCGTCGGAGGTGAACAGCTGCACCTCGACGAAGGTCTGGAGCGAGCCGATCATCCCGACCACCGTGAGGAAGAAGATGCCGGGCGTCAGCAGCGGCAGCGTGATCTGGAAGAACACCCGCAGTGACGACGCGCCGTCGATCCGCGCGGCCTCATAGTAAGTGGCTGGGATGTTCTTGAGCGCCGCGAGGATGTAGATCGAGGTGATGCCGATCATCTTCCAGATGATCATGATCACGATCGTGGTCTTGATCCAGGCGGGGTCGCCCAGCCAATCCGGACCCTGGATGCCGACGAGTGCCAACCCCTGGTTGACGAGGCCGTACTGGTAGTTGAAGATCCACCGCCACAGCACGACGAGCGCCACGATCGACGAGATGTACGGGAGGAAGAACAGGGTGCGGAACACGGTGCTCCCCGGCGTCCCGCGATGGCTGCCGAGAGCGAAGAGGATGCCGAAGAGCAGGTAGAACGGGATCGGGATCAGCATGAACAGCGTGTTCCCCGCCGCGATCCAGAAGTACTTGTCGCTGAGGAACTCGGCGAAGTTGTCGAGACCGACGAACTGGTGCGTGTCGCGGATCGCGTTCCAGTCGGTGAAGCCGGCGAGGATCGCGATGCCGACCGGGATGAGCGAGAACAGAAGCACCTGGAGCGAGATCGGAGTGACGAACACGATCCCCCAGGCGCGTTCGCCGCGGTTGATCCGCCGTGACCGTCCGGTCATCGATGACATCGGGGCTGACCTCCTGCAGTGCGGGGTGTGCGGTCGGCGGAACCCGGCCGCACACCCCGAGGATTCGACTACCGCCTACTTTTGCTGCTCGGCGATGCCGTCGTCGAGCAGCTGCTGCATCTCCTCCTGGACGGAGGCCGTGTAGTCGGCCGCGGTCTGCTCACCCGTCCAGACGCTCGCCACATTCGCATTGAAGAGTGTGAACCAGTCGCTGTTGTACGTGTAGGTCTGGGTGGCGCGGCGCCCGTAGTCCTCGATGATCCGGATGAACTCGGCCTTGTTGGCCGGAGGCTTGTCCGAGGTGAGGTACTCGTTCTGGGCCATGTCGATGAGGTTCGGGATCGCCTGCCCCTTCTCGATGTTGGTACGTTGCGCGTCCTCGTTGAAGGCGAGGAAGGCCGCGAGGTTGGAGGCGTCGTCGACGTACTCGCTGGCGTTCGACACCGCAAATCCGATTCCGCCGTACCAGATGGCCTCCTCACCCGTGTTCGGGCTGACCGGCCATGGCATGAGGTCCCACTCGAACGACGCGTCGGTCCAGAGCCCGCCCTGGTTCCACGGGCCGATGCCCATCATCCCGAGCTTGCCGCTCACGAAGCGGTCGTAGTCGCCCATGGAGCTCTGCTCCTCCGGCGTCGGCACGACGCCTTCGACGAGGCTCAGATCGGCCATCCATTGCAGCGCCTCGACAAACGCAGGGTCGGTCACCGTGACTTCCGTGTGGTCCGCGTTGAGCCAGTCGGCGCCGTTCGACCAGACGGCGGACTCGAGCGAGTACCCACCGGAGCCGTACACCTTGTCGGCGCCCTCGCCGGTCGTCAGCGTCTTGGCCGCCTCCACGTACTCATCCCAGGTCCACGGGTCGTCGTCGGTTGGCGCCGTGATACCCGCCGCGTCGAAGAGGTCCTTGTTGTACGCGAGGGCGAAGGGGCCGATGTCTTTCGGAAGCCCGTAGACGGCTCCTTCGCCCGGCGTCGTGCCGTCGTAGCGGTACATGTTGATCGCGTTCGCCCACACGTTGTCGATATCGAACACCTCGTTGTCGTCGACGTAGGCGCTGAGGTCTGCGATCAGGCCCACGTCGGCGTACGGCATCACCTTCTCGGGCTGCAGGTAGAAGACGTCGGGAGTCTGCTTACTCGCGATCATCGTCTGTAGCTTGGTGGCGAAGTCGTCGGCCGGGACCGTGATGTAGTCCACCGTGACATCGGGGTACTTCTCCTCGTACTGGCCGATCATCGTCTTGAAGGTGGCGATCTCCTCGTCCGACCCCCAGCCCATGAAGGTGATCGTGTGGTCGCCCGACTCCGTCTGGGCGCTGCAACCGGTCATCGCGAGGGCGGCGACGGCGACGACAGCGAGGGCGGTGCTGCGTTTCATCATGTCTGTGTCTCCTGATGTTGCGAGCATCCTGGCAGCCGCATCGGTGCGGAGCGGATCCGATCGTCCTCGATCGGCCGGGGGTGCTCGGTTGACGGGACGCTATTGTATAGCGCTGTAAATGTCAACGAATCCGACCGCGAGCCCACCTCGCTCCTAGGATGTGGCAATGGCACACGGGAGATCAGCCGGGCGGGTTCGCCTCCAGGACGTCGCCGACCTGGCCGGAGTGTCGATGAAGACCGTCTCCAACGTGGTCCACGACTATCCGCACGTCTCGGCACCCCTGCGCGAGAAGGTCCAGGCGGCGATCGACGAGCTCGGCTACCGCCCGAACCTCACCGCGAGGCGACTCGCGACCGGACGCACCGGCATGCTCGCCCTCGCGATCCCCGAGATCGATCAGTTCTACTTCGCCGAACTGGCGCGTCACATCGGCGACGCGGCCGAACGCCTCGGTTACCGCATCATCGTCGAGCAGACGCTCAACGACGTCGAGGCCGAGCGCGCCGTCATCCGCGACCGCGAGGAGGGACTCGTCGACGGCATCGTCTTCCAGCCCGCTCGCATCGACACCCGCGAGATCGCGCGCCTGCGCCCCGGAACCCCGCTGGTACTGCTCGGCGAGGCCGCGCGCCCTGTCACGACGGACCACGTGATGATCGACAACACCCGCGCCGCGCGAGACGGCGTGGAGATGCTGCTCGGTTCGGGGCGGCGGCGGATCGCGTTCCTCGCGCTCGTCCGCGACGACATCACGGAGTCCACCCATCTGCGCCTCGTCGGCTATCAGGAGGCTCTTCTCGATGCCGGGATCCCGCTCGACCCCGCGCTCGTGCTCGAGAGCGATGGGTTCGCGCTCGACGACGGGGTGCGGGCGATCTCGCGCGCGATCGACGCGGGAGTGCGCTTCGACGCCGTCATCTGCCGCGACGACCAGTTCGCGATGGCCGCGCTGCGCGGCCTCGCGATGGCCGGCCTGCGCGTGCCGCAGGACGCCGCGGTCCTCGGCTGGGACGACACGGCGGTCGCGCGCTACGCCACGCCGGCGCTGTCCTCGGTGTCGCCCGACAAGCGCGCCCTCGCCGAGACCGCGCTCCGTCTGCTGATGGATCGGATGACCGGATACGAGGGCATCGGCCGGCACGAGATCGTCCCGCACGCGATCGTGGAGCGGTCGACGACCTGACCCCACGCTTTACAGCGCTGAATCGCTCCTCTATGGTTCTCGCATGCCTGACACCCCTGCGACCCCTGCGACCATGCAGGATGGCACGTACCCGCGACCTCAGCTCGTGCGGCCCCTGTGGTACGACCTCTCCGGCAGCTGGGATTTCGGCTACGACGACGACGACCTCGGCCTCGGCGACGCCTGGACGCTGACCGGCCCACCCGCCCCCCGGCCCATCGAGGTGCCCTACCCGCCCGAGTCCCCCGCATCCGGTGTCGGCGACACGAACTACCACCGGGTGCTCTGGTACCACCGTGCGGTCGATCGCGACGAGGTGCGTGCGGCCGGCCACGCGAGCGGTCGACGGTTGCTGCTGCACTTCGGGGCCGTCGATTATCATGCCGACGTCTGGATCGACGGACACCACGTCGCCGGTCACGACGGAGGCCACACCCCCTTCACGGCGGAGGTCCCCGACGCCATCGACGGCTTCGACCTCGTCGTCCGTGTGGAGGACGACCCGGAAGACCTCGCGCAGCCCCGTGGCAAGCAGGACTGGGAACCGCGTCCGCACGCCGTGTGGTATCACCGCACGAGCGGCATCTGGCAGCCCGTGTGGATCGAGTCGGTACCTCCGCGGCACCTGCGCCGGATCACCTGGCGGCCCGACGTCGCCGCCGGCGAGGTGCGCGTCGAGGTCGAACTCGACGCGGTGCCCGCTGCCGGAACGCGCGTCCACATCGCGCTGCAGACGGATTCCGCCACGCTCGCCGACACCTCCGCCGACGTTCGCACGCGGGAGTCCGGGCTCGTGCTGCCAATCCCCTCGCTCCGCAACGGCCAGGGACTCGACCACCTGCTGTGGTCGCCGGAGAACCCGGCCCTCATCGACGCCGTCGTGCGGCTCGAGGCGCCCGCGCAGGATGCGGACACCGTGGCGAGCTACCTCGGGCTCCGTACCGTCGGAACCGATTCGGGAGTGTTCCTGCTCAACGATCGGCCGCACCCGGTGCGCGGAGTGCTGTCCCAGGGATACTGGCCGCAATCCCACCTCGCCGCCCCCGGCGCGGACGCGCTGCGCCGCGAGGTCGAGCTCATCAAGGAACTCGGCTTCACCACGGTGCGCATGCATCAGAAGATCGAGGACCCCCGGTTCCTGTACTGGACCGATCGCCTGGGTCTGCTCGTCTGGGAGGAGATGCCGAGCGTCTACGAATTCTCCGGCACGGCATCCACCCGCCTGATCGCCGAATGGACCGATGCCGTGCGCCGCGACCTCGGGCATCCGAGCGTCGTCGTGTGGGTTCCGTTCAATGAGAGCTGGGGGGTGCAGCACCTGGCGACCCGGCCCGGTCAGCGCGACCTCGTGCGGGCGATGTATCACCTCACCAAGAGCCTCGACGACTCACGGCCGGTGATCTCCAACGACGGATGGGAGCACACCCGATCCGACCTCCTCACCGTGCACGACTACGAGAACGATGCGGCAGTACTCCTCGAGAGCTACGGCGACGCCGCGTGCCTCGGGCGATCCCTCGACGGCATCGCGCCGAGCGGTCGACGAACCTTCGTCGGAACCCCGGAGGAGCGGGCAGCCACCGCCGCAGCCCCGGTGCTGCTCAGCGAGTTCGGCGGGGTCAGCCTCGATCCGGTCGGAAACGGCACATGGGGGTACCGGCATGTGGGCTCGCGCGCGGCTCTCGAGGAGCACCTGATACGGATCTTCGCCGCTGTACAGGGGAGCGGGACGCTCGCCGGCTGGTGCTACACCCAGCTGGCCGACACGGGGCAGGAGACCAACGGACTCGTCGACGACAACCGGATGCCGAAGCTCCCGGTGGAACTCATCCGCGCCCTCGTCGAGGGAACTCAGCGCCCGGCGCGCGCGACAGGGATGGCGTGCCAGGCGCTCGACACGCGGGAGAGCTCGAGCGAGCTGCCGCCGATCGCCCTGGAACCGGAGAGTCGCCTCGGGTCGACGTAGTGCCGGGCGGCTCCTTCTCGAGCCGCCGGAGCAGCAGGCACCACACGAGCAGCGCCACGCCGGCACCGAGGAGGGCTCCGCCGATGGTGTCGGTGAGCCAGTGCGCGCCGAGGTAGGTGCGGCTGAACGCCATCGCGACGAGGTACGCCATCCCGATCACCCACACCCACACGCGACGCAGCAGCAGGCCGAGGCTCACCGCGATGGCGGCCGCGTTCGTGGTGTGACCGGAGGGGAAGGAGCCGTTGTCGAGCGGCAGCAGGATCTCGTCGGGGCGCGCCCGGTCGAGAACCACCTTGAGCCCCTGGCAGAGCGCTGCCGAGACCGCCGAGGCGAGCACGAAGCAGAGCCCGGACCAGGTGCGGCGCGCGATCGCGAAGGCGAGGGCGACGCCGATCGGCACGACGAGGATCCCGAACCAGCCGCCGCCCAGGAAATCGAAGACCAGGCTGAGCTGTGCGCCGACCGGATGGCGCCAGTCGAGCAGCTGCGACATCCACGCCTCGTCGATGCCGAGCCGGGTGCGCACCGCGACGAGCACGCCGAGCGCGATCGCGAGTGCGACGAGCACGCCGCCCGCGACCGCATACGGCCGCCGGGGGACACGCGCCCGATCCGTCATCCGCACACGCTCGCGGCTCAGTCCTCGAGGGGCGGGACGGTGCGCGGACGGACGACGGTCCACAGCACGACGATCGCGAGGGAGATCGCGACGACCATGACGGCGCCCATCGGGATCGCGTTCGTGATCGTGAAGAGGCCGACGATGGGCGAGACGATGCCGGCGACACCGAAGTTCGCAGCTCCCAGTACGGATGCGGCGGTGCCCGCCTCGTGACCGTGACGCACGAGGGCGAGGGCGCCGATCGCCGGGAAGTTGAACCCGCACGCGCAGATGAAGAACCACAGCGGGATCGCGATCCCGAGGAACCCGGCTCCGGATGCGTCAAGCACGATGATCGCGACCGCCGACAGCAACTGCACGATGGTGGCGGCCGCGATAATCCATTGCGGGCCGAGGTTCTTCTGCAGCCGGCTCGAGGTCTGCACCCCGACGATGATGCCGAGCGAGTTGATGCCGAACAGGAAGCCGTACTGCTGCGGCGTGAGGGTGTAGACGTCCTGGAAGAGGAAGGGCGAACTCGACAGGTAGGCGAAGAGCGCCGAGAAGTTCATGCCCGCGATGACGACCGCTCCGACATAGATGCGGTCGCGGAACAGGGCCCCGTAGCGCTGGCCGACCGTCGAATGCCCCCGCACATGCCTGGCCTCCTCTGGCAGGGTCTCGCGCAGGAAGAGGGCGTTCGCGACGAGCACGAGGAAGCCGAACACGGCGAGGAAGGCGAACAGACCACGCCAGTCGACGGCGAGCAGCAGCTGCGAGCCGATGACGGGTGCGAGCACCGGGGCGAGTCCGGAGACGAGCGCGAGCCGGCTCAGCATCCTGACCAGCGGATAGCCGCCGAACAGGTCGCGCACCATCGCCATCGCGACCACGCCGCCCGCCGCGGCGCCGACGCCCTGGAAGACGCGCGCGATCCCGAGCCACAGCAGGTCGGGCGCGAGCGCCGCGCCGAGGCAGGCCAGGATATGCGCCCCGGTCGCGACGAGCAGCGGGCGACGGCGGCCCACCTGGTCGGAGAGCGGCCCCACGAAGAGCTGGCCGAGAGCGAAGCCGACCATCGTCGCCGTGAGCGTGAGCTGCACGAGCGCGGTGGGGGCATCGAGTTCCTTCTCGAGGGTCGGCAACGCCGGGAGGTAGAGATCGATCGTGAACGGGCCGAGCGCGGTGAGCGCCCCCAGCACGAGGATGTAGGTCAGCCGCTCGGTGCGCGTGAGCGCGTCGCCGGGGTGGACGGCAGCAGACACGGGCGGACCTCAGGAACCTCAGGATCGAGGGGGGAGAAAGAGAAAGAGCGGCGAGTGCCGCTCCGCGGATCCAGTCTATGGCGATTCGGGGGACGGCTGCTGGCGGCGGTGGGGTCTGCTCCTTCCCTGTTATGTGTTCGGTGTCTTGTCCACGAATACGGGGCAGAGGGTAGATCATATATTCGAGGTCTGGGAGAATCAATATCAGTCAGATTCGTATTCCAGTTTCCTTCGGAGTTCATCCTCATGTCACTCGCTCATCGTCTCGCCGGCACCGCGGATGCGGTGCGGTCGCTGTGCGGCGACACCCCCGTGGAGGGTGTGGGCGCGTTGCGCGGCCTCGGCAGCGAGGAGCTGCTGGGGCTGGCCAGGCTGGCGGGGGAGCTGGCCCGGCTGACCGGGGCACTCGGGGCGGTGGTGTCGGCGGAGCTCACCCACCGCGTCCAGACGGATGCCGGCTTCCGGAAGGTGGCGTTGGGCGGGGATGTGGGGGGCCGGTTCTCCTCCGAGCTGCTGCGGGACCTCACCCGGCTGGATGACGACACCCTACGGGCGTGGGAGACCGTCGGGGACGCGATCACGCCGCGGGCGTCGCTGCAGGGGGAGATCCTCCCCGGAAAGCATGAAGCCATCGCCGCGGCGGTGCTGGACGGGGCGATCCCGGTGACGCATGCCGCGATCGTGGTGAAAGGCATCGACCGGGTCGCCGACCATGCCGACACGGCCGCCCTCGCCCAGGTGGAGGGAACCCTCGTGGACTATGCGGGATCGCTCACCACCCGTCAGCTCGGGAAACTGGTGCGGCAGCTGCCGGACCGGTTCGACCCGGACGGTTCCGAGCCCCGCGAAGACTGGCTACGCGCCCACTCCACGGTCACGATCCGGCAACTGCCCAACGGGCTCACCCGCCTCACCGCGGACCTGCACCCCGAAGCCGCCGGCTTCGTCCGCACCGCCCTCGACGCCCAGACGGCACCGCGGCGGATCGCGTTCAC
>JASGGJ010000070.1:0-13581 GCA_047605085.1 Protaetiibacter sp.
CGGGGACCACCTCGTTCGCGACGAGCCGCGCCCCGCCCGCGGCGGCCTCCGCCGCGAGCACGGCCGCCTTGCCGCCCGGACCCGCGCACACATCCAGCCAGCGCTCCCTGGGCCGCACCTCGCGGGCGCGGCTGAGAGCGAGGGCCGCGAGCTGCGAGCCCTCGTCCTGCACGCGGATGCTGCCGTCGGCGACACCGGGAACCGTCGACGGGTCGCCGCCCGGTGATTCGAGGGCGAGCGGCGAGAGCCGTCCAGGGAGCACGCCGCCGTCCGCGAGCAGCGGGGCGGGGTTCGCGAGGCCGGGGAGGGCGGCGAACGCCACGTGCGGGGGCTCGTTGTCGGCGGCGAGCAGGGCCGGCAGCTCGTCCTCCGCGCCCTCGAGTCCGAGGGCCGAGCGGAACGCCTCGACGATCCATCCGGGGTGCGAGTGCTCGACCGCGAGGCGTTCGGTTCCCGTGAGGCCGTGCAGCGCCCGCTCGCGCCAGAACTCAGGCGTGTCCCGCGAGATCGTGCGCAGCACCCCGTTGACGAAACCCGCGGCGGAGCTCGCCCTGACGCGCTTCGTGAGCTCGACCGACTCGTCGAGCACGGCGTGCGCGGCGGTGCGCAGGGTGAGGAGCTGGTGGGCGCCGAGCCGCAGCACATCAAGAACCGACGGGTCGATTCTCGCGACCGGGCGATGAGCCGCTAGCTCGATGACGCGGTCGTAGTAGCCCTGCATCCTCAGGGTTCCGTAGACGAGCTCGGTGGCGAACCCGGCGTCCGGACCCGTCAGGCGGGCGGCCCGGATGCGACCCGGGAGCAGCAGGTTGGCGTAGGCATCCACGTCGCGGACCGCCGCGAGCACCTCGGCGGCGACGCGGCGGGACGGCTGGATGCGGCTCACCCGAGCACCCTGGGGGCGCCGGGGGGACGGCCCCGCCACCAGTCCGCGGCGGGCATGGCGCGCTTCCCGGCCGGCTGCACGACGAGGAGCTCGAGGGGGTCGTCGGCCGTGCCGACGTGCACGGAACGACCGCGCTGGGCCAGCTGGCCTGGCGGGAGCGGGGGTGCGCCGTGCGCGATGACCGCGTCGAGCACCTTGAAGCGTTCGCCGTCGAGGGTCGTGGTCGCGCCGGGCTCAGGGGTGACGCCGCGACGACGGGCGTCGACCCGGGCGGCGGGCAGGGTCCAGTCGAGCCGGCCGTCGTCGAGGGTGAGCTTCGGGGCGAGAGTGACCTCGCCCCGCTGGGGCGTCGCGACGGCGGTGCCGTCCGCGATCCGGTCGACGACGCCGGAGAGCAACCGTGCACCAGAGTCGCTGAGCGCGTCGAGCAGGTGGCCGGCCGTCTGCACGCGCCCGATGGTCACGCGTTCGCTCGCGAACACCGGACCGGCGTCGAGCTCAGGCACCAGCTGGAACACCGCGGCGCCGGTCTCGGCATCCCCCGCGATGAGGGCGTGCTGAACGGGCGCGGCACCGCGCCAGCGCGGCAGCAGCGAGAAGTGCAGATTGATCCAGCCGTACCGCGGGGCGCTCAGGAGAGGCTCGCGGATGAGGCCGCCGTAGGCGACCACAACGCCGAGCTCCGCGTCGAGGGCGAGCAGTTCGTCCTGCACGGCGGCGAGACGGTTGGCCTTGACGACCCGGATGCCGGACCGCTCCGCGAGCTCGGCGACGGGGGTTGCGCTCAGCACGCGCTTGCGCCCGAGTGGCGCATCCTCGCGCGTGACGACCGCGGCGAGTTCGTGCGGTCCGTCCAGGAGCGCGCGCAGGCTCGGCACCGCCGCGGCGGGGCTCCCCGCGAAGATCAGACGCACCCCTTTATCCTGCCCTGAGTTCTCAGGCGTCACTTCGTGTCACCCCCAGGTCCCGGAGTGACGCCCCGGCAACGGGGTCAGGATTCGTCGAAGGGCTCGGGATCGTCGAAGCGGGCACGCAGCGGGAGCGGCGCCCGGCCAGGATGCGTGCGGCCCGGGACGGGCTTGCGGCGGGTGGCGGCCTGGCGCACGATCTCGGCACGGACGGCGCGCGCGACCTCGGCCCCGCGCGCGTAGTCGAAGCGGATGAGGGCGCGCGTACGGCCCTCGATCGTGCGCTCGGCGATCGTGGCGGTGCCGGGCGGCAGCACGGCGAGGGCCGCCTCGACCGCGTCCGGCACCCCGTCGAGGGTCGCCGTCCTGGTGGCGGGCGGGAAGCCGAGCGCGCGACGGTCGGCGAGCTCGGCGCTCGCGAAGGCGGCGGCGCCGCCCGTCGCGAGCGCGGTGGCGAGCCGTCCGCCGACACCGACCAGGAACACGGTCGCGCCGTCGGCGGCGAGGGCGGCCGCGTCGCTCCACCAGCGCAGGCAGTCCTCGGCGACGCGCAGCGTCTCCCTCGCCGCCATCCGCTCGCCGTCCAACAGCAGCACGGCGCGGTAACCGCCCACGGCGACCGGCTCGGCGCCACGGGTCGCGACGACGAGGGCGGGCCTGTCATCCACCTCGAGCACGCGACGCTCGCCGTCCGCGACGATCACCCGGATGCCGGGGAAGGCGCGCCCGAGCTCCTCGGCCGTCCGCGTGGTGCCCGCGCCCACGCGGACGAGCCGCGCAGAGTCGCACTCGCGGCAGCGGAAGGTGCGCTCCGCGACGCCGCACCACCGGCAGCTCGGCACCCCGCCCGCGCGCTCGACGCGCAACGGCCCCGCGCACCGGCGGCAGCGTGCTGCGGCGCCGCACGCGCCGCAGCGCAGGCCCGGAGCGTATCCGGGGCGGGCGACCTGCACGAGGACGGGTCCCGCCTTCGCCGCGACGGATGCCTCGCGCCACGCGATGCTCGGGATGCGGGCGTGGTCGTCGGCGCCCGCACCCGTCGTGTGCGCGGTCGGGACGACCCGCACCCGCCTCGGTCGCTCTGGCGCGAGCTCCGCGAGCCAGCCGAGCTCCACGAGTCGCTGTACCTCCGTCGTGCGAGTGCTGCCCGCGAGAACCAGCGCCGCCCCCTGCTGCTCCTGGCGGATGAGGGCCGCGTCGCGCGCGTGCACGTAGGGGGTCAGGGGTTCCGCGAGCAACGGGTCGCCGTCGTCCCAGACGGCGATGAGTCCGAGGCGGGCGGCAGGCGCGTAGATCGCCGAGCGGTTGCCGAGCACGACGACGGGGTCCTCTCCCATCGCGCGCAACAGGGCGCGGTAGCGCTCGGCGTCGGGTTGCGCGGAGTCGAAGCGGACCACGCGCTCCGCGGGGAGCAGGGAGCCCAGCGTCGCCTCCAGCTGCCGGATGTCGCGATGGTCGGGCGCGACGAGGATCGCCGAACTCCCCGACACCACGGTTCTGGCGGCCAGCTGCGCGAGCGTCACCGCCCAGCGGCCCGCCCAGATCTCGCCCACCGCGACCACACCGGGATCGACCGTCAGAGCGGCGCGACCGCCCGCGAGCAGCGCGTCGACCTCCGCGACGCGGTAGTCCGTGACCGCGGGGGGATCGGCGGCAAGCGGCGCGAGCCTGGTGCGTCCGGCGTCCCGCGCGGCGAGCCATGATCTCTCGGCCCGCACCTGCCGCTTGGGGATCGCGAGACGCAGCACGTCGATCGCGGAACCCGCCGCGCGATCCGCGACGGCACGCGCGAGGCGCCACACCTCGGGACGCAGCACCTCGGCCGCCGAGACCACGCCGTCGAGGTCGGAGAGCGGGCCCGGGTGCTCCTGCTGGTGGACCAGTTCGACGACGAAGCCCTGCGTCATCCGGTTCGCGGACCGCAGGGGCGCGGTGACGCGAACCCCCGGCACGACGCCCTCCATGCCGTCCGGGATGCGGTAGTCGAGCAGACGGTCGAGCTGCGGCAGCGGGGTGTCGAGGATGACGCGGGCGATGGCGGGGGTGCTCATGTGCCGTCCTGCGGCTGGTTTCGATACGCGGCTTCGCCGCTGCTCAACCGCCGGAGATCCCGGATGCGGCACGCAGGTCGTCGACGCGATCGAGGCGCTCCCAGCTGAAGTCGGGAAGCTCGCGCCCGAAGTGCCCGTAGGCGGCCGTCTGCGCGTAGATGGGGCGCAGCAGCTCGAGATCGCGGATGATGGCCGCCGGCCGGAGGTCGAAGACCTCGCGGATGGCGTCGGTGATGACCTCGTCGGACACCGTGCCCGTTCCGAAGGTCTCGACGTAGAGCCCCACCGGCGCGGCCTTGCCGATCGCGTAGGCGACCTGCACCTCGAGCCGGTCGGCCAGCCCCGCGGCGACCGCGTTCTTCGCGACCCAGCGCATCGCGTACGCCGCGGAACGGTCGACCTTCGAGGGGTCCTTGCCGGAGAACGCTCCCCCGCCGTGCCGGGCTGCACCCCCGTAGGTGTCGACGATGATCTTGCGCCCGGTGAGACCCGCATCGCCCTGCGGACCGCCGATCTCGAAACGTCCCGTCGGGTTGATGAAGCGCTGCGCGTCCTCCCAGGGGAGGTCGACGCGCTCGAGCACGGGGCGCACGACGAGCTCGAACAGCTCGGAACGCAACCGCTCGTTCGACACCTTCGGCGAGTGCTGAGCGGACAGCACGATCGTCTCGACGGAGCGCGGCACGACGCCCTCGTAGCCGATGGTCACCTGGGTTTTGCCGTCGGGGCGCAGGTAGTCGACCTCGCCCGCGTGGCGCACCTCGCTGAGCCGTTCGGCGAGCCGGTGGGCGAGCCAGATCGGCAGCGGCATGAGCTCCGGCGTCTCGCGCGTCGCGAAGCCGAACATGATGCCCTGGTCACCGGCACCCTGGCGGTCGAGATCGTCGTGGCTCGCCCCCTCGCGCGTCTCGACGGCGTCGTCGACTCCCCGGGCGATGTCCGGGGACTGCCCGCCGATCGACACCGAGACGCCGCAGGAGCGGCCGTCGAACCAGACATCGGACGAGTCGTACCCGATCTCGGTGATCTTCTTGCGCACGATCTGCGGGATCTCGACGTAGCCGGAGGTGGTCACCTCACCGGCGACGTGCACGAGCCCCGTCGTGACGAGCGTCTCGACGGCGACGCGTGCGTGCGGGTCGACGGTCAGCAGCGCGTCGAGGATCGAATCGCTCACCTGGTCGCACAGCTTGTCTGGGTGCCCCTCGGTGACGGATTCGGAGGTGAAGAGTCGCAGGGATGAGCTCACGGTCAGCCTGTTTCCGATCGAGTCGTGGACGGGGAGCGGGATCAGCCGGCCACCAGATCGAGGATCGCATCCGCGATCTCGCGTTTGGTGCCGCCGGCCCGGGTCACTATATCGCCGGCCTTCGACACGATGACGACGGTGTTGCTCTCACTGCTGAAACCCTCGTGCCAGCCGACCCTGTTGACGACCAGGTAGTCGCATCCCTTGCGGGCGGCCTTGGCACGGCCCAGAGCGAGCAGCGCCTCGTCGTCGCTCTCGGTCTCGGCGGCGAAACCGATCACGACCGTCCCCGTGACGGCCGTCGCGGAGAGCTCGGCGAGGATGTCGGGATTGCGCACGAGCCGGAGCGAGAGGGAATCGCCCTGCTGATCCTTCTTGATCTTGGAGGCGGCGACGGTCTCGGGCCGGAAGTCGGCGACCGCGGCCGCCATGACGACCGCGTCGGCGTCGGCCGCAGCCGCGAGCGTCGCGACGCGCAACTCGCCTGCGGTGCCGGCCTCGCGCAGCTCGACGCCGCCAGGCGCCGCCACCTCGAGGTGCGCCGCGACGAGCACGACCTCGGCACCCCGGTCGCGCGCCGCCTCGGCGATCGCGACGCCCTGCCGGCCGCTCGAACGGTTGCCGAGGAACCGGACGGGATCGAGCGGCTCCCGGGTTCCCCCCGCGGTCACGACGATCCGGCGCCCGGCGAGGTCGCGGGGACGCAGGGCCGCGAGGGCCGCGTCGACGATGTCCGCGGGCTCCGCCATCCGTCCCGGTCCGCTGTCGGCGCCGGTGAGCTGCCCGGATGCCGGGCCGACGAGGTGCACCCCGCGCCGGCGGAGCGTCGCCACGTTGTCGCGGGTGGCCGCGTTCTGCCACATCTCGGTGTGCATCGCGGGTGCGACGACGAGCGGGGCGGTTGAGGCGAGGATCGTCGTTCCGAGCAGCTCGTCGGCGAGCCCGGCGGCGAGCTTCGCGAGCGTGTTCGCCGTCGCGGGCGCCACCACGACGAGGTCGGCCGACTGCCCGAGGGCGACGTGCCGAACCTCCGCGACACCGTCGAAGAGCTCGGTCTCCACCGGGTTGCGGCTGATCGCCTCGAGTGTCGGGCGTCCGACGAACCGGAGGGCCGCATCCGTCGCGACGACGTGCACCTCGTGCCCGCGCAGCACGAACTCGCGCACGACGCCCACGGCCTTGTAGGCCGCGATGCCTCCGGTCACGCCGACGACGATCCGCAGCGGTCGCGTCATGACGGAGACGCTGGTCTCGAGACGCGGCGCAGTGCGGCGCTCCTCGAGCAGCTGGGCACGGGCGCCTACTCGGCGAGCGGGGTGAGGACGAGCTTGTCCTCGTTGATCTCGTGCAGCGCCACCGAGAGCGGCTTGTCGTCGATCGTCGAGTCGACGAGCGGGCCGACATTGTCGAACAGCGAGCCCTCGTGGAGGTCGGCGTAGTAGTCGTTGATCTGGCGGGCGCGCTTGGCGGCGAAGATCACCAGCTGGTACTTCGAGTCCACCTTCGACAGCAGCTCGTCGATGGGCGGGTCGATGATGCCCTTGTTGTCAGCCATTCCGGCTCTCCTCACGATCGCGTGCGCGCGGACGGGGTTCCGGGCACTGCCAGCAATTCTACGACCTCCCGCGCCGCCTGGCCGACGTCGTGGTTGACGACCTTGACGTCGAACTCGTCCTGCGCGGCGAGCTCGTCCCGCGCGGTCTCGAGGCGGCGCGCCTGCTCCTCAGGGGACTCGGTGCCGCGCCGGGTGAGCCGGCGAACGAGCTCCTCCCAGCTCGGCGGCAGCAGGAAGACGAGCAGGGCCTCCGGCATGGCCGCCTTGACCGCGCGGGCTCCCTGCAGATCGATCTCGAGCAGCACGCTGCGCCCGGATGCGAGAGCCGCATCGATCGGCGGACGCGGCGTGCCGTATCGGGACGAGTTGTGCACGGTCGCGTGCTCGAGGAACTCGTCCCGCGCGATCATCCGGTCGAAGGTCTCGTCGGACACGAAGTGGTAATGCTGACCGTCGACCTCCCCCGGGCGGGGCGACCGCGTCGTCGCGGAGACGCTCAGCAGCACCTCGGGGTGGTGGTCGCGGATGAAGGTCGACACCGCGCCCTTGCCGACGGCGGTCGGCCCGGCGAGCACGACGAGCCGGCTCCGCGGCCGGATGCGATCCCCTTCCCGCTGCTCGAGCCAGTCGCGCAGCTTCCCGCGCTGGCGGCCGCCGAGCCCGCCGACCCGCTTGGCATCCGCGATACCCAGTTCCGTCATGACGCGTGCAGCCCGGGTCGGGCCGATACCGGGGATGCTCGTGAGCAGCTCGCGCACGCGCAGCGTGCCCTCGGGGCTCGCCGGATCCGCCCAGGCGGTCTCCGCGACGTCGAGGGCACGGCGCTCCCGGTCATGCACGGAGTTCTTGACCCTCGCCCGCGCTCGGCGCGCCTCGACGGCCGCCCGGCCGGCGGCGGCACGGTCGACCTCCGGCATCCTCACCTCTGCCACGATGCCACCTCACGGACGGACGCGTCGATCGCGGCCGCCAGACCCTCCGGGCCCGCCGCGAGCACGCTGCGGGACACGTTCGGGAGGATCGCCCCGAGGGCCGCCCCGAAACTCGTCGGCGCACCGGCCAGCCCGGCGCCCTGGGCCCCGAATCCGGGGGCGAGCACCGGGACGGTCGCCAGCAGTTCTGGGTCGATTCCGACCGTGGCGAGGTCGACCGTGGCCCCGACGACGACGCCGACCGTTCCCCCGCTCGCCGCGGCGTGCCCGACCATGCGCTGCGCGATCGTCTCACCGTCGGCCACCCGGAGAGTCTGCACCTCGGCGCTCTCCGGGTTCGAGGTGGCGGAGAGCACGAACACCCCCTTGCCGTGCGCGGCGGCTCGGGCGACGACCCCGCTCAGCGAGCCGAAGCCCTGGTAGGCGACCGCGGTCATCGCATCCGCCTCGAGCGGCGAGCCCGGGGTGAGCCACGCCTCCCCGTAGGCGTCGACGGTGGAGCCAACATCGCCACGCTTGACGTCGGCGATGACCAGGAGACCGGCCGCACGCGCCGCCGACAGGATCTCCTCGAGGGCCGCGTAGCCCGCGGCCCCGTGGCGTTCGAAGAAGGCGATCTGCGGCTTGACGACGCCGATCCGGCCCACGGCGGCCTCGACGACCCGCAGGCCGAGCTCCCGGACGCCCGTTGCGTCGTCGGGGAGGCCCCACTCTCTCAGGAGGGCCGCGTGCGGGTCGATGCCGACGCACAGCGGCCCCCGCTCGGCGACGACCGCGGCGACGCGGGCCGCGAACGAGACGGTCACGAGGCGACCGCCCGGTTCGCCCGATCTGCGGCGTAGTCCTGAAGGCTCCGCACCCGCACGGGGGCGTTGCGCGCCTCGAGCGAGCCGACCGCGGCGCCGAGCTGCGCGATCGTCGTGAACAGCGGCTTGTCGGCGGCGACGGTCGCGGTGCGGATCTCGATGCCGTCGGCGCGGGCGCTCCGGCCGCTCGGGGTGTTGATGACGATGTCGATCGCGCCCCGGTTGATGAGGTCGACGACGGTGCCCTCGACGCCCCCGTGGCCCATCGAGTACTTCCGCACCGTCGTGGCGCGGATGCCGTTGCGGGCGAGCACCTCGGCGGTGCCCTCGGTCGCGACGATGTCGAAGCCGAGTTGCGCGAGGCGCAGCACCGGGAGCACGACGGCGCGCTTGTCGCGGTCGGCGACCGAGACGAAGACCGTGCCGCCGGCGGGCAGCCCGCCGTAGGCGGCATCCTGACTCTTCGCGAAGGCGCGCGGGAAGTCGGCGTCGATCCCCATGACCTCGCCCGTCGAGCGCATCTCGGGGCCGAGCACGGAGTCCACGACGTGACCGTCCCGCGTCCGGAAGCGCTTGAACGGCAGCACGGCCTCCTTGACCGAGACGGGGGCGTCGAGCGGCACCCGCGAGCCATCGTCGGCGGGCAGCAGGCCCTCCACGACGAGTTCGGCGATCGAGCGGCCGGTCATGACGAGCGAGGCGGCCTTCGCGAGCGGGATGCCGAGCGCCTTCGAGACGAAGGGGACGGTGCGGCTCGCCCGCGGGTTCGCCTCGAGCACGTAGAGCACGCCAGCGCCGATCGCGAACTGAACGTTGAGCAGGCCGTTCACCCCGATGCCCTCGGCGATCCGGCGGGTGGCTTCTGCGACGCGTTCGAGCACGTCGCGTCCGAGCGTCACGGGCGGCAGCGTGCAGGCTGAGTCGCCGGAGTGCACGCCGGCCTCCTCGATGTGCTCCATGATGCCGCCGACGTAGAGCTGCTGCCCGTCGTAGAGGGCGTCGACATCGATCTCGAGGGCGTCGTCGAGGAAGCGGTCGACCAGCAGCGGGGAGCCGGGCCCGATGATCGCCTGGTCACGAACCCGGTCGAAGTAGTCCTCGAGGCTGGGCGTGTCGTAGACGATCTCCATGCCGCGGCCGCCGAGCACGAAGCTCGGGCGCACGAGTACCGGGTAGCCGATGGCCTCCGCCACCCGCACGGCGCTCGGCGCATCCGTCGCGGTGCCGTTGCGGGGGGCGACGAGGCCGGCCCGCTCGAGGATGCCGGAGAACAGGCCGCGCTCCTCGGCGAGGTCGATCGCGGCGGGGCTCGTGCCGAGGATCGGCACGCCGGCCGCCTCGAGGCCCCGCGCGAGTCCGAGCGCCGTCTGGCCGCCGAGCTGCACGATGACGCCGACGAGCTCACCGGACTGCGACTCCGCGTGGATCACTTCGAGCACGTCCTCGAGGGTGAGCGGCTCGAAGTAGAGGCGGTCGCTCGTGTCGTAGTCGGTCGACACCGTCTCGGGGTTGCAGTTGATCATGATCGTCTCGAAGCCCGCGTCGTGCAGCGCGAAGCTCGCATGGACGCAGGAGTAGTCGAACTCGACGCCCTGGCCGATGCGGTTGGGACCGGAGCCCAGGATGACGACCTTGCGCCGCTCGCTCGGCACCACCTCGGTCTCCGAGTCGTAGCTCGAGTAGTGGTAGGGGGTGAGCGCGGGGAACTCCCCGGCGCAGGTGTCGACCGTCTTGTAGACGGGACGCACGCCGAGCTGCCAGCGGAGGTTGCGCACCTCGGTCTCGCTGAGACCGCGCAGCTGCGCGATCTGCGCATCCGAGAAGCCGTGATCCTTGGCGAGCGCGAACAGCGCCGCATCCAGCGGACGCAGGCTCGCGATCTCGTCCGCGACCTCGTTGATGAGGACGATCTGGTCGAGGAACCACGGGTCGATGCCGGTCACGGCATACAACTCCTGGGTGGTGGCTCCGGCCCGCAGTGCCTGCTGCACGGTGACGATGCGCCCGTCGGTTGGCGTTCTCGCGAGCTCGACGAGCTCGGCCGCGGGGGCCAGGTGCGCATCCCAGTGGAAGCTCGATCCGCGCTTCTCGAGCGAGCGCAGCGCCTTCTGCAGCGCGGTCGTGTAGTTGCGGCCGATCGCCATCGCCTCGCCGACCGACTTCATCGTCGTGGTGAGGGTGGCGTCCGCCGAGGGGAACTTCTCGAAGGCGAAGCGCGGCACCTTGACCACGATGTAGTCGAGGGTCGGCTCGAAGGATGCCGGGGTGACCCTCGTGATGTCGTTGGGGATCTCGTCGAGCCGGTACCCGATCGCGAGCTTGGCGGCGATCTTCGCGATCGGGAAGCCCGTGGCCTTCGAGGCGAGGGCGCTCGAGCGCGACACCCGCGGGTTCATCTCGATGACGATGACCCGCCCGGTGGCCGGCTCGACGGCGAACTGGATGTTGCATCCGCCGGTGTCGACGCCGACCGCTCGGATGATGTCGATGCCGATGTCGCGCAGCCGCTGGTACTCGCGGTCGGTGAGGGTGAGCGCGGGGGCGACGGTGATCGAGTCGCCCGTGTGCACGCCGACCGGGTCGACGTTCTCGATCGAGCAGACGACGACCGTGTTGTCCGCGGTGTCGCGCATGAGCTCGAGCTCGTACTCCTTCCAGCCGAGGATCGACTCCTCGAGCAGCACCTCGGTGGTGGGTGAGGCGTGCAGCCCGTCGCCCACCATCCGCACGAGCTCGTCGCGGTCGTGCGCGAAGCCGGAGCCGAGGCCGCCCATCGTGAAGGAGGGGCGGACGACGAGCGGATAGCCGAGATCGGTGGCGGCGCTGAGCGCCTCCTCGACCGTGTGCACGATCCGGGAGCGCGCGACGTCGGCGCCCGCCGCGATGACGAGCTCCTTGAAGATCTGCCGGTCCTCGCCCTTCTTGATGGCGTCGACCTTGGCACCGATCAGCTCGACGCCGTATCTCGCGAGGATGCCCGCCTCATCGAGCGCGATGGCCGCGTTGAGGGCGGTCTGGCCGCCGAGGGTGGGGAGCACCGCGTCGGGGCGCTCTTTCGCGATGATCGCCTCGAGGATCTCGTTCGTGATCGGTTCGATGTAGGTCGCGTCGGCGAAGTCGGGGTCGGTCATGATCGTGGCCGGGTTGGGGTTCACGAGGATGACACGCACCCCCTCGGCACGCAGCACCCGGCACGCCTGGGTTCCGGAGTAGTCGAACTCGGCGGCCTGCCCGATCACGATCGGGCCGGATCCGATCACGAGGACGCTCTGGATATCGGCTCTCTTGGGCACTAGTTCTTCTTTGCGAGCTCGGCCGCGACCATGTCACGGAAACGGTCGAAGAGGTAGTTGGCGTCGTGCGGGCCGGCCGCGGCCTCCGGGTGGTACTGCACCGAGAACGCCGGGATGTCGAGGGCGCGCAGCCCCTCCACGACCCGATCGTTGAGGCCGATGTGGCTCACCTCGAGCCGCCCGAACCCCGCGGGGCTCTCGATGATGCCCTCGAGCGGCGCGTCGACCGCGAAGCCGTGGTTGTGCGCCGTGATCTCGACGCGTCCCGTCGTCTTGTCGAGCACCGGCTGGTTGATGCCGCGGTGCCCGTAGGGCAGCTTGTAGGTGCCGAGTCCGAGCGCCCTGCCCAGCAGCTGGTTGCCGAAGCAGATGCCGAAGAACGGCAGCCCTTCCCGCAGCACGCCCTGCAGCAACTCGACGTGCCCGTCGGATGCGGCGGGGTCGCCGGGCCCGTTGGAGTAGAACACCGCGACCGGCTCGATCGCGAGCAGCTGCTCGAGCGTCACATCCTGCGGCAGGACGTGCACCTCGAAGCCCCTGTCCGCGAGGTTGTCGATCGTGGACTGCTTGACGCCGAGGTCGAGCACGGCCAGCTTGCCGAGCCGCACCCCACGCGCCGCCGTCACGGTCGCACTCGCAACCGACACCTGGGCCGAGAGGTTCTGTCCCGCCATTCGCGCGCTCGAACGCACGATCTCGAGCTGCTCGGCGGATCCCAGGGCGGCATCCGCGCCCGAGAAGATTCCCGCCCGCATCGACCCGGCATCCCGCAGCCGCCGGGTCACGGCACGCGTGTCGATGCCGCTGATGCCGACGATTCCGTTGCGGTCGAGATCCGCGCCGAGGCTGCCGGTGGCACGGAAGTTCGACACCACACGCGACGGGTCGCGCACGACGTAGCCGGACACCCAGATCCGGCGGGACTCCGGGTCCTCGTGGTTGACGCCGGTGTTGCCGATGTGCGGGGCCGTCTGGACGACGATCTGGCCGGCGTAGCTCGGATCGGTGAGGGTCTCCTGGTAGCCGGTCATCCCGGTTGCGAACACGGCTTCGCCGAGGGTGCGTCCGCGGGCGCCGTAAGCGCGTCCGGGGTAACGGGTGCCGTCCTCGAGCACGAGGACGGCGGGGTCGGTGGCGATCATGCGAATGCCTCTCCGTCTGGGGTCTGGCCGGGGTCCGGATGCGCGGAGTGCACGGCGGCGGCTGCGGCGGGAGATAGCTCGGTGAGCTCGTCGAGCAGGCGCTGCGACCGCTCGGAGCGCAGGTAGCTGTCGACGCCCGTGCCGCCGAGCTGCCAGCGCACGAAGACGAGGCCGCCCTCCTCGACGCCCTTGTCGATCGTCCAGCTCGCGAGTCCGACGCCGATGATGTCGGCGACGGGGATGAAGGCGGGACGTGACCCGGCGAGGTCGAGCACGATGCCGCCGCGGGCGATCCGCACCTCGCCCTTCGCGCGGAAGGCGAGCCCGTCCACGACGACCCGTTCGAGCGGCTGACCGGCGAGGGTCGTGGCGACGTACAGCACCCGCTCGGCGGCGAGCTCCTCGCCGATCTCGGCGGGCGGCACCGGTACCACGTCGAGGAACGACTGCCGACGCCGGCGGTTCCGCCAGCCGAGCGCCATGAAACCGAACGCGACGACGATCATCGCGAGGATCACGAGCGCGGGGATCAGGCGTTCATCCATGGGAGACCTCCTCCGGCGCCCGCAGCTCTCCGTCCAGCACCGTGGGCACCCCGCCGTGGATCGTCGCGACCACGCGCCCGGGCAGCTCGATCCCGAGGTAGGGCGAGTTGACGCTCTTGCCGCGCAGCGCATCCGTGCCGAACACCCGTGTCGCGCTCGGATCGACGAGAGTCAGGTGCGCGGGGCTGCCCACCTCGAAGGGCGCGTCGTAGCC
>JASGGJ010000071.1:0-13115 GCA_047605085.1 Protaetiibacter sp.
CGCCGGGCGAGTTGATGTAGAGGTAGATGTCCTTCTCGGGGTCCTCGGCGGCGAGCAGCAGCAGCTTCGCCGCGATCTCGTTCGCGTTCTCGTCGCGCACCTCGGAGCCGAGCCAGATGATGCGGTCCTTGAGGAGGCGGTCGAAGACGCTCGGCGGGAATGCCGGTTCTGCCATGGGTGGAGCTCCTTGCTCTGTGTTGAGGACACAGCCTGTGATGAGGCGACTGCCTCGACGTCGCTCACGAATCTACCGGGGCACCTGAGGCGGCTCTGCCGTGTTCGCCGTGGGCAGAGTGCGCGTCGCGACCGTCTCCGCGCTGTCCCATCTCAAGGAGCCGGTGCGGAGGGTGTGGCGAGAGGGGCGGACGAGTCCGTCCTCGTCGACGCGGACGCCCTCCTCGAGCGCGGAATCTGATCCAGAAATGCAGGAGATTCGGAGAACCGGCCGCCGATTCGCTGTCAGTGCCGGCCGGCGGCGGCGGATCTCCTGCATTTCTCCGGTTGAGGGACGGCTACGCGAGCAACTCGGCCATCCTGACGGTCACGCCGCCCACGTTGACGCCGCGCAGCAGGATCACGTATCGCATCCGGCTCCCTACGCCGCGCGCCCGACCCGATCCCCGATGGCGCGGTTTCGGCCCGATGGCGCGGTTTCGCAGGTGCCATCCGGCCGAAACCGCACCATCCGCGGGGCGTCAGTGCTCGTGACCCTCGTGGTCGTGGTCGACGCCCGTGAGCTCGGTCTCCTCGATGATCTCGGAGTCGTCGGAACCGTCGCCGAGCACGGCCGCGGTGAGCGCCGAGACGTCGATCGCCTTGCCCTTCTCGTCGACGACCTTCGCCTTCGACAGGGCCACCGCGATCGCCTTGGAGCGGGCGACCTCCCCGACCATCGCGGGGATCTGGCCGGAGTTTCCGAGCGCCTGGATGAACTCGCCAGGCTCCATGCCGTACCGGGCGGATGCCTGCACGAGGTAGGAGGTGAGCTCGTTCTGGCTGACCTTCACCCCTTCGGCCTCGGCGATCGCGTCGAGCAGCAGCTGGCGCGTGAACACCTTCTCGGACTCCTCGACGACCTCGGCGCGGTGCACCTCGTCCTCCAGGCGCCCCTCGCTCTCGAGGTGGCGGTGCACCTCGTCGTCGATGAGTCCCTGCGGCACGGGGATGTCGGCCGCATCCAGCAGCAGCTCGACGAGCTTGTCGCGCGCGGCAGCCGCCTGGCCGAACTCGGCCGACTTCTGAAGCTGCTCCTTGAGGTCCTTGCGCAGCTCGCCGATCGTGTCGAACTGCGAGGCGATCTGGGCGAAGTCGTCGTCGGCCTCGGGCAGCTCGCGTTCCTTGACCGAGATCACGGTGACCGAGATCTGTGCCTTCTCGCCCTGGTGGTCGCCGCCGACGAGCTCCGACTCGAAGGTGGTCGACTCGCCCGCGGTGAGGGTCTCGATGGCCTCGTCGATACCGTCGATCAGCTCGCCGGAGCCGAGCTCGTAGGAGATGCCCGAGGCCGTGTCGATCTGTTCGTCGGCGATCGTCGCGACGAGGTCGAGTTGCACGAAGTCGCCCTTCGCCGCGGGGCGGTCGACGGTCACCAGGGTGCCGAAGCGGGTGCGCAGCTTCTCGAGCTCGGCCTCGACCTCATCCGGTCCGACCTTCGCCGTCTCGACCTCGACCTTGAGGCCGTCGTACTTCGGCACCTCGAACTCGGGCCGCACGTCGACCTCGACGGTGAACACAAGGTCGCCCGTGAAGTCCTTCTCGGACGGCCAGGCGGTGACATCGGCCTCCGGGCGTCCGAGCGGGCGCACCTTCTCCTCGGCGGCGGCCTCGCGGTAGTAGCCTTCGAGCCCCTCCGACACGGCGTGGTTGAGCACCTCGGCGCGACCGATCCGCTGGTCGATGATGGGCGGCGGCACCTTGCCCTTGCGGAAGCCTGGGATGCTCACCTGCTCGGCGATGTGCTTGTAGGCGTGCTCGATCGAGGGCTTGAGCTCCTCGGGGGTCACGGTGATGGTGAGCTTGGCGCGCGTGGGCGACAGCTTCTCGACGGTCGTGCTGACCATGGGGATGTCTCTCCTGGGTTGTTTCGCTGATTCTGTGTCGGGTGACAGTGTCGGGGCGACAGGATTTGAACCTGCGACCTCCCGCTCCCAAAGCGGGCACTCTAGCCAAGCTGAGCTACGCCCCGGATTCCGGGCCTTCGAGCCGCCGGCTATCGGGCGGGGCGACGGACGCGATCCGGCCCGAAAACGGCCTCGCACAGTCTAGCCCGTCACCGGCCCGCGCTCGCCCGGCCCCCGTCAGCGCACCTCGACCCGCCCTCCGCCCCACGGATGATGCATCGAGAGGGCGCGATCAGTAGAGCGAGAGGACCATCTCGAGGGAGTAGTCGACATGCGAGCGGGCCAGCTCGCCGGCCAGGCTCGCCTCGCCTCGGCGGACGGCCTCCACGATGGCCCCGTGCTGCGCCCACGACTCCGCGTACTGCTCGGGAGAGTACGCTGCCGCGACGCGGTCGTTGAAGCCGTAGACCCGGCTGCGCAGGATCGTCTGGAACAGTCGCTCGTTGTGCGACATCCGGTTGATGGCGTCGTGGAAGTGCTCGTTGGCTTCGACCCGCTCCCGTCCGTGCACCGCGTGCACCTTGGTCTCCTCGTAGAGGCACTCCACCTCGGCGATCTGCTCCTCGGTGCGACGACTCGCCGCGAGCCTCGCCGCGTAGCTCTCGAGCGCTGCACGCAACTCGTAGATCTCGGTGACCTCCTCGCGAGTGTGCTCGTAGACGACCCAGCGCCGGCGACGCGAGACGATGAGACCGTCGACGGAGAGCCGCTGCAGGCTCTCGCGCACCGGAGTGCGGCTGACCCCCAGTCGTTCCGCGATGAGCGCCTCCACGAGGGCTTCGTTCGGACGCAGCACGCCACGGATGATCTCCGAGCGCAGACGCTCATAGACCGTGTTGGTCAGCTGACCGTCGCGCGTCCTCCGCGCCGGAGCGCTCAGGGAGGATGTCATAAGCCGCCTCGAATCGGATGGGTAACGAACGCTTTGCATCCTAGGGAATGCGACCGGGTCACGCGGAGGTGGACGCGCCTCGGAGCCGGGCCTCGACGCCGTAGGCCTGCAGGAGCGCTCCGTAGAGGCGCGCATAGCCCTCCCGCTCCGGTTCGAGCAGCGGTGGCTCTGCGCAGTAGTACCCGTCGTATCCCCACCTCGTGAGCACGTCGACGAGCTCGCGGTACGGGTATCCCGACGTCAGGTCGTGAACGTCGACATGCCGCAGCCACGGCCTCAGCCGCTCGAGCGCCGCGGAGACCGAGCCGCCGACGACATCCACGTTCTCCGAGTTGTACAGGACTCCGAGGCCGGGACGATCGGCCTGCCGGAGCGCGCGGAGCGCGAAATGCCAGTTGCGGAAGTCCCCCAGCATCTCGAGAAGCACGGTGCACCCGGTACCGGCGGCATAGTCCGCGATCTCGGCCAGGCCCTCTCCGACCTGGTCCACGACGCGGTCACGGTCGTGCCCCTCCGGAATGTTGTGACCGGAGACGCGGACGAACGGCGCCCCGAGATCAGCCGCCAGATCGACGTGTCGCATCGCCGAGTCGACATTGCGACGTCGCTCCGCCAGGTCCGGACTCTCGAAGCGGGCACCCGAGCGGACGCAGACGAGTTCCAGGAAGGCGTCTTCGATGCGATGTCGTGCCTGCCTCCGCTCCGCGTCGGTCATGGTCACCTCGACACCGTGAGCAAGCCCGTACTCGCATCGGACGTCCAGCCCCGCGAAGCCTCCGTCGCGAGCGAGCCGGATGAGCTCGGGGAGGGTGAGGCCACCGAACATCCCATAGGCGACGAGGGAGAGCTTCATCCGGACACCGCCACATCCTCGAGCACCAGGTCGGCGAGGCGGTCGGCGATCCGGTAGCCCTCGCGGACCGCGCGGGACAGTCCCCTGGCGTTGACCGCGTCGCCGATGACCACGGGCTCGACGCCGCGCAGTCGCAGCCGGGCGGCGAGCTCGGTGCGCGGCCGGTAGTCGCCGGCCACCACGATGCGATCCGAACGCTCGATCACAACCCGGTCGCCGAGCAGGGGGTTGATGAGGACGCGTCCTTCGGCGTCCTCACGCTCCATCCCGACATGGCAGGGCACGCCGGCCTCGGCCAACCGCGGGAGCAGCAGTTGCCGGCTCTCCTCGGGCACCCGGTGTGCGACCCGCTCATGCCCCGTGACGTACACGACCGGGCAGCCGAGTCGCACGAGGTGCTCGACGCAGTTCGCCGCCTCCCAGCCGCCGGAGAGGTCGATGACGACGCGACGGCCTCCGAGGGCTGCGTCGTCCGCGAGACACTCGTCGCTGGTGATCGGCGCGCCAGGGAAGCGGTCCATGCCCGTCGTCGCGTCGGCGCCGACGGCGAGGACGACGACGTCGGGTGCGGCGGCAGCGATCTCGTCGGCGCCCGCCGCCTGACCGAGACGCAGCTCGACGGCAGGGTCCCGGCGCGCGGCCCGCTCGAGGTAGTCCGCGTAGCGCGTCCAGGCGCTCCGGTTCGGCGCGGACCCGGCGATGCGCAGCCGCCCGCCGACTCGATCGTCCCGCTCGACGAGCGTCACCCGGGCACCCGAGCGGGCCAGCGCGAGCGAGGCCTCCACTCCCGCGGGACCGGCGCCGACCACCCACGCGCGCCGGCCCTCCAGCTCATACGCGGTTCTCGGGCCGCGCAGCTCCAGCAGGGCTGGATTGACCGCGCAGCCGAAGCCGTGCCCCGCGGTCGAGCCGCGGCAGTCCTGCATGCACCCGATGCACGGACGGATCTCATCGTCGGCGCCCCTCGCGGCCTTCTCGCCCCACAGCGGGTCCGCGAGCAGGGCTCGGGTGACCCCGATCAGCCCGGCGTCGCCCGCGTCGAGGATGTCGCGGGCCGTCTCTGGCAGGTAGATCCGCTGGGAGACGACGACGGGCGCTCGCAGCTCGCCCCGCAGCTCACGCGTGGCCGCCCGGTTCGCGCCCGGCTCGAAGGAGTCGTCCCGCAGGAAATTGCCGGAGGCGAGCTGCGGCACGACGATGCTCACGTAGTCGACGAGCCCCTCCCGATCGGCCCGCCTGGCGATCTCCTTCACCTCCTCCCAGGACAGGCCGGCTGCATCGCCCTCGCCGGCGGAGAGCTTGATTCCGACGATCCGATCGCCCATCGCGGCCCGCACCTCCCCGAGCACCTCGAAGAGCAGCCTCGCGCGGTTCTCCAGCGCGCCCCCGTAACGATCGGTGCGGCGATTGCTCAGCGGCGACAGGAACTGGTGCAGCAGGTAGCCCTGAGCCGAATGCACCTCGACCCCGTCGAGACCCGCCTCCGCGCAGCGGCGGGCGGCCGCGGCGAAGCGCCCGCGGATCCGGGCGATTCCGGTCTCGTCGAGCTCGAGCGGGATCTCCCCCTTCGCGAAGGCCGGGATCGGCGAGGGCCCGACCACGGTCTCGTAGTCCTGCCAGGACACGATGCCCCGCCCGACGTGTCCCAGCTGGCAGATGAAGGCGGCGCCGTGCCGCTGGGCCGCCTCGGCCATGGCCCGCAGCCCCGGAACGACGGCGGGGTCGAAGAGCCTCAGATGGCGCCCGTGCATCCAGCCCTCCTCGGCGACCGCCGTCGAGCCGAGGATGAACATGCCGACCCCGGCGGCGCAGTAGCGCTCGACGTACCCCGCGTGGTCGGGCGTGGCGTAACCGTCCTCGAGGAAGGTGATCCCGTGCGGCATCGCGACGAGTCGGCTCGACAGCGTCCTCGAACCCACCACTACCGACTCGAACAGCCGATCCCGGCTCCGACCCGTCATCATCCCCGGTCCCCCTCGGTCACGATCATCCCGCCGCGCACCACCATCCACACGTCCTCGAGCGCGCCGATCTCCCTGTCGGGCTCGCCGTCGACGATCACGAGGTCCGCCTGCTTGCCGACCTCGATGCTGCCCGTGTCCGCATCGATCCGACACGACCTGGCCGCCGCGATCGTTGCGGCGACGATCGCGTCCATGGCCGACATACCGTTGTCGACCCACAGTCGCAGCTCGAGACCGACCGCGCCGACCGGATGATAGAGCGGCCCGCAGTCGGTGCCCAGGACGATGCCGACTCCGGCGGCGAGCGCCTTACGGAAGCTCGTCGCATGCGGCTCGATCGTGTCGATCGCCTTTCGCACCATGTGCTCTTCTGCGATGCTGCGGTCCTCCGTCCGGGCGATCGCCGGGTAGACCGACAGCGTCGGCGAGAGCAGCGTTCCGCGCTCGAGCATGAGGTCGACCGTCTCGTCGTCGAGGAAGACGCCGTGCTCGATCGTGTCGACCCCGGCCAGGACCGCCATGCGGATGCCCTCCGTCCCGTGGGCGTGCGCGACCACAGGCCGGCCGGCGCCGTGCGCGACCTCGACGGCGCTCGCGAACTCCTCCGCACTCGCCTGAACCCAGCGAGGGCTCTGCCCGGCCGTCCCAGCGCCGCCGGTCGCCATGAGCTTGATGACGTCCGCACCGGCCTTGAGCTGCTCACGCACGGCCAGGGCGAACCCGAGCGGCCCGTCCGCCTCGACGCTGATGCGCTGCCAGGCATGGCCGCCGGTGATCGCGATCGCGGGCCCTGCCGCGAGCACTCGCGGGATGCGCCGGTCGCGGCCCGAAAGTCGCTGCAGGGCGAAGATCGCCTGGTACTGACTGCCGAGGTCCCGTACCGTCGTGACTCCTCGCAGCAGCGCCGCCTCCAACTGCTCCCGCCCCCAGAGCGCGGCGTCGGCCTCGCTCAGCTCCCACCGGCGGGCGGGAGTGAGCACGTGCACGTGCGTATCGATGAGCCCGGGCAGGACAGTGCGCCCGCGCAGGTCGATCACCCGCGAGACGCCATCCGGTACCGCTCCCTCCGCCTCACAGCGCGAGATCACCCCGTCCTCGACGACGATCGTCGCGCGTTCGACGACTCGCCGCCCGACGACGTCGATCAGGCGTCCGCCGACCAGTGCGATGGACATCGCACCCTCCTCTTCACGTCTCCTGCCCTGTCACACGTCATTCCGAGCTGAGCACACCCTGGATGAACTCGCGCGTGCGCTCGTGGTGCGGGTCACCGAACACCTGCGACGGCGGACCCGCCTCGAGCACGCGACCCTCATCGAGGAAGACGACGAGGTCCGAGATGTCCCGCGCGAAGTGCATCTCGTGAGTGACGATGACGAGGGTCATCCCGGTGTGGGCGAGCTTGCGGATCACGGCGAGCACCTCCCCCACGAGCTGCGGATCGAGTGCGGAGGTGGGTTCGTCGAAGAGCATCACCGAGGGGTCCATCGCGAGGGCCCTGGCGATTGCGACGCGCTGCTGCTCCCCGCCGGAGAGCGTCCGCGGATAGGCGTCCGCCTTGTCCAGGAGACCGACCGTCGACAGCAGCTCCCTGGCCCGCTGGACCATCTCCGCCCGCGGCCGCCGCTGCACGCCGACCGGCGCCTCGATGATGTTCTCCAGCGCGGTCATGTGCGGGAAGAGGTTGAACTGCTGGAAGACCATCCCGATCCGCTCGCGTCGCTGACACGCCTCCCGCTCGGTCAGTTCGACGTAGCGATCACCGTGCCGCCGGACACCGACGTACTGGCCGTTGACCCGCAGTTTGCCGCGATCGATCGTCTCGAGCTCGTTGATGCAGCGCAGGAAGGTGCTCTTGCCGGATCCCGAGCGGCCGAGGAGGGAGACGACCTGTCCGCGCTCGATCCGCAGGTCGACCCCCCGGAGGACGTGCTGCTCGCCGAAGTGCTTGTGCACGCCGGTCGCTACCACGGTCCCGACCGTCTCGGGGTCGTCCATCGCGACGCCCTGTCGGTTCGTCCTTCCCAGAGTCATCGTCGCCTTCCTCCCAGCGGAAACCATCGCTTCTGCGGCGCACTGCGGGTCGTGCCCCGGCCGTAATACTGCTCGATGTAGTGCTGGCCGATCGAGAGCACCGTGGTCAGCACCAGATACCACAGCGAGGCGGTGATGAGGAGCGGGATGACCTGGAAGGTGCGATTGTAGATCGACATCGCTGCGTGCATGAGCTCGCCGACCGAGACGACCGTCGCGAGCGAAGACCACTTCAGCATGCTGATGAAGTTGTTACCGCTCGCCGGGACGATCGATCGCATCGCCTGGGGCAGGATCACCCGCAGCATGAGCCGCGAGCGCCGCATGCCCAGCGCCCTGCTCGCCTCGGTCTGCCCGATATCGACGCCGAGAATGCCGCCGCGGATGATCTCGGCCATCATCGCGGTCTCGATGAGGGTGAAGCCGAGGAAGGCCGCCAGCAGCGGGACCATCACGTCGTTCGTCGGGACGCCGAACAGCTTCGGGCCTCCGAAGGGGATGCCGAATTCGAGCTCGGGGAAGAGGTAGGCGAAGTTGAACCAGAACACCAGCTGGACCAGTGCAGGCACGCCCCGGAAGAACCACACGTAGACCGCCGCACAGCCCGCGAGGATCGGGTTGCTCGACAGCCGCATGGTGGCGAGGACGACTCCGAGCACGCACGCCGTCGACATCACGACCGCGGTGAGGAAGAGCGTCATCAGCACGCCCTGCAGGATCGGCGGGCTGACGATGTACTCGCCGACGACGTCCCACCCGAACCTGTCGTTGGTCAGGATCTGGTAGACGATCCAGGCGATGAAGACGAGGATCGCGAGCGCCGCGATGCCGCGGCCGTAGTGCCACCGGCGCTCGGCGACGATGGTCTCGACGTCGTCGAGGTCACCGTCGCCGAGCTGCGGCTGACCGTGGACGCGTGCCGGACTATTCGCCCGCATTGATCGTGAACTCGGTCAGCCCGTTGTCCGGGGCGCCGTACTCGTCGAGGATCTCCTGGTACACGCCGCTGGCGACCATCCGGTCGAGCGCCTCCTGAATCGCCGCTGCCAGCTCCGTGTCGCCCTTCGGAAGCGCGATCCCGGCGAGCGCCGAGTAGCCGGAGACCTCGCCAGGCACCCGCACGAGGTGCTTGTCGGGCGTCGATTCGTAGTAGAGGCCCGTGACGGGGTTGGAGAGGAACGCCTCGGCCTGACCGCTCGCGATGGCCAGGAGGGTCTGGGCGGTGTCCGGGTACTCGGAGATCGTCATCGCCTCCTCGCCGTCGGCGACGCAGTCATCGCTCATCCCCTGGATGATCGGGATCTGGGTGCTGCCCTGGGTCACCCCGAAGTTCAGGCCGCAGACCTCGTCGAGCGTGATCCCGTCGAGCTCCTCGTTGACGAGCACCTGGTAGGTGAGCCGGAAGTAGTCCACGAAGTCGACGGACTCCTGCCGCTCGGCGGTGTCAGTGAGCTGATTCATCCCGATGTCGACACGGCCGGTCTCGATCGACGGGATGATCGAGGCGAACGCGATCTCCGAGTACTCGATCTCCACGCCGAGCTCCTCGGCGATCGCCTCGGCGAGCTCGATCTCGAAGCCTGCGGGGTTGTCTGACTCGTCGCGGTAGGTGAACGGTGCGTAGCTGAACGAGGTCGCGACGCGGATAACCCCCGTCTCCGACAGCGACGACGGGAGCGCGATGTCCGACTCCGAGGTCGAGGTCTCCGCGGACGGCTCGCTCGAACCCGGCGCGCAACTCGTGAGCGTGATCGCCGCGATGACTCCCGAGGCGAGCAGGATCGCCTTCCTGACCGATGTGTGCTTCATGTGCTTCCTCCCTGATATGCCGATCGAGAGCCATCTCCCGATGGTGGATCGTCCCGGTGGGAACGTGCTGTATCCGAACTGCGTCAGTAGATCGGTCGCCCCGGTGTTCCGCTGAGAGCGTCGATCCACGCGGGGACCGGCGGTGTGTACCGGATCATGTGGGGTACCTGGATATCGAGGTACATCGGGCGCGGATCCGCAGCGAAGGACGCGACCGCGGTGCTCAGCTCGTCAAGGCTGCGAGGGCGTGAACCCTCGATCCCGCAGGCGGCGGCGACCATCACCGCGTCGATCGGACCGGGATCGACGCCGAAGTAGCGGCCGCCCTCGTAGAGGTGCTGCAGCATCTTGATCCACCCCATGCTGTTGTTGGTGAACTGCACGTAGAGAATGGGAAGCCGGAAACGCGCCACGGTCTCGAGCTCTCCGCAGGCCATCGCGAAGCTCCCGTCGGCGGTGAAGGAGACGACCGGCTCCCCCGGCCGTGCCACGGCGACCCCGACGGCGGCGGGTATGGCGTAGCCCATGGGGCCGTGCCCGCGGGGGATGACGATCCGGCGGCCGGGCACCTGGGTGTCCCAATAGCTCGCGACGTTCGGTGTCGGCGTGCCCGGGTCGGCGACGACGACGACCTCGGAGCCGACGAGCTCGTTGACGCAGCGGATGACGTCCTGGGGCACCAGTTCGCCCTCGGCGACCTCGGCGAGCCCCCCCGGGCCGCGCAGAGCCCACTCCGCGCGTTCGGCGGCGATTCTCCGCCGTCGGCTCTCGCGCGCGTGCGCAGGGGTCTCGGCGACGGCATCGAGCAGCTGCCCGAGAACGGTGCGAGCGTCGCCGACCAGGCCGATCGCCTCGGGGAAATTGCGTCCTGCGCGCGCCGGGTCGATATCGATCTGGATCACCGGTGTGCCGGTGCGCGCTGGGCCGCTCCAGCTGTTGGTGTCCGTGGCGTTGGCCCGCGTGCCGACGAGCAGGACGACATCGGCCTCGGCGAGTTCGCGGTTCGCGTAGTCGCGGCCGCCGTTGTTGCCGACGACCCCCAGGTGCCAGGGGTGCTCGCTCACCAGCGCCCCCTTGCCGTGGATCGTCGTGGCGACGGGCGCGCCGGTCTTCTCCGCCAGCTCGGCGAGCACTTGCCATGCCTCGGAGGTGTGCACCCCGGAGCCGGCGAGGATCGCGGGCGCCGTCGCCTCGGAGAACAGCCGTGCGGCGCGGCCCACCGCCAGCTCATCCGCGCGGGGACGAGCCCGCGGCATCACGTCCACCCGCGCCATCGGCGGCTCCGCCTCGGCCGGTCGCTCGAGCACCTCGTCGAAGACGTTCTCGGGGATGATGACGGCGACGGGCGCCGGCCGGCCGCTCGTGGCGGCCTCGATCGCCGAAGCGACGGCACCGCGCAGATCGCTCGCCGACTCGACGACCGTGCACCACTTGGTCACCGCGGAGAAGAGCGCGACCTGGTCGATCTCGGTGAGCGCGCCGGAGCCGCGGCTCGAGGCGTGGATGTCGGAGGTGAGCAGCAGCACGGGGATGCCCGAGGCGTAAGCCTCGCCGAGACCTCCCACGACGAAGGTGGTCCCCCCGCCGCTCGAGACCTCCACGACTCCGACACGGTTGGTCACGCGCGCATACGCGTCGGCCATCTTCGCGGCGTGGCGCTCATCGCGGGCCAGCACGTGTCGGATCTCGCCGGTGCGGCCGTGCAGCGCGTCGTAGAAGACGACTCCGGTATCGCCCGGAACGCCGAAGATCGACTCGACGCCCGCGTCGATGAGGAGCTGCACGAGAAGGTCCGCGCCGCGCACCGACGGCGGGTCTGCCAACGGCTCCCCCTTCGTCGCTGTGCTGCTGTCGCGCACTTGGGACATCCGCGTACTCCTTTGCATGCTATTTCGGATGTTAAACGTGTCATGCGCCGGCCTGCAATGTCAAGGGGAAGGGCGGGAGGCGTCCCTGCCGCTCGGCACCGGCGGTTGCGCCCCGGGGTCCTCAGTCGCGGAAGGGCGGTCCCACCCGGCGGATGAGCTACCGTCGTCCTGGACTCGCCGAGTGCGCTACCTCGTCGGGCGCGCCTGCCTCAATGGCCGGGGAGAGGCGTCGCCGAATCCGCAATGATCCCCTCGCCGAAGCGTCCCGGGTCCATCGGCGAGGGGTCGATGGCGGGTGTCCTGCCTTCGAGGAGGTCGACGAGGATCTCGGCGGCGGGCACGGCATGCATGAAACCGTGGTGCCCGAACCCCGTCGCCAGTACGGCACCCTCGAGCCCCGGCACCTCCCCGAGGATGCCGAGGTCGTCGGGCGAAGTCGCGCGCGTCCCGGCCTGGCCGCCGAAGACCAGCCCCGGATGGAGGTCCCGCACGCGGCGCCGCACCAGCGCGACGATGCGAGCCGCGTCCGCCCCGTCGAAGTCGTCCCCGTCCTCCCGGTCGTCACCCCCCAGGACGAGCCCCTTGCGCGTCCCCGCGAAATAGGCGCGGGTGCTCATGTCGAGCACGAGGGGCGTGCGTGGCGGGAGAGAGGCGGGGCGGCGGGAGAGGAAGATCTGACCCCGTTGCGAGCGCACAGGCACCTCCACGCCGAACGGGTTCAGCAACGCCCGCGAAGCCAGCCCTGCCGCGACGATCGCGGTCCGCGTGGCCCAGCCGCCGTCGGCGGTCTCGACCGATTCGATCCTCCCCCCGACAGCGCGCAACCGCGCGGGAGATCCTTCGACGATCCGCACGCCGAGCCGCGCACAGGCATCGCGGAGCGAGCCGACGACGAGATCGGCCCAGAGCATCCCGTCGGACGGGGAGTGCCAGCCACCGAGCACTCCGGAGACGTCGAGCCCGGGCAGCAACTCGGCGATCTCGTCTGGTCCGAGTCGGTCGATCCTCGCACCCGCCGTGCGGGCCGTATCGGCAACGCTCTCCCGTACGGCGACATGCCCGGGAGTCGAGGCGAGGTAGAGATAGCCGGAGGGGGTGAAGTCGGGGTCGACACCGAATCGCTCGCGCCAGGTGGCCATCATCTCGATCGCGCGCAAGGAGAGCGCAACATTGGTGGCATGGGCGAACTGCGTGCGCACGCCGACACCGCCAAGCAGACTCGTGCCCGCGCCCACGAGCCCCGCGTCGACGACCACGACCGAAGCCGAGGGATCTCGCGAGGCGAGCTCGTGGGCGATGGCCAGGCCTTGGATGCCCGCACCGATAACGACAGCGTCAGCACTCTGCATCTCCGAGAGGATACCGCCGCGCGGTCGTCGGCACGGACCGAGGCCAGGAGCTCGCCCCGGTGAGCCAGGAGGTCGTCACCGAGATCGCCCGCGGGCTCGGCCCCGCATCCGCGCGCGCGGGCATCCCTCGAGGCTGCGCTAGAATCGCCGGGTTGCCCCGCCGTGCGCGGGCTCGGGGATGTAGCTCAATGGCAGAGCCTCAGTCTTCCAAACTGATTACGCGGGT
>JASGGJ010000072.1:0-12942 GCA_047605085.1 Protaetiibacter sp.
GCCCCAAGGGCAAGACGATCAACGCGATCCAGGACGAGACCGGCGCCGACATCTCGATCGAGGAGGACGGCACCGTCTACATCGGCGCGGTCGACGGTCCCTCGGCCGAGGCGGCTCGCGCTCAGGTGCTCGCGATCGGCAACCCGGTCAACCCCGAGGTCGGCGAGCGCTTCCTCGGCACGGTCGTGAAGCTCGCGGCCTTCGGCGCCTTCGTCTCGCTGCTGCCCGGCAAGGATGGGCTGCTGCACATCAGCGAGGTGCGCAAGCTGGCCGGCGGCAAGCGCGTCGAGAACGTCGAGGACGTGCTCTCGGTCGGTCAGAAGATCATGGTCGAGATCACCAAGATGGACGACCGCGGCAAGCTGTCGCTCGCCCCGGTGGTCGAGGCCGAGGATGCCGACACCGAGGGCTCCGCGGCCCACAGCGCCGGCCCGGAGGCCCCCGCCGAGGGTTGAGTCTCTCGGCGTCGAGTGCCGCCCCTGGCGGCGCATCGAGACCGACGGATGCCCGTCCCGCCCTGTGCGGGGCGGGCATCCGTCGTTTCCGGGGCCGGTCTCCGTGGGGTTGCGCGGCGGAAGTAGTCGCGCTAGTGTATCGATCTACTAGATAGCTCAAGGGGGCGCTGGATGACCGCGTGGTGGCGGGATGCCGTGGTGTATCAGCTGTACATCCGCTCCTTCGCGGACGGCGACGGCGACGGTATCGGCGACTTCGCCGGGCTCATCGCGCATCTGGACCATCTGGCGACCCTCGGGATCGACGCGCTCTGGCTCAACCCCTGCTACGCCTCGCCCCAGCGGGATCACGGCTACGACATCGCCGACTACCTCACGCCCGACCCCGCCTATGGCACCCTCGAGGACTTCGACGCGCTCGTGGCGGCCGCCCACGCCCGAGGCATCCGGGTGCTCATGGACATGGTCGCCAACCACTGCTCGGTCGAGCACGCCTGGTTCCGGGCCGCCCTCGCCGCCGCCCCGGGAAGCGCCGAGCGTGCTCGCTTCCTGTTCCGCGACGGCCGCGGGGCCGACGGCGGGCTTCCGCCCAACAACTGGCAGAGCGTGTTCGGCGGCCCCGCCTGGACCCGCGTCACCGAGCCGGACGGCCGGCCCGGCCAGTGGTACCTGCACTCCTTCGACGCCGGCCAGCCCGATTTCGACTGGCGCAACGCCGAGGTGCACTCCTTCTTCGACGAGGTGCTGCGGTACTGGTTCGATCGAGGGGTCGACGGCTTCCGCATCGACGTCGCCCACGGCATGGTGAAGGCGGACGGGCTGCCGGACTGGCCCGGTGCCGACGAGGGCACGGGCGGTCACAACCACGCGATGTGGGACCAGCCCGAGCTGCATGACATCTATCGCCGTTGGCATCGCATCGCGCGCGAGTACGACCCTCCGCGCTACCTCGTGGGCGAGATCTGGGTGCCGGACTCCGAACGCCTTGCCGCCTACCTGCGCCCCGACGAGCTCGACCAGGCGTTCCAGTTCGAGCTCCTCGTCCAGCCGTGGGACGCCTCGCGCATGCGGCAGGCGATCGAGCGCGCGCTCGCCCTCACCCCCGCGCCCGCCTGGACGCTCTCGAACCACGACGTGCACCGCACGACGACGCGCTACGGACAGGAGCAGCACCTCGGTGCCGCCGATCCCAGCGACATGATCGCCGCGGCGCGCAGGCTCGGCCCGGTCGACATCGGACTCGGTGTGCGCCGCGCCAGGGCCGCCGCGATGCTCGAGCTCGCCCTGCCGGGCACGATCTACCTCTACCAGGGCGAGGAGCTCGGCCTGCCCGAGGTGTTCGAGCTGCCGGACGACGCCCGTCAGGACCCCATCTGGCTCCGCTCCGGCGGACGGGAGCTCGGTCGAGACGGATGCCGTGTGCCGCTCCCGTGGGACGCCGACGCACCCGCCTTCGGCTTCGGCGCGGCCGCGACCGCGCCTCCGTGGCTGCCGCAGCCCGAGTGGTTCGGCGGCTTCGCCGCCTCGGCGCTCGCCGCCGACCCCGGGTCGATCCTGCGCCTGTACCGGGAGCTCATCGCCGTGCGCCGAGCCCTCTTCGACCTCGACGCCCCGTGGGAGGCGATCGACGTGGACGCATCCGAGGTGCTCGCATTCCGTCGCGGCGACGGGGTCTGCATCGTGAACTTCGGGCGAGCGGCCCTGCCGCTGCCCGCCGAGTGGGAGGCCGACCCGGTCGTCGCGTCCGCACCACTCGTCTCGATCGACGGGCGGCTCGCCCTCCCGTCCGACAGCGCGGCGTGGCTCGTCGCCTCGCAGCGCACCCGAATGCAATCACCGGCCGTTTCCGGCCACAATCTCACCGAGGAGCGATGATGCACCGCACACCATTCCGCCTGGCGATCGCGACGGCCGCGATCGCGGGGCTTGCCCTTGCCGGCTGCGCGCCGAGCGGAGGAGACGACGACACCGTCGAGCTGACCGTCTGGCACTACTGGGACGGCACGAACGCCGACACCTTCGACGCGATGGTCGAGGACTACAACGCGTCGCACCCCGGCGTGAAGATCTCGACGTCGAACGTGCCGAACGCCGACTTCCGAACGAAGCTCCGCGCCGCCGCCACCTCCGACACCCTCCCAGACATCGCCATCGGCGACCTCATCTGGGTGCCGCAGATCAACGAGATGGGCACGCTCGCCGACCTCGCGGAGGTCGTCTCCGCGGACGTGCTGGCCGACATCACCCCGGCGCTCACGAGCTACGGCAGCCTCGACGGCAAGCAGGTCTCGGTGCCGGTCTCGGCCAACAACCTCGGCTACCTGTACAACCGCACCCTGTTCGAGGAGGCGGGACTCGATCCCGATCAGCCGCCGACCACCTGGGACGAGCTCATCGCCGACGGCAAGCAGATCCTCGCCGCGACCGGGAAGCCCGGCTACGACCTGTACACGCAGGCAGGCAGCGACGGCGAGGGCCTCACCTGGAACTTCCAGGTGAACCTCTGGCAGGCGGGCGGCGAGTTCCTCACGGATGACAACTCGGCCGCGGCGTTCAACACCCCGGAGGGACTCGAGGCGCTGAACTACTGGCTCGAGCTCATCGATTCGGGCGTCAGCCCCTACGGCAAGTGGGGAGAGTTCGAGAAGGGTCTGGGAGGCTCTGCGCAGGAGGGATCCTGGATGGTCGGCATCTGGGCCGCCGACCCGCCGTTCGACTTCGGTGCCGCCAAGGTTCCCGCGCCCGACGGCGGTGTCCAGACGACGAATCTCGGGGGAGAGCAGGCGATGGTGTTCGACAACGGCGACGCCGAGGTGCAGGCGGCCGGCGACTTCCTCAGCTGGTTCCTCGACCCGGAGCAGGTCACCGCGTGGAGCGAGGCGACGGGCATGCTCCCGGTACTGAACTCCGTCGCGACGAGCGAGGACTACCTCGGATGGGTCGACGAGAACCAGCCCCTGCTGCGCCCCTATGTCGAGCAGATGCCGACGGCGCATGCCCGCCCCAACTCGCCGATCTACCCGCAGATCTCGCTCGCGTTCGCGCAGCAGCTCGAGCGTGCCTTCAGCGGAGAGCTCTCGGCACAGGATGCGCTCGACGCGGCCGAGGAGGCCGTCAACGAGGTCATCGCCCAGGGCTGATGGCGATCCACACCTCGACGGTCCGCCCCGGTCGCCTGCGCGGCCGGGGCGGGTCCCGCGTCCGTTACGACCGCGAGCAGCTCCTGACCGCCGCGGCGTTCCTGGCGCCCGCGCTCATCGTCATCGTGGTGTTCGTGATCTACCCGATCGTGGCCGCCGGCCAGCTGAGCCTCACCTCCTGGGATGGTTTCAGCCCCGTCAAGGAGTTCATCGGCCTCGACAACTACCTGCGCCTCGCGGGCGACCCCGAGTTTTGGAACTCGCTGCTGGTGACCTGCGTCTACGCGATCGGCGTGTGCGTGCTGAGCGCGGCGAGCGGACTCGCCATCGCCCTCCTGCTCGACGCGCCGCTGCGCGGGCGCGGTCTCTACCGCAGCATCTACTTCCTCCCCGCCGTCACCTCGTCGGTCGCCGCCGCGATCGTATGGAAGTACCTCCTCGACCCCGCGGGCCTGGTCAACAACCTGCTCGCCGCCCTCGGCATCGAGGGACCCGACTGGCTCCAGGACCGCTGGCTCGCCCTCGGCGCGCTCACCCTGCTGACGGTGTGGAAGAACCTCGGATTCAACGCCGTCCTCTACCTCACCGCTCTGCAGACCCTCCCCGAGAGCGTCTTCGAGGCGGCCCAGCTCGATGGCGCCGGCTGGGGGCAGCGTCTGCGTCACCTCACCATCCCGCTGCTCGCGCCGATGACCTTCTTCGTCATCGTGCAGGCGCTCATCACGAGCTTCCAGGCCTTCGACCTCGTCTACGTGCTCACCGACGGCGGTCCGCGCGGGGGCACCGAGGTGCTCGGCCTGTTCATGTACCGCACCTCGTTCGTGCTGGGCGAGTTCGGCTACGGCACCTCGATCGCCTTCGTCACCCTGTTCCTCGTGCTCGGGGTCACCCTCGTGCAGTGGCGCATCTCCGGCTCCGGACGGAGGCTGCGATGACCCGGCGCAGGGGTGTCGCGATCGCGCGGCACCTCGTCCTGATCCTCGGCGCGGCGACCGTCGTCGTACCGTTCCTGTGGATGTTCACGACCTCGCTGCAGACGCGCGCCGAGACCTACACGAGCACCTCGATCCTGCCGACCTCCTGGCACTGGGAGAACTACGTCACGGCCTGGAACGCCGCGCCGTTCGGGCAGTACTACCTCAACAGCATCGTGATGGCGGTGGGGATCGTGGCGGGCCATCTCGTGCTGGACGCGCTCGCGGCCTACGCCTTCGCGCGGCTCGAGTTCCCGCTCAAGAGGATCCTGTTCGGCGTGCTGCTGGCGGCGCTTCTCGTGCCGACCTTCGTCACCATCATCCCGGCGTACTCCATCGTCGCGTCCCTGCACTGGGTGGACAGCTACGCGGCGCTCATCGTGCCGCGGCTCGCCGACGTGTTCGGGATCATCCTGCTGCGGCAGTACTTCTCGACGATCCCCGTCGAGATCGAGGACGCGGCGCGGATCGACGGGTGCAGCAGGGCGGGCACGTTCTGGCGGATCATCGTCCCGCTGTCGCGGCCGGCGTTCGCGACCCTCGCGATCTTCAGCTTCCTGTTCGCGTGGAACGACTTCCTGTGGCCGCTGCTGGTCACCAACACCGACGAGTTCCGCACCATCCAGATCGGGCTCGCGGCGTTCCAGGGGCGCTATGGAACCTCCTGGAACTACCTGATGGCGGGGACCCTCACCGCGACCGTCCCGAGTCTCATCGTCTTCCTGTTCTTCCAACGAGCGCTCGTGCGCGGCATCGCCGCCGGCGCGCTGAAGGAGTAGCCCCGTGCCCGACCTCGTCACTCCCGACTGGCTCGCCGACGCCGTCTTCTACCAGATCTTCCCGGAGCGGTTCGCGAACGGCGACCCGCGCCTCGACCCGCCGGGCGTCGTGCCCTGGGACGCGGAGCCGACCCGTGAGAACTTCTTCGGCGGGGATCTCGCGGGGATCACCCAGCATCTCGACCATGTGGTCTCGGTGGGCGCGAACGCGATCTACCTGACGCCGATCTTCGAGGCGGACACCAACCACCGCTACGACGCCACCGACTACTTCTCGATCGACCACCGCCTCGGCGATCTGGAGGCGTTCCGCGTCTTCGTGCGGGAGGCGCATGCGCGCGGCATCCGTGTCGTGCTGGACGCGGTGTTCAACCACTGCGGCGAAGGCCACCCCGCCTTCCGCGACGTGATGGCGCGGGAGGCCGCGTCGGAGTACGTCAACTGGTTCTCGGTCGAGGGCTTCCCGGTCGTGCAGCATCCGGAGCCGAACTACCGCACCTGCTCCGGGTGCTGGTATCTGCCCAAGTGGAACGCCTACAACCCCGAGGTGCGCGCCCACCACCTGGACGTCGCCCGGCACTGGATCGCGGAGGGCATCGACGGATGGCGGCTCGACGTGCCCTACTTCATCAACCACACCTTCTGGCGCGAGTTCCGCCGCGTCGTGAAGGGTCTCGGCGACGAGCTCTACATCGTCGCGGAGGAGTGGCGCGACCCGGGGGAATGGCTGCAGGGCGATCTGGCCGACGGCACGATGAACTACACCTTGCGCGACCTCGTGCTCGGATTCACGGCCGATCGCTCGATCGATGCGGTGGCCTTCGCCGACGGCATGAACGCGCTCACCGAGCGCATCCCCGAGTCCGCGCGGCGGGCGATGTTGAACCTCCTCGGCAGCCACGACACCGAGCGGGTGCTCACCCGTCACGGCGGCGACGCCGCGGCCACCCTGCTCGCCTTTCGGCTCATGCTCGCCAGCGAGGGCGCGCCGATGATCTACTACGGCGACGAGGTGGGGCTCGTCGGCGAGAACGATCCCGGCTGCCGAGGTACGATGCCGTGGGATCAGGCGCGCTGGCGCACCGACATCCTCGACGCGGTGCGCGAGGCGACGGCCCTGCGAGCCTCCGAGCCGCTGTTGCGCCGCGGCTCCCAGCGCGTCGTGGCCCTCGGTCCCGATGTCGCCGCCATCCTCCGTTTCGACGGGCGCCGTGCCGTCGCGACGCTCGTGAACCGCGGCGGGGAGGCTGCCGCCGTCGACACGCGGCTGCTCGACGACGCCCTGGTCGATGCCGGTGCTCCCGCGATCGCGGGGTCGTGGACCGGTGCGCTCGCCTCCGAGCCGACGGTGCCCGCCGCCGGTACGGTCGTATCCGTGAAGGGAGCCGCCGCGTGAGCCCGCGCCGTGTGACCATGCAGGACGTCGCCGACCGGGCCAAGGTGTCGAAATCGGCGGTGTCGCTCGCGTTCAACGATTCCTCGCGACTGTCGGAGGCCACGCTTCAGCACATCCTCGCGACCGCCGCCGAGCTCGGCTACGCGCAGGATCCCGCGGCACGGATGCTGCGCACACGGCGCACGAACAGCCTCGGCCTGCTGCTGCCGCAGCAGCTCGACAAGGTGCTCGAGAACCCGTACTACACGCAGTTCCTCCAGGGAATCGGGCTCACCTGCAATCGGGAGGGCTTCACCCTGCTTCTCGCGCCGCCCCTGCGCGGATCGATGCTCAAGAGCATCCCCTACGCCGCGGTCGACGGCTTCATCGTGAGCGGGCTCGAGTTCGATCGCGGCGAGGTGAGCGCCCTCCGGCAGCGCGGCATCCCGTTCGTGCTCGTCGACAGCGAGATCCACGAGGGCGTGCCGTCCGTCGACATCGACGACAGCGAGGGGATGGAGGTGCTCGTCCGGCACCTGCTCGGGCTCGGTCATCGTCGCTTCGCCTTCCTCGCGCTCGAAACGGGGATCCCGGGCGGGCCGGACAACTGGCGCGGACCCGTGCTGCGCCGCACCCTGGGAGTGGTCGCGGCGCTCGCGAGCGCCGGGCTCGGCCTCGAGAGCGATGGCGTGGAGCTCCTCGAGGTGCCGTGCACACGGCAGGGCGGCGTGGCGGCCATGAACACCCTGTGGTCGCGCGACGACCGCCCGACGGCCGTCGTGGCGTTCAGCGACATCATCGCGCTCGGAGTGCTCGACGCCGCCCGAGAGCTCGGTGTCTCCGTCCCGGGCGACGTCTCGGTGACCGGGTTCGACGATCTCGCGGAGGCCCGCTGGTCTCAGCCCTCGCTCACGACCGTGCGGCAGCCCATCGAGAGCAAGGGGCGACTGGCGGCGGAGTTCCTCGTCGAGTCGATCTCCGCGGGGGAGAGCTCCCGCCCGCACCGTCAGCGCCTGCACACCGACCTCCTCGTGCGGGACTCCTCGGGGCCCGCGCCGGCCTCGGCGAGCTCCAGGTCGTGAAGCTCGTGCACGGTCGCCCCGCAGATGGGGGCCAGGGGGATCACAAAACGGTGACGATTCATAACGATCCGGTGCACCTTCCGGTCACGGGACTCGGGGGGCGCTAGCCTCGCTCCAACCCGGGAGGTGGAGGACATGGAGTCGAGGACGGCGCTGCCGGTCACGGCGCCCGTCGCGCCCGTGCCCGCGCTCGTGCCCACGACGCGCGAAACCGCCGCCATCGTCGGCAGGGCGACACCTCCACGCCGCCCGATCGGCACGACCGGACTGAGCGTGTTTCCCCTCGCGATGAGCGGCAAGGGGTTCGGTACGACCGTCTCGGACCGGGCGGTCGGCGAGATCCTCGACGCCTACGAGGCGCTCGGCGGCAACCTGATCGACACCGCCGACGCCTACGGCGACGGTCGCAGCGAGGAGCTCATCGGCGACTGGATGCGGCGGCGCGGGAACCGCGACCGCGTGGTCGTCGCGACGAAGGTCGGCAAGTCCGCCGCCCACCCGGGGCTCTCGGCGTCCGCCATCTCCGCGGCCGTCGACGCGTCGCTCCGGAGGCTCGGCACCGACCGCATCGACCTGCTCTACCTGCACGTCGACGACACCGAGGTGCCGTTCGAGGAGACCCTCCTCGCGGTCGACCTGCTCATCCGCCGCGGTGCGGTGCGCTCCTTCGGGATGTCGGACCACACCGGCACGCGCCTGCTCGCGGCGCGCGTCGCGTGCGCGCTGCTCGGCGTCGCCCCGATGGCGGCGCTGCAGAACGAGTACAGCCTCATGCGCCGCAGCGCCTACGAGGGCGACCTCGCGCGGGTCGCTGCCCAGCAGGGACTCGCCGTCATGCCGCGTTTCCCGCTCGCGGGGGGCTTCCTCACGGGCGCCTATCGCAGCCGGGGCGATCTCGCGTCCACTCCGGCCGCGGCGTACATCGCCCCCCACCTCGGCAGGCGGGGACGTCGCGTGCTCGCCTCGCTCGCGCGGGTCGCCGACGAGAACGACGCCGCTCTCGCGACCGTCGCGCTCGCCTGGCTGCTCAGCAAGCCGGGGGTCGTGGCCCCGGTGGTCTCGGTCAGCTCCGCCGACCAGCTGTTCGACGTCATGGCCTCGCCGGAGCTCCGCGTCAGCAGGCACCGGCTCGCCGAGCTGGACCGGGCCAGCGCCTGAGCCCCGGCCGGCGGCCCGCGCGAGCCTATACGGCTGCGCGAGCGGGTGCGGCGGCGAGCACCCGGTCGTACACGCGCAGCATCGCGGCCGTCGAGGCGATCGAGTCGCCCGCGTAGCCGCCGGACATCGCCCCGTCGCGCGCGAGCACCAGGTCGTCGGCGGCGTCGCCGGGTAGCGGATGCCTGATCTCGCGCAGCAGGGTCTCGAGGATGTCGTGGAACCACTCCCGGTGCTGCGCCACGGCGCGCCGCACGGGGTGGGCGCTGTCGGGGTACTCGGTCGCGACGTTGAGGAAGGGACAGCCGCGGAAGCCGGGGGCGGAGATGAACCGCGCCTCCAGCTGGGAGATCGCGCGCAGCAGCTCCTCTGGCTCGTCGACGAGCTGGGCCTCCTGGTCGATGAGCTCGGCCGTCTGCAGGTGCCGGTAGGCGATGTATTCGAGGATGAGGCGATCCTTCGAGCCGTAGTGCTTGTAGAACGTCGCCTTGGTCACGGAGGAGGCCACGATGAGCCGGTCGATGCCGATGGCCCGGATGCCCTCGTGGTAGAAGAGCCGGTCGGCAGTGTCCAGGATGCGTTGCTTGGCTGGGGCGAGGGTGTGCCGCTTCGGCGGCTTCACGATGTCGATCGACAACCCTGGGCTCCTTTGGTTCTGGGTCGGGGAGGGACGTGCTGCGATCGCCGGGGGGAGCGATCGCAGCGCGGTCGAGTTCGGGTCTCGGATCAGCTGCCGCGGCTGCGGCCCGGGAACGGGTCCCGGCTGGGAAGTGCCGATCGGTTCGGGTCCGTTCGATTTCCGCGCTCCAACGGTACCACGATGAGGACAGACAGACTTTTCTGTTTGTCCTCATTCGTTCCCCCAATCCGGGGGCATCCGCCTCCGGGAGCTCGAGCGGCATGGCGTAGGCTCGGGGCGATGAACGGCGCGGTGCAGCTTCCCCTCGACCTCGCGGAACTCCGCATCGACGCATCCGGCGGCACGCTCGTGCGGCGCACGGTGCTGCCGAGCGGGGTGCGGGTGCTGACCGAGCAGGTGCCCGGATCGCAGAGCGCCACGGTCGGGTTCTGGGTCGCCGTCGGCTCCCGCGACGAGGAGCCGGTGACCTACGGGTCCACCCACTTCCTCGAGCATCTGCTCTTCAAGGGCACCTCGACTCGCAGCGCGCTCGACATCGCCGTCGCGTTCGACTCGGTCGGCGGGGAGCACAACGCCCTCACGGCGAAGGAGCACACCTGCTACTACGCCAAGGTGCGCGACCGCGACGTCGAGATGGCCGTGCGGGTGCTCGCCGACATGTTCGCCTCCTCGACGCTCGACCCGGAGGAGTTCGAGAACGAGCGCGGCGTCATCCTCGAGGAGCTCGCGATGGCGGATGACGACCCCGGGGATGTCGCGAGCGAGCGCTTCTTCGAGGCGGTCTTCGGCGACCACCCGCTCGGCCGCCCCATCGGCGGCAGCCCGGAGTCGATCGGCGCGGTCACCCGTGACGCCGTCTGGCGGCACTACCGCGCGAACTACGGCCCGCGCGACCTCGTCATCACCGTAGCGGGCGCCGTCGACCACGAGCGGATCGTGGCGCTCGCCGTCGAGGTGCTCGCCGAGGCCGGCTGGGAGCTCGACGCGGCAGCGGCGCCCGTCGCGCGGCGCGATCCGGCCTCCGATCTCATCGAGCGCGGCTCGCCCCTGGTGGTCGTCGAACGTCCCCTCGAACAGGTCAACCTCTACCTCGGCGTCGGCGGGCTCGCGGCCGCCGACGGCCGCCGACCCGTGCTCACCGTGCTCAACTCGGTGCTCGGCGGCGGGATGAGCTCCCGGCTGTTCCAGGAGGTGCGGGAGCGTCGCGGGCTCGCCTACTCGGTGTACTCCTTCGCGTCCAGCTACTCGGACGCGGGGATCGTGGGGCTGTACGCGGGCTGCTCGCCCCAGCGGGCTCCCGCGGTCGCCGAGCTCATGCTCGCCGAGTTCCGCCGGCTGGCGGCCGACGGCATCACGGATGAGGAGCTCGTGCGCGCCCGCGGCCAGCTGGCCGGGGCCTCGGCGCTCGCCCTCGAGGACTCCGACACCCGCATGAACCGCCTCGGTCGGAGCGAGCTCACCCTCGGCGAGTTCGCCGACCTCGACGAGACGCTGCGCCGCATCGACGCCGTCACGGCGACGCAGCTGCGCGAGCTCGCCGCCGAGCTGGTCGATCGTCCGCTCTCGGTCGCTGCGGTGGGCGCGGTGGGCGCGGCGTCGTTCGCGGGTCTCGCGGGCGAGCCCGCGGCGGCGTAGGGAAGCACCCTGATGTCGCGTTTCCTCTACCTCGTGCGGCACGGCGAGCAGCAGGACGCCGAGCACGGCCTGCCCGACGGCCCGCTGTCGGCGCGCGGGGTGCGGCAGGCCCAGGCGGTCGCCGAGCGGCTCGGCGGCGTGCCGTTCACGGGTGCGTGGACCTCGCCGCTGCAGCGCGCGCGGGAGACGGCCCGCATCATGACGGAACGGATGCCGGCGATCGAGCCGGAGCCGTCCGCGCTGCTCATGGACTGCATCCCCTCTGGACCCACCGCCGACCTTCCGCACGCCTGGGAGCAGTTCTTCGGCCCGGTCACGCGCGAGGAGATCGAGGCGGGCGAGGCGCAGATGGCGGATGCGACGGCCGAATGGCTCGCTCCGTCCCGCGGCGACCGGCACGAGCTGCTCATCACCCACAACTTCGTGATCGGCTGGTTCGTGCGCGAGGTGTTCGGTGCCGCGAGCTGGCGATGGCTGGGGGTCAACCAGGCGCACTGCGGCCTCACCATCATCCGCGTGCGCTCGGCGAAGCCGCCCGTGCTGGTGACCCACAACGACCTCGGCCACCTGCTGCCAGAGCTGCGGACGGGGCTCTCGACCCCGCAGCCCTACTGAGGGGCTGCGGGTTGGCGCTCCGCGTCCGAAGGGCGCAAACCGTGGTTCCGCCGCGGGCTTTCGAACGGTTTGCGCCCTCTCGACGCGCGACGTTTGACGAAGGGTCGCCGCCTCAGCGCGGGCGGTAGGCGTCCCGGCGGTGATCGATCCGGAGCACGTCGACCACGACGATTCGATCGTCGATGGTGTAGATGACGCGATAGTCGCCGCGCCTGGCCGACCAGATCCCCGAGAGTTCGTCGCGAAGCGGCTTGCCGACGCGACGCGGGTTCTCGGCGAGCGCGCCGTAGATGAACTCCACCGCGGCGGCGGCGACCTTCTCGGGCAGGTCGAACTCGATCGCGCGTCGAGCCGGCGGCGTGACGCGGACCTCGTAGCGGGTCAAGCGGTGCGCCGCTTCCGGACGATCTCGCGGATCTCGGCCTCCGAGTGTGTCTCGCCGCGCGCGATGGCGGCCCTGCCCTCGCGGATGTCCGTCATCGCCTCGGCGTCACCGAGAATCTCCAAGGTCTCGATCAGGGAGTCGTAGTCGTCCGCGCCGAGCAGCACCGCGACCCTCGCCCCGTTCTTCGTCACCTCGAAGCGCTCGTGCGTGAGGGCGGCGGACTCGACGAGCTTCGAGAAGTTGGCTCGAGCGTCTGCCACCGAGAGCGTCGTCATGTACAGAATTCTAGCTACATGAGGGCTGGGGTCAAGCGGGCCCCTTTGCGAACCGCGTCGCGCTACCCGCTACTTGACCGCCACCGTCTCCCGATCCCTCGACAGGCTCGAGGGGCTCGAGAAGCGGGCGCGGCCGATCACGACGACGGCCGCGGCCATGAGGGCGGCACCGAGCCAGTAGGGCGCCGAGTGCGTGATCTGTGCGTACAGCACCCCCGCGAGGAGGGGCGCGACGACGCCGATCCCGGCGTTGAGCGACTGGGCAGCCCCCGCGAGCCAGCCCTGCTCGTCATCACCGACGGCGTTCGAGAGCACGCCGTCCATGGTCGCGGTGGCCGCGCCCTGGCCCGCCGCGAGCACGAGCGAGCCGACGATGAACAGCCACGGCTGTGCGAACAGCGAGGCGAGCACCGCGAGCGCGATCATGCCCGC
>JASGGJ010000073.1:0-12936 GCA_047605085.1 Protaetiibacter sp.
CCCGAGCTGCTCGGCGCCAGCCGCGAGGACACCGCGTGGGTCATCACGATCACCCTGCTGGTCTCGGCGATCTGCACGCCCATCTCCGGTCGCCTCGGCGACATGTTCGGGAAGCGGCGGGTCGCGCTCGTGCTGCTCGCCCTGCTCATCCTCGGCTCGGTGGTCGCGGCGCTGTCTCCCAGCGTGGTGCCCCTGATCATCGCCAGGGGCCTGCAGGGCCTCGGCATGGGCGTCATCCCGCTCGGCATCTCGATCCTTCGAGACACCCTCCACAGGGACCGGCTCGGCTCGGCGATCGCCCTCGTGTCGGCGACCCTCGGCGTCGGCGGGGCGCTCGGCCTCCCGCTGTCCGCCTTCGTCACCGAGCACTTCGACTGGCACGTGCTGTTCTGGGTCGCCAGCGCGCTCGCCGCGATCTGCTTCGTGCTGATCCTGCTCGTCGTGCCGGTCTCCACGCTGCGGACCCCTGGGCGGATCGACGTCATCGGCGCGGTCGGGCTCGCGGTCGGGCTCGCGGGCCTGCTGCTCGGCGTCTCACGCGGCAACGAGTGGGGATGGACCTCGGCCACCACGATCAGCCTGCTCGCCGGCGGGGTCGTGGTGCTCCTCGTCTGGGGATGGTTCGAGCTGCGGGTCGCCAACCCGCTGGTCGATCTGCGGGTCTCCGCGCGAGGACCGGTCCTGCTGACCAATCTCGCCTCGATCGCGATGGGCTTCGCGCTGTTCTCCTCGAGCATCGCCTTCCCCCAGCTGCTCGAACTGCCGGAGGAGGTCGGCGGTCTGGGGCTCGGACTCCTCTCCGCCAGCCTGGTTCTGATGCCATCGGGACTCGCCATGCTCGCGATGTCGCCGATCGCGGGGCGCATCGCACGCCGGAGCGGCCCGAAACCGCTGCTCGTCGCCGGTGCGGCGACGATCGCCGTGACCTATCTCGCCGCGGTCCTCCTGCCGCTGCCGGTCTGGGGCATCCTCCTCGTCAACATCTGCGTCGGCATCGGCATCGGTCTCGGCTACGCCGCGATGCCGACCCTCATCATGAGGGCGGTTCCCGCCGCGGAGACCGGTGCGGCGAACGGGTTGAACACGCTCATGCGCTCGCTCGGCACCGCCACCGCATCCGCCGCCATCGCGGCCGTGCTGGCGCAGTCCGCCGTCGATGTCGGCGGCACCTCGCTCCCGACCGCCGATGGGTTCCAGCTCGCCTTCCTCCTGGGGCTCGCCGCCGCCGTGGTGTGCACGGTACTGGCGCTGCTCATCCCCCAGCCGAAGAGCGGTGTCGAAGAGCACCCGGCTCTCCCGGCGGGCTGACGCTGTCTGAGGCGCTGATCCGGACCGAATCGGAGCCGAGCGGGTCCTAGGAGTCGGGCGCCGCGCGGCTGTCGAGGTGGGAGTACAGCTCGGCCCGCTCGGCGTCGAGCGACTGCAGCTCGGCGAGCTTCGCGTTGTAGGCGTCGACGTCGGCGTTCAGGGCGAGCCGCTCGGACTCGAGCGCGTCCTGCCGGGCGAGGAGGGACTCCCGCTCGGCGTCGAAGGCGGACTGCGAGGGGAAGGATCCGGCGTCTGCGCGCGCGTTGAAGTCCTCGATGTCGGCGTTGAGCGCCGCGAGCGCCGCGTCGTAGGCGGCCGAGCGCGCCTCCAGGTCCGCGGCAGCCGCATCGAGCTCCGCGCTCAGCTGCGCGATCCGCTCGGCGTACTCGTCGAGCTGCTCCGTCGCCTCCGTCGCGTAGGCGAGGACCTGGGCGCGGTCGGCGAAGATCTCGGCGTAGTGCGCCTCGAGCTCGGCGGGGAGGCCGGTGTGCGAGGTGCCGAGTCGCGAATGCCACTCGTCGGCCCATTGGCTCTCGGGGTAACCGGCCACGGCCTGCACGTCGCTGTCGGTCTCGGGGAGGGTCGCGACCACCTGGGCGACGAGCGCGTCGATGCGGGCCTGTTCCTCGTCGCTCATCCGCGCGTAGACGGCGTGCAGCAGCTCGTGGGCTGCGGTCGCCTCGATCGTTCCGGCGAGCCGCTCGTCCGTCACCTCGTAGACGTAGATCTGCCAGCGGTAGTAGCAGCCGAGCACGATCCCGGCCTCGACGGTGCAGTGCTCCTGGAAGTCGCTCGCATCCTCGATTCGCGGGCGGCTCGCGAAGAAGATGCGGCGCCCGGTCTCGGTGAGGGTCAGCTCCTCGGCGAGCTGCTCGATGCTCTCGGATGGCGGCTCCGTCCAGACCACGAACTGGTCGGCGTAGGCCTGCCGGCGCTGCGGATCCCACGGGGCGGCGGCGAGCACGGCCCCGGCCAGCAGCACGACGACACCGAGACCGACCCAGCGACGGATGCGGCGCCGCGTCCGCCGTGGACGCTGCGGAGGCGCGGGAGGCTCGGAAAGATCGGGAAGCGTCACAGCGCGGCGAGGGCCTCTTCGAGCACGCCGGCCGCGTCGTCGATGAGGGCCTCGCTGATGACGACGCTCGGCAGCAGCCGCAGCACAGAGTCCCACGACCCCGCATCCAGCGGGATGACGCCGTTCGCGGTCGCGTGGCGGAGCACCGCGCTGAGCGCCTCCGGGTTCGGGGTGATGGTGCCGGGCTGCACGAGCTCGATGCCGAACATCGCGCCCTTGCCGCGCACCTCGCCGACGACGCCGAACCGCTCGGGCCAGTCGCCGATCCGCGCGGTGATGGCGCGCTCGACGCGCTGCGCCTCGGCGATGAGGTCGTCGCGCTCGATGATCTCGAACACTTTGAGGGCGGCCGCGGTCGACACCGGGTTACCGCCGAAGGTGCCGCCGATGCCGCCGGGCTGCACGGCGTCCATGATGTCCGCGCGACCGGTGACGGCGGCGAGCGGCAGGCCGCCCGCGATGCCCTTCGCGCTCGTCACGAGGTCGGGCACGACGCCGTGGTGCTCGATCGAATACCACGCGCCCGTACGGGCGATGCCGGCCTGGATCTCGTCGGCGACGAAGACGATGCCGTTCTCCTCGCAGAAGCGCTTGATCGCGGCGAAGTAGCCGGGAGCGGGGATGACGATGCCGCCGTCGCCCTGGATCGGCTCGGCGAAGAACGCGGCCACCTCGCTCGCGCCGATGTGCGTGACGATGTAGTCGATCGTCTTCGCCGCGGCCTCCTCGCCCGTGAGGCCGTCGCGGAACGGATAGGAGACCGGCACCGAGTACAGCTCGCCGGGGAACGGCCCCATGCCGGCGCGCTCCGGCCAGGGGCGGTAGGTCATCGCCATCGTGAGGTTGGTGCGACCGTGGAAGGCGTGGTCGAGGCTGACGATGGCGCGGCGGCCCGTGAAGCGGCGGGCGATCTTGACGGCGTTCTCGACAGCCTCCGCGCCCGAGTTCACCAGGATGGTGTGCTTCTCGAAGTCGCCAGGCGTGATCTCGGCGAGCTTCTCGGCGACCCGCACGTAGTTCTCGTAGGGCGTCACGGTGAAGAGGGTGTGGGTGAGCTTTGCGGCCTGCTCGGCGACGGCCTGGGCGACCTCCGGATGCGCGTGACCGATCGTCGTGACACCGATGCCGCATCCGAGGTCGATGAGCTGGTTGCCGTCGACGTCGACGAGGATGGCGCCCGAGCCGTGGTCCATGTAGATGTCGGCGAGCGTGCCGGCCCCGCGCGAGACTGCGGCGATGCGGCGCTCCTGCAGGGCGCGGGACGCGGGGCCGGGGAGTTCGGTGACGAGCTTGCGCTCCTGGGGCACGCTGAAGGCCATGTGTCGAGCTTAAGGCGTCCCTGCTGAGGCGAGGGTGTGGATGCGTCCGGCCCGGCGGGGTGTCTGCCCGCGGTCGAGCCAGGGTGGCGGGACGAGGTACGGCACCCCGTCGTGTCGCTGCAGCCCCCAGCCGTCGTGGTCGAATCGTCGATGGTGGTGGGGGCACATGAGTGCCGCGTTGTCGAGGTCGGTCTCCCCGCCGACGAGCCAGGCCACGACATGGGCGACCTCGCACCAGGCGGGTGGGGTGTCGCATCCCGGCCAGATGCACCCGCCATCGCTGACCGAGAGCGCGCGGCGCTGCGCCTCGGAGAAGAGGCGGGCGCTGCGGCCGAGGTCGAGCACCTCGGAGTCGGTGCCGAGCACGACGGGGATGATCTCGGCGTCGGCCGCGAGCCGGCGTGCGGTGGATGCGGAGATCGGCTCGCCGACGCCCGCGACGGCTGCGGCGCCCCGTCCGGCCCGGAGGGTCTCGAGGGGAACGGTCACCAGCATCGTGACGGCGGTTCCCGCGAGGGTGCCGCGATCGTGGGAGAGGAAGTCGCGCGCCATGGTGGCGAGCGCCTCGACGCGGCGCTCGGCGAGCGGGCGCAGTTCGGGCGACCCGTTCGGCGCACCGGCGTCGGGCCCCGCATCCGCATCCGCGCAGGCGAGCTGCCGGCGCGGGGCGGTCTGGGCGTCGAGGGCCGCACGCACGAGGCCGGCCGCCTCGGGGTGCAGCTCGGCGACGAGACGGGTGAGTCCGTTGGGCAGCTCACGCAGGGTGAGCGTTGACACCTTCCGCAGCCACTCCTCCCGCGGCTCGGCGCCGTCGGGGTCGAAGCGGTCGGCGAGGGCGCGGGACGCCCGCGCGAGCTGACGCGTGGTGAGCGACGGCGCGTAGGCGAGGAGCGTCGCCTCGGCCGCGGCCAGCTGCTCCGGCGCGGCGTGGTCGGAGATGCGGTCCACGCCGCGCGCGATGATCGCCGCGGATCGTGCGGTGACCGCGCCCGCGAGCACGGCGTCCCGGATCGGCTCGTGGCGGCAGGGGAGCGGTTCGCCCTGCCAGGTGGTGCGGGGCTCGATCGCCTCCGCGACCCGCTCCCAATCGCGCAGGGTGTCGTCGCACACCTGGAAGCGGTCGCGGAGCAGTTCCTCGGCGAAGCGCCCGCCCACGTCGCCGCCGAGCACCTCGCGGCGGAAGCCCGCATCCGTCTGCGTGCGACGGGTGACCTCGCCGCACAGCAGCGCCCCCAGAGAGTCGACAAGGCGCGCGAGCTCGCCCACCGCGCCGATGGCGGCGAGCAGCGCATCCGCTCCGAGGCGTGCAAAGGCGTCGACATCGTCGACCGGCGCGCCGTCGAGCGAGTCGGCAAGCTCGGTGACTCTGGCGAGCAGCGCGCGGTCGAGCGGCAGCATCGGAGGACTCCTGACGATCTGGATCCGTATTCGATTGCGCCCGGGGCAAGCCTAGCAGATATCGAAGACAGATGCCATATATCCGGTCATCGATTGCGATCAACAATCGAACAGGTATGTGACAACGCACACATCCGGCACCGAGCTTCGATGGGGGAGGATGGAGAGTCCCGCACCGCTTCCTTAGGAGTCCCTTCGTGCCCCGCGCCCTTCCCGCCCTGACCGTCGCCGCGCTCGCCGTGGCCCTCGTCGGCTGCTCGTCGAGCGAGCCAGACACGACCGCGACGGACGAGGCGAGCTCCACCGCCCGCGAGTGCGCGGCATCCGGGGCCGAGTCGGATGCGGTGAGCGTCACCGGCGACTTCGGAACCCTGCCCACGGTCGACTTCGACGCGCCGCTCGAGCCGGACGTGACGCAGGTGAGCGTCGTCTCGGAGGGTTCAGGCGACGAGGTGCCGTATCCCTCGGTCGTCTCGGTCGACTACAGCTTCTACAACGGAACGACGGGCGAGGTCATCGAGTCGACCAACTACACCCCCGGTGAGGAGGCGGTCTTCGTGCTGAGCGACAGCACCCTGCTGGCGGGTCTCCTCAAGACGATCGAGTGCGCCGACATCGGCTCGCGCGTCGTGGGCGTCTCGACCTCCGACGACGGCTTCGGCGACGACGGCCTCGACGACTACGGCATCTCGGGCGGCGACTCGCTCGTGTTCGTCGTCGACGTCGTCTCGGCCGTCAACCGGGCCAGCGGCGAGGCGCAGGACCCGGTCGACGGGATGCCGACGGTGACGCTCGCCGACGACGGCACCCCGACCGTGACGATCCCCGACGGGTACCAGCTGCCGACCAGCACCGAGTCGGCGGTGCTCATCCAGGGTGCGGGCGAGCAGGTGCAGGCGACGGACACCATCTACATCCAGTACCAGGGCGTCAACGCCGAAACGGGCGAGATCTTCGACCAGACCTGGGACGACGGCGTGCCGTACGGCGGCTCGGCGAGCGGCTTCATCACGGGCTTCACCAACAGCCTCGTGGGCCAGAGTGTCGGCTCGCAGCTGCTCATGGTGATCCCGCCGGCCGACGGCTACGGCGAGGCATCGGACGACAACACGAGCGAGCTCGCGGGGCAGACCCTCATCTTCGTCGTCGACATCCTCGCGAGGGTGCCCGGCGCCTGAAGCGGCCCGACCGGTGTCGCAGGAAGGGCACTGAGGAGCGTGACGAAGAATGCGAGGACCACGCTGGCCGCGGCCAGAATCGTTATCTCCTCACGGCTGCGGTCCCCACGAACTGAGTCCGTCGCCTGGGAGCGCGACCACCATGGAACCGTCCGGCCAGTTCGCCGACCAGGACTCGTAGTCCGGATCGGGCGAAACCTGCAGGCGAACGCCACCGTCGAAACCGATTTGCAGCAATCCCGTTTCACGGTTGGCGCTCGCGGTTTCCACGACTCGGCCGTGGAGCGCCGCCCGGAGTCCGTGATCGAAGATGAGGTGTCCTCGGGTCGCTACCGCGCGCAGCCTGCACGAAACGTGCCGTGCCGTCGTAGTCGTACATCCCGAGGGTCGCCAGACCGTCGGGGCGCGACACAGCGCCGTAGGACAGGTCGTCCACGGTCGTGAGCAGTGATGCGCGGCGGTGCTCGGCCGCCGGGGGCCTGCGCTCAGCGGCGGCGTGATCGGACGCGGTCGGAACCACGCCGGTGTTCTAGCTGTAGGCGGGCGCCGCCGCGTCCGGCAATGGCGTGGCCCCGGAACCCGCGCAAAGGAGGCTCGCGAGGATCGTCATGATGATGACGGGGATCGCGCGGAGCAAGGTCTTCACTTCGTCACCAGTCCAGGTTCAAGGTGCCCTCGCGGAACGACTTGAGCGTGTACTTGGCGCTGACCGCGTGCAGTCCTGCAGAGCCTTCGATCGCCTCCAACGCCGGCACGGCGACCTCGGGTGCCCACGCCAAGCATTCGGTCGCTGCGAGAAGGCGAACCCCGGGAGTCTCATGTTGCGTGAGGGCGGCCAGTCCTGCCCGGCCATCGGGCGTCTGTCGCAGGCTCTTGGCGAGCACGTGGAGCCGGTCGAAGACGCGGTTGGCCTTCTTCGCGTCGCCACCGACGAGAGAGTCCCAGGCCACCGCGCTCTCGGCGAACTCGCTGAGTATGGCATCGTCAGTCATCTCGGTCACTGGATCAGTCCGTTCCGGATCTGGGTGAGGACGTTCATGCCGAACGAGTACTGGTCAGCGAAGGACTGCCCCGTCAGCCAATCCCGAACCGTGCCACCGCCGGTAAACGGTTGTTTGCTTGAGTCGTGACCTCCCGAGACCTCCTGACCGGTCAGCTGCGCTCGTAGCCGCACGCCGTTCAGAACATCATCAGCACCAGCGGTTCCTGTCTTTGTGGCAACACCACCTCCCGCGGGCAAGGACAGAGCACAAGCATGACCCTGAACTCTCGCCTCGGTCGTAACCACAACCTGCGCGAACCCGGCGGGGACGGTATAGGTGGTCGTAGCTGCGGTCGTCGCCTCGTTAGGTCGCGCCGAAATGTCGTGCGACTGGAGGTCATCGGTTTCGTCTGTGAAGTGGCGGTCCGACGACACGGGCGGGGCGCGCCCGATACTGCTGCACGCAGATGCGTCCGCGTGGTCAAGGCCGTTGTAGGTGTACGGCTGGCTCAGGAGGGCCGGAGCCACACCCGCTGAAGCAGCCGGCATGACGGCCCATCCAAGTAGCGCGACAACGGCGTAGACGAGGTGCCGTGCTAGGAGGTGCGCGCGAGCCACGCCACCTCCCCGATATTCGGCTCACGACCAAGGAGCGCCCAAGCTGCAATCGCGACGCCGACGGGATCGGGCACGCCCCAAGGAAGAAAGACGCCCGTTTCTCCGTCAAGGTCACCGAGAGCCACGTCTGCCGCCACAAGTACGCGAAGGATCGATTCGGCAATCTCGCGGACGGCATCGGCACTGGCATTGGGCAGTTCCCGGTGAAGGTGCCACGGAATCACCCAGAGGCCGACGTAGTCCTCGTCGAGCTCTCGGCTCACTCTTTCGCCAACGGTCACCGCGGCTGTTACCTCGGCGGGGGTCATGGCACGTACTTCAGTTTGGTGATGTTGAGGCCCGGGATGTTGACGTCGATAGTGGCTTCCGTTCCTGGGCTACGCGACATCACAGTGCGCAACTGGACGAACCCGCCATTCGGAAGTTCAACGCGCGTGAGCTTGGAGTTCTGCATGACGACCTTCCCACCTTGGGAAAGCTGCCCGAACATCGACTGAGCATCGGGAAGTCCGCCGCTCAACTCCCGGATCGAACTGCTGGTCCCAGCCTTTCCGATGAGCGATCCGCCAGGACGCAACAGGTCATCAATAGACGTGGAAGCTGTCTTTGTGGCTTGTCGTGCGCTGGTGAGGGTTGTCTTTGCGCTGGTGATGGTGTTCTTGACGGCCGCTGCAGCGGCCTGGGGTGCGTTCTTGGCTGCAGCGGCGGCTGTTCTCGCCGCGGTGCTGACGCTGGTGGCGGCGACTTTGAGTGCGGCCTTGATGCCGACCTTCGCGATCAAGCGCGCCGCCGCGACCGCCGCGCCCACCCCGGTTGCGACCAGCACCGCGGTCGAGACGATCATGGAGACGGTCGCGCCGGCTTCGAACCAGGGGTTGTTCTGGGTGAAGCAGTCGTAGCCGGGGACGAGGGCGCCGAGGATGGCTGAGGAGAGTCCGCCGGTGAGGTCGTCGAGCACCCCGGCACCGAACGCGAGTGCCCCCGCACCGATGTCGGCCCATACATCCAGCCCCGTCGGGTCGGTCCAGAGCAGCGGGTTGTTGTAGACGTAGCTGTAACCCTGCCGGGTCTGATCGATCGCGGGATCCTGCTGGATGAACTGGCCGGTGGTGGGGTCGTAGTCGCGGGCGCGCAGGAACACGAGCCCCGTGGCCTCATCGGTGATGGCTCCGGTGAACCCGAAGGCGGACGCAGTCCCGGTGTGCGTGGTCACCTTGCCGTAGGGGTCGTAGTCGGCGGTCGCGACTGGATCGCCGTCGGCGTCGGTGATCAGCCGTACCGACCCCAGGTTGTCGGTGTGCAGGTAGCGGGTCTGCCCGGTGGTGGCGTCGACCTCCTGCATCGGAGTCGACGACGGGCCGTACACGTACCAGTGCTCACCGTCGCCCAGCAGCAACCCCAGACCGCGCGGATCCCAGACCAGCTGCTCGGTCGTGCCGTCCGTGGTGCGAGAGACACGCAGGCCGTCACCGTCGTAGCCGTAGGAGACCGTCGCCGAGTCAGCTGCCACCTGGGTGAGCGATCCGGTGGGAGAGTACGCGTAGTCGACCGTGGTGCCCGATGCGGTGTCGGTGCGCGAGGTGCGGGATCCGTTCGCGTCGTAGCCGAACGCGGTCGTCGCGCCGCCGGCGTCGGTGACCGTGCTCAGGCGTCCATCGGCATAGTCCAGCTCCTCGCCTATCGGGGTCGAGGTCAGGTAGCGGGACGCCGTGGCGGCGTAACTTCCCACCCCGCTCACGGTCGTCAGCTGGCCCAACGCGTCGTATGCGTAGTCGACGGTGTCCACCGGGTCCTCGCCGCGTTGCGTGCTGATCTGCACGAGCTGGCCCGCATCGTCGTACTCGTACCCGAAAACGGCGAGGTCATCGTCCGCGAGGCCGGTGTCGATGGAGGTGAGGAGCCCCGCAGGATCATATTGTCGTGTCTCGGTGACGCCGTTCGCGGCGGCGACTGTGGCGAGTTGACCGTCGACTGTCCAGGTGAACTCCGACTCGCCGCCGCCGAGATCGGTCAGCGAGATGAGCTGCCCGGCGAGGTCGTAGTCGTAGTAGACGTGCGCGCCGTCAGGGTAGGTGATCCGGTCGGTGTTGCCTGCCGTGTCGTACCGGAACCCGACGGTGTCGCCTGACCCGTCCGTGTACCCGGTGAGCCGGCCGAGCTGGTCATAGCCGTAGTGGCTCGCGCCGGACGAGTCGGTCATCGAGATCCGTAGACCGGAGTAGTCGTAGCCGTAGACGACATCGTCGGCTGTCCCGGGGAGGTCGATGCCGGTCAGCTGCGACGCAGCGTCGTAGCTGTAGCTCGCGACTGTGCCGTCGGCTTGGGTGAGGGAGCTCACACGACCCGTCACATCGTAGGAGAGCGTCGTGGTCGCGCCTCCTGGGCGGGTGGTGACGGAGGAGCGGCCCGCGGAGGTGTAGGAGTAGCTCGTCGTCTCGCCGTCGGCGTTCTGGTAGCTCGCGATCGCACCCGTCGCGGTGTAGCTGAAGTGCTCGACGCTGCCGTCCGGGTAGGTTCTCGAGGCGACATTGCCGTCTGCGTCGTAGAGGGCCGAGGTGACTCGGCCGAGCGGGTCTGCGATCGATGTCACACGCCCCGTCGCGTCGTAGGTGATCGAGGTGGTGTTGCCGTCCGCGTCGGTGCTGGAGATCGCGTTGCCTGCGGCATCGTATGCGGTGAGCACCTCGGAACCCGAGGGGAGGGTCGTCGACGTGCGTCGCCCGGCTAGGTCGTACTCGAAAGTCGTCACGCGGCCGATCGGATCAGTCACGGAGGCGAGTTCACGCCGGGCGGTGTACGCGTAGTGCGTGACCGCGCCGTCCGGGCCGGTCACCTCGTTCACCATGCCGGCGGGAGTGTAGGAGAAGCTCGTGACTTCGCCGTTCGCCGCCGTGGTCGTCAGCTGGCGACCGGCCGAATCGAAGGTGGCGGAGGTGATGTAACCCGACGGATCGGTCGTCGACACCAGATCGCCGGCAGCATCATAGGCTGACAGCGTCACTCGTCCGAGTGCGTCGGTCTGCGACACCACCCGCCCCGACGCGTCGTTGACGAACGAGGTCGTCGCGGCGGAGCCATCCGTGACGCTCGCCACGAACCCGGCCGCATCGTACGTCGTGGTGATCGTGACCTCGTCGGGGTCGGTGACTCCGATGACCCGGCCGGCCGCGTCATAGCTGTACTGGGTGACCGCCCCGGAAGCGTCGGTGTAGCTGAGCACATCGCCATTGCTCGCGTAGCTCCACCGCTCTACGCCCCCGCCGGGGCGGGTGGCGGAGAGCAGATTCCCCTGCGAGTCGTAGCTGTACGTCGACAGTTTGCCGAGCGCGTCGGTGGTCGAGGTGACGAGGTCGACGCGCGTGTAGGTGAACGTCGTGGTGTGCCCGAGCGGGTCCGTCTGCGTGATCGTGTTGCCGTAGAGGTCGTAGCTCGCCGTCGTCACCGCGCCCATCGGATTGGTGATCGACGTGACGTTGCCGGCATCGTCATAACCGTAACTCGTCGTCGCGGCGGAGCTTCCCGTCCCGACCGTGACCGACATGAGACGCCCGAGGGAGTACGCCTCCGTCGTGACCAGCCCGTCGGGTGCCGTGATCGTGGTGGTGTCGCCCGAATAGGCGAACGTCGTGACCCCACCCAGCGGATCGGTCTGTGAGGCGACGCGCATGCTGCTGTCGTAGCTGTTAGAGGTTACTCCGCCGCCGGGCGCGACCAACTGAGTCATGAAGTGGCCGGCGTTGTAGGCGTAGGTGGTCACCGCGCCATCCACGCCGGTGACGTTCGTGAGGTTGCCATTGCTGTCATAGACGTAGGTGACCGTGCGGTCGGCGCTGTCGGTGATGGTCGTCACGTGATTGCCGGACCAGGCCAGTTCGATCTCCCGGCCGTCCGCCGCGGTGATGCTCAGCACATGGCCCGTCGAGGGGCTGCGCTCATAGGAAACGACACGGCCGTTGTCGTCCGTGATGCTGATCAGGCGACCCTCCGCATCGAAGTCCATCGCCGCGCCCCCGTGGCGGGTGAAGGTCCACTCGCCGCTCGTCTCGTCACGGGTGAGGGTTGCCTTGACTCGCGCGGGCGGACTGTAGGCGCCGTCTGGGCCCTGGGAGAAGACCACAGTGGAACCGTTCTCCTGCGTGATCTGCACCTGCGTGGGAGCGGAGCCGCCGTTGGGATCGGCGACGAGCACGGTGAGTTCGGAGTCCAGACTGCTTGACCAGCCGAAACCGAAAGGCCCGTCGGACGAGGCGACGCTTGTTGAATAGCTGCGGTCGATCGCCATCCCCGGCCCGGCACCCGCGAGCGCAAGATCCTGCTCGGGAAGGAAGAACTCGCCTGTCGCCGTGTTGACCGGATCGGCGTGCGAGCACTGGCAGTTGCCCTCCGCCGGGTTGGCGCCGCCGGTTGTCTCACCGGGCAGGATCGCCCCCGTGCCCGTGTCAGCCGAGTATCCGTTCGAGGTTGCTTGGATGTCGGTGCCGTTGCTGGTGGAGACGAGGGCAACGTAGGTGTGAGATGGCGTATCGGTCTTCTGGGTCACCGACTTCGTGCAGGTGGTGCCGGTCGTGCAGGAACCGACCAGGCTCCCGGAGGTCCAGTCGATGATCCGGATCCGGTAGGCGCCGTTCGTCGAACCGACATCCTGGTTCGCGGTGGCATAGAGGGTGGTCGTGCGATATTTCCCGTCTGCGCTGAAACTGGTGCTCGCACCGAGGGTGATGGTCCAGGGGGCGCGTGAGACGGTGACCTCGTTCGAGGTTGCTTGGATGTCGGTGCCGCTGCTGGTGGTGATGACGGCGACGTAGCTGCGGGGGTCGCCGCTGTAGGCGGTGACGTCGGTGGAGCAGGTGGTGCCGGTGGTGCAGGACTGGACGATGCTTCCCGTGGTGGCGTTCAGGATCCGGATCCGGTAGGCGCCGTTCGTCGAACCGACATCCTGGTTCGCGGTGGCGGTCACGATGGGTGTCTCGCCAGCGGAGAACACGGGCTTGTCCACTGTCAGGGTGATGGTCCAGGGGGCGCGTGAGACGGTGACCTCGTTCGAGGTTGCTTGGA
>JASGGJ010000074.1:0-12886 GCA_047605085.1 Protaetiibacter sp.
GTCATCACCCACGACCGCTGGTTCCTCGACCGGATCGCGACCCACATCCTGGCCTACGAGGGCACCGAGGAGAACCCGTCCGCGTGGTACTGGTTCGAGGGCAACTTCGACTCCTACGAGCAGAACAAGATCGAGCGGCTCGGCGCCGAGGCCGCCAAGCCGCACCGCTCGGTCTACCGCAAGCTGACGCGGGATTGACCGCTCGGGGCGGAGGCCATTTCTGGCCTCCGCGCGGTCAATCCCCGGGCGCGTCTCGCGCCCGGCGCCGGAAACCGACCATGTCAACACCGAGGAGACGCCGATGACCCGCATCCGCATCCCCATCCGGCTGCGCTGGAGCGACTTCGACGCCTACGCGCACGTCAACAACGCGGAGATGCTGCGCCTGCTCGAGGAAGCTCGCATCGAGGCGTTCTGGCGCCCGGATGACGGCAGCGACCCGGATGCCGCCCGCCCCACCGCGGTCATCGACGCCCGCCCAGGAGCGGCCACGATCAGCCTCATCGCGCGCCAGGAGGTCGAGTACCTCGCCCCCATCCCGTACCAGCGCAGCCCGATCGAGGTGGAGTTGTGGATCGGGCGCATCGGCGGGGCGAGCTTCCAGGTCTGCTACGAGGTGTACTCCCCGGAGGGGGTCGTGCCGCGGGTGCTCTACACGGTCGCCTCGACGACTCTCGTGATGGTCGAGGCGGCGACCGGCCGGCCCTCGCGCATCCCCGACGAGTTGCGCGAGTTGTTCGGCCCTTACATCGAGCCGCCCGTCGCCTTCGGCAAGCGCTCCTGACGCATCCGCACCCCGAGAGGATCCCCATGCCCCGCCGCCTCATCTCCTCCGGATCCGCCTTCGAGGAGCGGATCGGCTACTCGCGCGCCGTCGTCGTCGGCGACACGGTCTACGTGTCGGGGACCACCGGGTACGACTACGCCACCGGTGAGATCTCCACCGATGTCGCCGAGCAGGCCGCCCAGACCCTGCGGAACATCGCGGTGGCCCTCCAGACCGCCGGCGCGACGCTCGACGACGTCGTGCGAGTGCACTACCTGCTCGCCGACGGCGGCGACTTCGAAGCCTGCTGGCCTGCCCTGCGGGAGGCGTTCGGTCGCGCGCGTCCTGCCGCGACGATGATGCAGGTGCCGCTCATGGAACCCGAGATGCGCATCGAGATCGAGGTCACCGCCGTCATCGGCTCCGCACTGCGCGACTAGCCACTATTCGCAACTCAGGAGTTTTCTCGCCCAGGTCCCGGGATGGGGCCGGATGCCGCACCCGTCCTGAGTTGCGAAACTCGCGCGCTTCGCAACTCAGGAGAAGGGGGCGGATGCCCCGGCTGCGACCCGACATCCTGCGCTTCTCCTGAGTTGCGAAAACCCGGACCTCAGTCCTTGGGCTCGGGCACGCGCACCATGCCCTCCTGGGCGACCGTCGCCACGAGCGCGCCCTCGCGCGTGAAGATGCGGCCCGTCGAGAGCCCGCGACCCCCGGACGCCGTCGGTGACTCCTGCACGAACAGCAGCCACTCGTCGACCCGCACCGGGCGGTGCCACCACATCGCGTGGTCGAGGCTCGCCATCTTGAGGCCGCGGTGCGTCCAGGCCACCGCGTGCGCGCGCAGGATCGGCTCGAGGATCGAGTAGTCGCTCGCATAGGCGAGGGCCGCACGGTGCAGGCGGTCGTCGTCGGGCATCGGGCCGATCGTTCTCATCCACAGCGCCTGCCGCGGAGTCCGGGCGGGATCCGCGGCGAAGTAGATGGGCTGCTCCACATGCCGGATGTCGAACGCCCGGCTGGTGGCCCAGAACTGCGCCACCGGATGATCGACCGGCCTCAGCACCTCCGCCGCCGACGGCAGCTCCTCCGGCGGGGTGACCCCGACCGGAGCGTCGACTTGGTGCTCGAGCCCGGGGTCGTGGTCCTGGAACGACGCGATCATCGACAGGATCGGCACGCCGTTCTGGTAGGCCTGGGTGCGCCGGGTCGAGAACGAGCGGCCGTCGTGGATGCGGTCCACCGAGAAGGTGATCGGCTGGCCCGCATCCCCCGGCCGCAGGAAGTAGCCGTGCGTCGAGTGGATGACCCGCTCGGGCACGACGGTGCGGATCGCGGCCATGATCGCCTGCGCGTACACCTGCCCGCCGAAGACGCGGCCCCCCGGCATCCACTGGCTCGGCCCCGTGAAGATGTCCTCGTCGGTGCGGGCACCGGTGTCGGTGAGATCGAGGGTGGCCAGCAGGCGGGCCAGCGGGTCGAGTCCCGGACGGGGATCGCTCATCCCCTCAGTCTAGAAGTCGCGCCTCGCGCCACCGTTAGGCTGGGGACGCTGTGACCGCACGCTCCTTCACCCTCGCCGACCCCGCATCGCTCGACGATCTGCAGGTGTTCCTCGCGCGTGCCCAGCGCGTCGAAGACGGCTCGGTGCGGCTCATCGCCGGCAGCGGCGTGCTCGCCGTCTACGCCGCCATCCTCTACCCGGTCGGGCTGCTCGACGAGACCCCGACCGTGCTCGGGCTGCGCACGCTCGCGCTCTCGAGCGCGGGCGAGTTCGACGTCGTCGTGCCGGTCCGCTCGCTGCTGCTGCGGGTGGAACGCGCGCAGGAGCTCGTGGTCGCAGCCATCCACGAGGGGCGGCAGGAGCCGGCCGCGGTCGGCCTGCCGATGGAGGTGCACACCGCGACCTGGGCGGCGATCTCGCCGCCGCGCGGCGGGTGGCGCGCCGTGCCGGGCCCCGACGCGGCCACCCTCGACCGCATCGCGCGCGAGGGCATCACCGAGGTCGCGGAGGCGGTACCGGATGCCGTGGGCGAGTCGATCGTGCGGCGGGTGCGGGCGGAGGTGTGGGGGCGCGAGATCCCCGGTGCCGAGCACATCCCGGCCGGCGCGGGCTTCGCGGCCGTGAGCCTCGGCTTCTTGGGCGAGGACCCGGTCACCTCCTACGAGACCGGCCCGTGGACGCGCCTCACCACGCGTCGCGGGCACGTGCTCGTGAAGCGGAGGGCGTGGACCCTCTCGCGCTAGGGAACACTCTAGAGGGCGGCGGCGATGGCTCGGCCGGCCTGGCGGCCGGTGAAGAGGCAGCCGCCGAGGAAGGTGCCCTCGAGCGCGCGGTAGCCGTGTACGCCTCCGCCACCGAAGCCCGCCGCCTCGCCGACCGCGTAGAGGCCGGGGATCGGCTTCCCCGCCGCGGTGAGCGCCTGCGAGGAGAGGTTGGTCTGGATGCCGCCGAGGCTCTTGCGGGTGAGCACGTGCAGCTTGACCGCGATGAGCGGACGGTGCTTCTGATCGAGAATTCTGTGCGGCTTCGCCACCCGGATGAGCTTGTCGCCGCGGTAGTTACGGGCGCCGCGCAGCGCCGACACCTGAGCGTCCTTCGTGAAGGCGTTGTCGAGCTCGCGGTCGCGCGCCTCGAGCTCGCGTCGGAGGGTGAGCACGTCGAGCTCCACCTCGGGCGCAAGGCGCCGCATCCCCGCGACGAGGTCGTCGAGGGAGTCGGCGACCACGAAGTCGGGGCCCTTGGACTTGAACGCCTCCACGGCATCCGTCGCGCCCTTGCCGAGCCGCTGACGCAGCAGCTGGCGCACGCTCTTGCCGGTCAGGTCGGGGTTCTGCTCCGAGCCGGACAGCGCGAACTCCTTCTCGATGATCGACTGGTCGAGCACGAACCAGGAGTGGTCGTAGCCGGTCTGCCGCAGGTACTCGAGCGTGCCGAGGGTGTCGAAGCCGGGGAACAACGGAACCGGCAGGCGCTGCCCGGTCGCGTCGAACCACATGCTCGAGGGCCCGGGCAGGATGCGGATGCCGTGCAGCGGCCACACGGGCGCGTAGTTCTCGATGCCCTCGACGTAGTGCCACATGCGGTCCTGGTTGACCAGGCGCGCCTTCGCCTTCTCGGCGATAGCGAGAAGGCGGCCGTCGACATGCGCCGGGACGCCGGACAGCATGTGCTCCGGCGCGGTGCCGAGCCACTCCGGCCAGTGCTTCCGCACGAGCTCGTGGTTGCCGCCGATGCCGCCGGAGGCCACCACGACGGCCTGGCCGCGCACCTCGAAGTCGTCGAGCTCCTCGCGGTTCGACGGCACGCCGCGCTCCGCCTCATCCGGGGCCAGCACCTTGCCCGCGGCGCCCACGACGGCGCCCCCCTTGGTCATGAGCCTGTCGACGCGGTGCCGGAAGCGCAGTTCGACGAGCCCGGACTCGACCCCCTGGCGCACCGTGCGGATGAAGGGCTTCAGGATGCCGGGGCCGGTGCCCCAGGTGATGTGGAAGCGCGGCACGGAGTTGCCGTGACCCGTCGCGGTGTAGCCGCCGCGCTCCGCCCAGCCGACCACCGGGAAGAAGGAGACGCCCTTTCCGCGCAGCCACTCGCGCTTCTCGCCGGCCGCGAAGGCGAGGTAGGCCTCCGCCCACTCGCGCGCCCAGTCGTCCTCGGCGCGGTCGAACTCCGCGCTCGCGAACCAGTCCTGACGGGCGAGCTCGTGGGAGTCCTTGACGCCCATCCGGCGCTGCTCTGGCGAGTCCACGAGGAACAGGCCGCCGAAGGACCACCAGGCCTGGCCGCCGAAGCTCGCCTCCGGCTCCTGCTCGAGGATCACGACCCGCTTGCCGGCCTCGACGAGCTCCGAGGCGGCGACGAGCCCCGCGAGTCCCGCCCCGATGATGATGGCGTCGGCCTGCTCCGGCATCCGTTCCTCGCGTCCCCTTGTGAGTCGGTCAGTCGTCCCACACTATCGAGCCGCTCACCCTGCGGTATTGACCATCGCGTGCGCGGCGCGTTCCAGGTAGTCCCAGAGGGTTGCCTCGTGCAGCGGGCTCAGCCGCAGTTCGTCCACCGCGACGCGCATGTGGCCGAGCCAGGCGTCGCGGGCGGCCGGCGTCACCGCGAAGGGCGCGTGCCGCATCCGCAGGCGCGGGTGGCCGCGCTGCTCGCTGTAGCTTCCGGGGCCGCCCCAGTACTGCTCGAGGAAGCCCGTGAGGCGCTGGATGGCGCCCTCCAGATCGTCTTCCGGGTACATCGGCCGCAGCAGCGGGTCGTCGCGCACGCCGTCGTAGAAGCGGCGCACGAGCCGCTCGAAGGTCGCCCGGCCGCCCACCTGGGACCATAAGCTCTCGCCGACGACCTCGCCGTTCTGCCCCATCCGGATCGGCAGGTTCACGGCTCGCCCTTCGACGCATCCGCCGGCGTGCCCGCGACCGGCAGCTGCGCGGTCTTGGGCGGCCGTGCGCCGCGGACCGAGCCCGCTCCGTCGAAGCCCGACAGCACGATCGAGTTGAGGGCGGGCAGCTTGACGCCCGCGTCGTCGAGAGCGCGCTTGAGGCGCACCCGCAGCTCGCGGGCCACGTCGTCCTTCGAGGAGGTGCGGGTCTTCACGACGAGCCGCACGACGATCGCCTCGGCCGAGATCGACTCGATGCCCCACACCTCGGGCTTCTCCAGGACGAGCCGCTTCCACTTGGACTCCTGCGTCATCGTGACGGCGGTCTTCAGGATGAGCGCCTCGACCTCCTCGATGTCGGTGTCGTAGGGCACCGCGAGGTCGATGATGGCGCGCGCCCAGCCCTGCGAGAGGTTGCCGACGCGCAGGATCTCGCCGTTGCGCACGTGCCACAGGGTGCCGTTGACGTCGCGGATGTCGGTGATCCGGATGCCGACCGCCTCCACGACGCCGGTCGCCGGTCCGAGGTCGACGACGTCACCCACGCCGAGCTGGTCCTCGATGACCATGAAGAAGCCGTTGAGCACGTCCTTGACGATGTTCTGCGCGCCGAATCCGAGACCGGCGCCGATCGCGGCCGTGATGAGCGAGAAGGCGCCCACGGCGTTCGGGGCGACGGTCGTGATGATGAGCAGCGTCGCGACGATCACGACGACGGTCGTGACGACGCTCGAGAGCACGCCGCCGAGGGTGCGCGTGCGCTGCACGACGCGCACGGCCGCGAGGGGCGTCGCGTTGAGGGCCTGGGTGTCGTCGACGCCCTGCTTCTTCTTGACGCCGGAGACGATCGAGCGCACGACGTGGCGGATGACGAACTGCAGGACGATCCGCACGAGCACCGAGACTGCGACGATGAGGAGCACCTCGATCGGCGTCTGCCAGGGCCCGAGGCTGTCCCACCACGCCACGAATCCGTCCATGCGACCAGCCTAGTGAGGCGTCGCCGGGAGCTTCGTGGGTGCGCGCTTACGACTCCTCGCCGCCCGCCGCGAGGGCGTGCGCCGCCCACGCCGCGACGAGCCGCACCGTGCGACCGTCCTCGACGGCGGCCGGCGCGAAGACCGCGACGAGCACGTACGGCAGCCGCCCGACCCGGCGCACCAGGAGCGCCCCGCGCGTGCCAGAGACGGCGACGTGGCTCGCGTCCCCGAGCGCGAGCTCGCGGATGATCGCCTCCCCGAGCGCCTGCGTCGTGCTCGTCATGCTCGAGAGCCGGTTCTCGTCGGCGGAGCCGCGGTTCAGCGAGGCGACCCGGAAGCCGTCGTCGGTGACGAAGGCGGCGGCCTCGAGCCCGGCGGAGCGCTCGGCGAGCCGCGCGATCGCGGCCTCCGCGATCCGGATCACGGCGGGATCCCGGTGCGGCGGCACCGCAGGCGGCGCCCCGCTCACCCCTCGGCCCCCGCGAACGCCTGCCGCATCTCGATGTCGGCGATGAGCGAGAGCAGCAGGGTGCGCATCTGCTCCTGATCGCGCGCATCGACCGCGAACACGGGCGTCACGCGGTCGGGCAGCACGGCGCGCGCGGTCGCGACGATGCGGTCGCCGATGTCGGTGCGCGCGAGGTCGTAGTGCGTCACGCCCACCACGGCGCCGCCGCGCGTTGCGAGCTCGGCGAAGGCGGTGAGCTGCTCGTACACGTGCCGCTCGGGTTCCGGGGCGGCCGCGTTGACGAGCACGATGAGGCCCATGGCGCGCTCGCGCAGGATCTCCCACATGAAGTCGAAGCGGGCCTGACCGGGGATGCCGTACAGCCGCACCATGTCGGGGTCGAGGTCGATCTCGCCGTAGTCGAGCGCGACCGTCGTCGTCGGCTTGTCGACCGCGCCTCGATCGGAGTTGAGGGCCTCGGTCGACACGACCTCGATCTCGCTGAGCGCGCGGATGGCGGTGCTCTTGCCTGCTCCCATCGGCCCCGCGAACAGGATGACGTACTCGGCCATCAGCTCATCCGGAAGCGTCGTCGCAGTCTCTGGAAGAGGCTGCCCTCGCCGAGCGCTTCGGGTACGGGGCGCCCGGCGAGGGACATCGGGTCCGCAGTGCCCAGCACGCCCATGAGGCTCAGAGCGTTGACGAGTGTGCGGGTGGTCTCGATGCCGCGCCCGGAGAGCGCGGCGAGGTGCTCGATCGTGAGGATCGTGTTGGCGAGCATCGCCGTCTGGCGGATGTGGTCGGTCTCGGGCTGCAGCGTCGTCCAGTTCGGCCAGCGCGTCAGCCAGTAGGCCTGGCCGTCGTTGAGCCAGGGGGCGAGCCGTTCGGGGAACGCCGCGCGCCCGACCTTCCACAGCAGCTCGTCGAGGCTCCTCCCCGGCAGTGCGAACGGCGGAGGCGTCGACGCCCCGACGAGCTCGACCGACACGACCACGCCCGTCGGATTCTCGGGGAAGCGATCCAGCTCGAGCATCCAGTCGTAGGCCTGGTGGCGCACGTCGATGCGGATGGAGGGGTGGTTGGCGACGCCGAGCTCGATGAGCATGGGCACGCGCGTCGACTGCACCGAGTGCAGGGTGAGGGCGGCTCCCGCCCAGCCGAGCTCGGGCGCGGCGCCCGTGCCTGCCGGCAGCGCCGACTGGCCGTTGGCGAGCTGGGTCGCCCCGACGGCTCGCGTGAGGCGGCCGTCCGTCGCCGGTATCACGCGGTGCCTGCCGCGCTGACGTGCGTCATCCGGCTCTGCGAAGTCCGCGGCCACGGTGGTCCGCACCGGCGCCTGGCGCGCGGTGGAGGTATGGGTCGTCCAGGATCGGCCGTCCCACCAGCGGAGCTGGGGCATACCCAGCGGGTCGGGATACCAGCCTGCCCGGACCTGGGTGTCGGTCACGGCATGCGTTTTCGGGTTCGTGGATGTGAAATTCTCAGCGGCTCATGGGAACCGCGTCTAGGGTGTTGCTGCCCACGATATCCGAGGGGAAATCGTCGCTCTCGCCCCCGTGAGGGGGCCAGCCTCAGCTTTCGCGGTCGCGCTGCTGGGCGGCGAGGGCCCGCTCCACACCCGCGAGCTCCTCCACGACCATGCGGTGCAGTGCCGCCGGCTCCGGGTTCGCGTCGAGCCAGGACCGGGTCGCGTCGGCGAGCTCGGCGGTCGCGAGGGTCGCCGGGTAGAAGCCGTGCACGATGTACTCCGCGAGGTGGAAGCTGCGCTCGTCCCACACCCGGCGGATCGAGTCGAAGTACCGCGGTACGAGGTGCGCGAGGGACGCGGCGTCGCCCGTGTGCGTGAAACCGACGCCCATGTTGCGCAGCACGACGTTCGAGATGGAGGTGTCGGTGAGCGCCGCGACGAGCGTCGCCTCCTTCGCCTCGGGCGTCGGGACGGTCGCGCGGGCGCGTGCGGCGGCCTGCTGCCCGTTCGAGGTGTCGTCCTTCTCGAGCGCCGCCGCGATCTCCGGCTCGCCCGCCGCACCGAGCAGCACGAGCCCTTCGAGCAGCTCCCAGTCGAGGTCGGTGTCGATCTCGAGCCCGTCGAGCGCGAGTTCACCGGATCGCAGGCGTTGGAGTGCGCTCGCGTGCTCGGCGGTCGAGGCGACGTTCGCGAAGAACCTGACGAACTGGAACTGCGCATCCGACCCGGCCTCGGCCTCCCCGGCGAGCGTCCACAGCCGGTCGCCGACCTCGCGGATGGTCGCCGCCCGCGTCGCCGGGTCGACGTAGAGCCGCGCCGTCTGCACGAGCTGGGTGAGCGAGAGCCGCATCGTGGTCGACTCGGTCTCCGAGGCGATGTTGCCGAGCACGAGCTGCACGTAGTCGCGCCCGGCGATCTCGCCGTCGCGCGTGGAGTCCCAGGCCGAGCCCCAGACGAGGGCACGCGCGAGCGGATCCTGGATGCGGGACAGCGCGTCGAGCGCGATGCGGAACGAGCCCTCGTCCATCCGGATCTTCGCGTAGGCGAGGTCGTCGTCGTTGAGGAGGACGAGCGCGGGCCGTTGCAGGCCGACGAGTTCCGGCACATCGTTCCACTCCGCTGCGGCGAGGTCGAACTCGTGCCGGTGGACGCGCACGAGCGGCGCATCAGCGGCCTCCGAGGCGAAGTCGTAGAAGCCGATCGCCATCCGGTGCCGGCGGAGGACGGGATGGTCGGGGTGCGCGGTCTGCCGCACGCGGAAGGCGGTGATCTCGCCCGCGGCATCCGTCTCGATCTCGGGTTTCAGGGTGTTGACGCCGGCGGTCTCGAGCCACTGCGCCGAGAAGGTCGACAGGTCGCGGCCCGAGCTGCGCTCGAGCTCGCGCAGCAGGTCGGCGAGCTCGGTGTTGCCGTAGGCGTGGGCGCGGAAATAGGCGCCGACCCCCGCGAAGAACGCGTCGATGCCGACCCAGGCGGCGAGCTGCTTGAGCACGGAGCCGCCCTTGGCGTAGGTGATGCCGTCGAAGTTCACCTGCACGTCGTCGAGGTCGCGGATCTCGGCGACGATCGGGTGGGTGCTCGGCAGCTGGTCCTGGCGGTAGGCCCAGCTCTTCTCCATCGCCTGGAAGGTGGTCCACGCCTCGGTCCACTCGGTCGCCTCGGCCGTCGCGATGGTGGAGGCCCACTCGGCGAACGACTCGTTGAGCCACAGGTCGTTCCACCACTTCATCGTCACGAGGTCGCCGAACCACATGTGCGCGAGCTCGTGCAGGATCGTGACGACGCGGCGCTCCTTGACGGCATCCGTCACCTTGGAACGGAACACGTAGCTCTCGGTGATCGTGACGGCGCCCGCGTTCTCCATCGCGCCCGCGTTGAATTCGGGAACGAAGAGCTGGTCGTACTTGGCGAACGGGTACGGGTAGCCGAATTTGGCCTCGAAGTAGGCGAAGCCTGCTCGGGTGATGTCGAGGACGTAGTCGGCGTCGAGGTGCCCGAAGAGGGATGCGCGGGCGAATACGCCGAGCGGGATGACCCGGCCGTCGGAGCTCGTGAGCTCGGAGCGCACCACCCGGTACGGGCCGGCGATGAGGGCCGTGATGTAGCTCGAGATGCGCGGCGTCGGCTCGAAGCGCCAGACGGCTGCGCCGTCGCCGAGGCTCTCGGGCTCCGGCGTGGGGGAGTTGGAGACCAGCTGCCAGGTCTCCGGCGCGGTGACCGTGAAGCGGAAGGCGGCTTTGAGATCCGGCTGCTCGAAGACCGCGAACACGCGCCGGCTGTCGGGCACCTCGAACTGGGTGTAGAGGTAGACCTCGCCGTCGACCGGGTCGACGAAACGGTGCAGCCCCTCGCCCGTGTTGGTGTAGGCGAAGTCGGCCACCACGACCAGTTCGTTGACCGCGGCGAGATCCTCGAGCGAGATCCGCACCCCGTCGGATGCCGCGACGCCGAGCTCGGAGCCGTTCAGCACGACGGAGTGCACCTCGGCGGTGATCGCGTCGATGAAGGTCGAGGCGCCCTCGGAGGCCGTGAAGCGCACGGTCGTCGTGCTGCGGAAGGTGCTGGGGCCCGTCGTGAGATCGAGCTCGATGTCGTAGCTCTCGACGTCGATGAGCGACTTGCGCTCCACGGCTTCGATGCGGGTGAGGTTCTCTCCAGGCACGCGCGCTCCTTCGGCTCCGGGGGATCGTGTCCGCCGCCCAGCCTAGGCGGTCGGCTCGCGCATGGTCGCGCGGCGAACTTTCAGCAACCGCATAGATCCGACCGAAGCGGTGTGAGGGTCGAGGTGGTGATCTGAGGCCATCAGAACCCGAGGAGGCACACCATGACCACGCACCCGCTTCCTGACGGCGGCGCGGCCGGAGAACCGCAGGAGACCGCACCCGCCCGGACCCCGTGGTACCGCCGTCCGGTTCCCATCGCGTGCACCGCGGTCGCGGCTGTCGCGCTCGTCGCCGGCACCTTCGCCCTCGGCGGACCGCTCGCCTCCGTCGGGTCATCAGACTCGGCGAGCACGCAGGAGCTCGTCGTCGGGCCAGGCCAGCGCGGGCACGGATCGTCCAGTGCCTCCGGAGGCACGAGCACCGGCTCGACCACGACGGTCGCCGACGCGACGACCGCGGACGCCGACGAGTCGACGGGCATCGTGCTCATCGACACGGTGCTCGGCTACCAGGACGCCGCGGCCGCCGGCACCGGGATGGTGCTCACGAGCGACGGGCTCGTGCTCACCAACAACCACGTCATCGAGGGGGCCACCGAGATCACCGTGACCATCGCCTCCACCGGTGAGACGTACACGGCGACGGTCGTCGGCACGGATGCCGAGGACGACGTCGCGCTGCTGCAGCTCGAGGGCGCCTCCGGCCTCACGACCGTCGACATCGACGACGACGCGGAGTCCGTGGGCGAGGACGTCACGGCCGTCGGCAACGCATCGGGCGGCGGGGTGCTCATGGCCGCCGACGGCGAGATCACGGAGCTCGAGGCGACCGTGACGACGAGCGCGGAGGGGGTCGTCGACAGCGAGACCCTCGACGGCATGATCGAGATCATCGCCGACGTGGTCGCGGGCGACTCGGGCGGCGCGCTGCTCGACGAGGAGGGCGAGGTCATCGGCATGACGACGGCGGCCTCGACCGGCACCGCGACGACGATCGCCTACGCCATCCCGATCGAGGACGCGCTCGCGATCGTCGACCAGATCCTCGCGGGCGACGAGAGCGACGGCGTACAGCTCGGATCCCCGGCGTTCCTCGGCGTCGCCATCGCGAGCACGCAGAGCGGCAGCGGGTACGGCGGCAACGGCCACGGCGGCCGTGCCGGAGGGTCGACGACGAGCACCGGGGCGACGATCGCGGGCGTCTACCCGGGCACCCCGGCCGCCGAGGCCGGACTCGAGGCGGGAGACACGATCACGGCGATCGACGGGGTCGCCGTGGCCGATGCCGACGCGCTCTCGGAACTGCTGTCCGGCTACGACCCCGGCGACAGCGTGACGATCACCTGGACCGACACGAGCGGGGCGAGCTACTCGGCGACCGTCACGCTCATCGCGGGGCCGGCCGCGTAACCGACGGCTCGTGCGCCCGTGTCGGCCAGGAGGCGCTCCTTTCGCCGGTCGGCCGGGCGCACGAGCAGCTCCACCTCGTCGACCGCCATCGACAGCATCCGGATGAGGTGGCTGTCCGGGTCGGCGACGCAGGCGCGGGCGGCGCCCACCACCGCGGTCGCGACGACGAGCTCGCAGCTGAGGGTGTCGAGGCGCGGTGAACGGGACGAGATCGTCGTGAGGTGCGTGCGAGCCCAGCGGGCGGCATCCGGCACCTCGTCGAGGGTGCGGTGCGCCTCGTCGCGGATGGCGTACGAGGGCACGCCGCGTCGCTCGAGCAGCGCGCAGCTGGCGAGCATGCCCGCGGCGAGGACGCGCTGACGTTCCATGCTCGCGATCGGCAGCGCGACGATCGCGGCGCGCAGCGCCACGACGAGTCCGAGCTCGTCGCCGCCGCGCAGCCCGACGACGCGCGGGATGAGCCCGACGAGCTCGTCGCGGCGGGCGTCGGACACCAGATCGTTGACCCCGCGGGCGAGCGCCGCGAGCGTGCGGTGGGTGCACGCGGGGTGGTCGCTCCAGCGCTCGCCGGCCAGGTAGGAGGCGAACTCCATGAAACAGGCGCCGCGGCGCGGGTTGCGATGCCGGCCCGCCGAGAGGCGCGGCATGACATCGGGGACGAAGCCGGTACGTTGATGCATCGAGATCACCTCGCAAGTCGTGTGCTTCGATCATCCTCCTGAGCACCGACGGAGGCTAGGGGGTCGTCCCGGACTCCTAGACTCGGGGGG
>JASGGJ010000075.1:0-12784 GCA_047605085.1 Protaetiibacter sp.
CCGATGCGGGGCTGACCGTGGCGGGCTTCGCCCGTTTCAAGGTCGGCGCCTGAGCACCGCAGTCATCGCGCACCGGAGGGCCGGGACGGGAAACTGTTCCAGCCCTCCGGTGCGATGGTCGCGGGATCAGGATGCCGTCGAATCCGCGACGCGTGACCCCACGACGGCGACCGCCGCGACCAGCAGCAGACTTGCGTTTAGCAGCAGGACCCCGTCGGGTCCGGCGAGTCCGCCGAGGGCGCCGATGGAGACCGGGATCGCGCCCTGTGCGAAACGGTTCGTGGTGAGTCGAAGACCGAGGATCATGTTGCGGTGGGCGTGCGGCACCGTCGCCAGCGCCCAGCTCGTCGTCAACGGTTGTGGCACCCCGAGGCCCACCCCGAGCACAACCATGGCGACGAACGCGCCGATTAGTCCGCCGAAGGGCAGGACGGCGAATCCCGCCGTTGCGAGAAGGATTGCGATCAGCAGCACCGTCTTGCGGCCGAACCGTGCGACGAGGCGCCCGAGGCCGATCCGGCTGACGACGGTCACCGCAGCCCGCACCGCGAGCAACCACCCGACGACGGTCACGTCGATCTCACGGCTCGACGCCCAGTACGGGATGAAGGCGTAGAGAAGATCGACGGAGGCAAGGACGAGTCCGCTCACCACGATCGCTCGCCAAGTCTCCCCGCTGCTCTCCCGGATCGCCGCGACCACGGATCGCGTCGGTGGTTCGTCGGTCGGCGGGGCGGAGACTCGACAGATGAACAGGGTGATGAGAATCAGGCCGATGATGGCGCTGGTGATCGCGGCCCCCAGACCGATCGATTCGACCCCGGCGTCCCCGGTACCCGACAGCGCCGCGAGCATTCCGATGGCAGGCGGTGCGATCAGCTGCCCGATCGACGATCCGGTGGTGAGCGTGCCGAAGGCCCCGTCTCGGGACCGGGCCGCGCGCTCCGCGACGACGGACTGTTGTCCGACGAGGACCATCGCGTGACCGGCCCCGCAGACCGCGCAGGCGATGACGAACCCGACGACCACCGGGCTCAGCCAGCAGCCGAACGCTCCGACGAGTTGAAGGATCAGGCCGGTCGCGATCACCCAGGCCCCGCCGAACCGGCTGGACATCCGTCCGGCCGGCACAGCGATGACGAGAGCCGGCACCGCGAACGACGAAGCGACGAGACCGAGCAGGGCAGGGTCGGCTCCGAAGTCGAGAGCCTGGTAGCCGGCCGTCAGTCGGATCGCTACCGAGGCGGCGAAGGAGAAGACGGATTGAAAGGCGATCAGGCGCAGCCACGAAGGCACGTTCAGAGGCCAAGCTCGCGTTCGATGACGGCCCGTTTATCCGTCTCGTCGTCGAAGATCTTCGTCGCGCGTTCGAGGACGGCGGTCGCGTCGGCGCGGGGAACGACGACGACTCCGTCCTCATCGCCGACGACGATGTCTCCGGGACACACGACGACGCCACCGATGGCTATGGGGACCCCGATGCGGCTCGGCCCGTTCTTGTAGGGACCGGCCGGTGTGACGCCGCGAGCAAAGACCGGGACGCCGAGCTCCCGTAAGCCCGACGCGTCGCGGACGGCGCCGTCGATCACGAATCCGGCGACTCCCGCGGCGCGCGCGCGCCCGCCGATCAACTCGCCGATGAGGGCGCGTGTAGTGTCGCCGCCGCCGTTCACGACGATCACCTGGCCGGGGACGACCTGCTCCAGAGACTGGTGGATGGCCAGGTTGTCGCCGGATCGGGTCCAGACGGTGAACGCCGGTGCGGCGAGTCGCGCCCCCGGCCAGATCGCTCGCAGTCCCTCGGCCGAGCCGAACCGTTCCATCGCATCCCCGATGTTGGCGGTAGGCAGGGCTCCTAGCCGGGCGATGAGGTCGTCGGTCGTCATGATTTCCCCTCCACTCTCGGGAACGCGGCCCGCACGTAGAGTTTTCGCGCGTTGCCGTCGAGGATCATCCCGATCTCATCGGGGGAGAGACCCGGGGTCGACGTGACGTGGTCGAGCACGTCGTCGAACGGGCGGCCGGTCGACGGGTCGGTCGCTTTTGCGGTGCCGAACGGCTCCGACGCGTAGAGCACGTTCGCCGGGCCGACCCGGTCGATGAGCATCTCGGTCGCTGCCCGGTCGTAGACGGCGGTGTCGTAGAAGATGCGACGCACGCGACGCTCGAAGTCGTCGATGCCCGCCGAGATGTGAAGGGCGTGGAACCGTCCGTAGTAGAACGGCAGTCCGCCGCCGCCGTGCGGCACGATCAGCTTCAGCGTCGGATAGCGGTCGAAGAGGTCTGAGTAGCACAACTCGAATGCAGCAGCGAGATCGACGTTGACGTAGTGAGAACCGTTGAGATGCACCGCGGGGTTGTGGGTCGACGAGGCGTGGATCAGGCCCGGCACATCGAGCTCGGTCATCGCGTCCCACAGCGGATTCCACCAAGGGTCCCCGAGGCGCGGGGTGAATGGTTGCCCGCCGCCGGCGACATCCGGATTGATGATGCAGCCGACGAAGCCTTCGTCGAGAACCCGTCGCCGCAGTTCCTCGGCGCTGGCCTGCAGGCCTACGCCGGGCGACTGCGGCAGCTGGGCGACCGGGATTAGGCGCGGGAACAGCTCGTGCACGCGGCGAATGAGGTCGTTGTTGACGCCGATCCAGATCCTGCTGGTTTCGGCCGTGCCGAACTCGTGCCCGGCACCGGAGCCGCGCGGCGAGAACAGCGAAGCCGCGACGCTGTGGTCGTCCATGTGGCGGATGTGTTTCGCAATGGTGGAGCGGATGTCGTCGTCCGGGATGACCAACGAACCGCTAGTCTCGGGCCGGTTGTAGTAGGTGATCTGCCGGCCCCGGAAGGCGTCGAGAGCCGCGGGGGCGTTGGTGTAGTGGGCGTGTGATTCGATGACCATGAGATTCCTCGTCGGGGTGCCCGCGGAATGACTCCCGCGGGCACCGTGTCCGTGTCAGTCGGAGAAGACGGTCTCGCGGACGAGGGTCTCCTGTGCCTTCCAGTCGGCGATCAGGTCGGCGCTGGACTGGTAGTGCGTCTCGAAGCCCGACGCGGCGAGCTTGTCGGTGAACTGCGGATCCTCCGTCGCCACCTTGATCGCGGCGCTGAGCGCCTCGATCACCTCGTCGGGGATTCCGGCCGGACCTGAGATGTTGATGGTGCCGGAGGAGACGACGTCGTACCCCTCCTCGCCGAACGTCGGCACGTCGTCCAGGATCGCGCTCGGTTCGGTGGTCGCCGAGGCGAGGAGGCGCAGCTGGCCGCTTTCGACCTGCGGCAGGAACCCGCCTGCACTTCCCATGATCGCCTCGACGCTGCCCCCGAGCAGTGCCGTGACCTTGTCGGACGAGCCTCCTTCGAAGGTCACGATGTTGAGGTCGACGTCTGCCTCGTCCTCGAGATAGACCGATGCGAGGTAGTCGTCGCTCGCGCCGCTTCCGCCGCTTCCGAGGGTGACGACGCCCGGGGTGTCCTTGGCGGCGTCGACGTAGTCCTGCAGCGTCTCGTACGGGCTGTCCGCGCGCACGGCCAGTACGGTCGGGCTGAGCGCGACGGAGGCGATCGGCGAGAAGCTGTCGAAGTCGTAGGTCGCTGCGCGCGCGGGGTCGAGATAGGCGAGACCGGAGGGCAGATTGGTGAATCCGATGGTGTAGCCGTCCGGGTCCTCGCCCACGAGCTCGGTGAGACCGATCTGGCCGCCTGCTCCCGGCTTGTTCTCCACCCGCACCGTCGTTCCCAGTGCGTCTTCGAACGCGGGGGCAACCAGGCGGGCAAGGGTATCGGTGAGACCCCCGGCGTCGAACGGGACGACGAGGGTGACGGGTGTGCCTGCCACGGGGAAGCTCGTGCTGTCGTCGGGGGTGGTGTTCGGCTGACTACTGCAGGCGGCGAGCGCCGCGACCGCGGAGGCGGCGACCGCCGCAGCGAGAATTGGATGCTTCATCTGGCTCTCCTCATTGAGTGGTGCGACCTCGGTGTCGCTGTGTGCATGGAGTCTTGCACAGAATTTGCATCTTGCAAGATTTCCCGCATGAGTGCACTATGGCACGGAGAGTTAAGGCCGTCAACGACGACATTGGCGCAGAGTATTCCTGCAGGCCGAGGTCGGTCGTGCAAGATAGACGCGCAAGCGATCAACGACGATTGGGGTGTCATGAGCCTTCGCAGTGTCCTGGCGGGAAACCGGAAGCCGCTCACCAACGGGGACATGCAGGTGGTGGAGGTCTTGCTCAGCAACCCCCAACGCACGGCTTTCATGCCGGCTGCCGAGATCGCCTCCCGTGCCTCCGTCCACGAGTCGACGGTTACCCGGCTCGCTCAGAAACTCGGCTACACCGGCTTCGCGCAACTCCGCGAAGACCTCCGCGAGGACGCCCTCGCGGAGAGCGGGATGTCGGCGCGCCTCGTGCAGGCGGCGAACGCTCGCCGGCATGAACTGCGCGCGCTCGTCCAACAGGACGCCGAGGCTCTCTTGCGCATTCCCGCGTTCGTGACCGAGGAGGAGCTCACTCGCGCCGCGAACCTGATTCTAGCAGCGCCCCGGGTCTACATCAGTGGCTACCCCTACGGACAGCCGGTCTCGACCTACTTGGAGCGCCGGCTGCGCCGGTACGGAATCGTCGTCGTGAGCCTTCCCGACTCGCCGAACGAGACGTCCGAGCTGCTGCAGTCGATGGGCGCCGACGATCTGTTCATCGCGATCGCACTGCGCCGTCCGCCCTCGCGGCTCACCAACCTCCTCACCATCGCCGAGAGCCGTGGTGCGAAGTCGCTGATCATCACCGATGTCGTTGGCATCCAAGTGCGGCCGAACCCCACGCAGATCATCGCCGCCCCCCGCGGCAGCGACGGCATCTTCCGGACGCCCATCGTGCCCATGATGCTCGTCTACGCGCTGCAGCTGACGCTGCTGATCGTGGACCCGGTGCGGTGCTCCGCAGCTCTCGACAGGTTCGACCAGGTGGCCGGCTTGCTCGACGCCGAAGGCCCCGCGAACCTCTACACGGACTACTTCGAGCAGGAACTGCTCGCCGATGCCGCGGAGCGGGATTCATGAGCACCGAACCCGATCCCCGCGCCACCGGATCCTTCGCCACCATCCCTGTGCGCGGCACGACGTACTTCCGAGCCAGTGCCGCGGTCGCCGTGCTCATCGCGACGATCTCGGTGTACATCGTCGTCACCGGGGTCGGCTACGGGATCTGGGACGGCACCCGGCCGGGCCCGGGCTTCTTCCCGATCTGCGTCGGAGGAGTGATGACCCTGCTCTCGACCATCTGGGCCGTGCAGTCGTTCACTGAGCGAGGTGCTCGTGAAGACGATTCATCGATTCCCGACCGACGGGGCGCGTTACACATCCTCTTCTCGGTAGGCATCGTCGTGGCCTTCATCGTGCTCGTCGATGTCATCGGCTTCGTGATTTCGTTCGCGGTCTGCGCATTCGGCCTCTTCTGGTTCGTCGCGGCGCGACGCTGGTGGGTGGCCGTCGTCCTGGCGATCATCACCGCCGCCGCCGTGAACGCCCTGTTCCGGCTCGCGCTCAACGTGCCGTTGCCGGTCTCGCCGATCCCGCTGCTCGCCGAGTGGGGCATCTGATGAACGGGTTCGACCAGCTCCTAGGCGGATTCCTGACCGTCCTCACGCCGGAGAACTTGCTCCTCGCGTTGCTCGGCTGCGTGCTCGGCATGCTCGTCGGGGTGCTTCCCGGATTCGGTCCCGCCGCGGCGACATCGCTGTTGCTGCCGATCACGTTCACGCTGGGCCCGACCGCCGCGATCATCGTGCTCGCCGCCATCCTGTACGGCTCGGCGTACGGTGGCACGATCACCGCGGTGCTGCTGAACGTGCCGGGTGAGACATCGTCGGTTGCCACGACCCTGGACGGCTACAAGATGGCGCGACAGGGCCGCGGCGGTCAGGCGCTCGCGATCGCCGCGATCGGATCGTTCGTCGGCGGCGTCGTCGGCCTGCTGGGCTTCGTGCTCGCGGTCCCGCTCAGCAACCTCGCGCTCGCCTTCCAGCCGCCCGAGTTCTTCGCGCTGACCATCTTCGGCGTTGCGCTGGTCGCCGGGCTTGGCGGGAAGTCGATAGTCAAGGCGCTGATCAGCGGCGGTCTGGGCCTCATCGTCGGGCTGATCGGTATCGACTTCATCACCGGCGCGCCCCGGTTCACGTTCGGCCAGGTCGAACTTCTCGACGGTCTCAATCTGGTGCCGATCGTGATGGGTCTGTTCGGGATCTCGGAGCTATTCACCAGCATCGAGCGGCACGCGACGACGCCGGCCCCGATCACGGTGACCTCGATCTGGCCGACTCGCGACGACTTCCGTCGTTCGGTCCTGCCGATCGCGCGTGGTTCGGTCATCGGCTTCTTCATGGGACTGCTTCCCGGGTCGCCGGGCGCCGCCACGTCCTTCACCTCCTACGTCGTCGAGCGGCGCCTGTCGAAGCACCCGGAAGAGTTCGGCAAGGGTGCGATCGAGGGTGTCGCCGGTCCGGAGACCGCGAACAACTCGCTGTCGATCTCGGGGATGATCCCGCTCTTCACGCTCGGGATTCCGACCTCGGCGACGATGGCGATCATGATGGGCGCCTTCACCGTGAACGGGCTCATCCCGGGTCCGCTCCTGTTCACGCAGCACCCCGACGTTGCCTGGGCGATCATCGCCAGCATGTTCGTCGGCAACGTGATCCTGCTGGTTCTCAACCTGCCGCTTGCCCGGGTCTGGGTCGCGTTCCTGCGCATCCCGTATCCGTTGCTCTACGGGTTCGTCCTGGCGATCATGCTGGTCGGCGCCTACACGATCGAGGGAAGCGCCTTCAACGTCGCCGTGATGCTGGTCGCGGGGCTGATCGGGTACGGGCTGCGGAAGGTTGACATCCCGCTCGCACCGATCGCTCTCACGATCGTGCTCGCGCCGCTGATGGAGCAGTCGTTGCGTACCGCACTCACGATCTCGCGGGGCGACCCGGGGATCTTCTTCCACTCGCCGCTCTCGACGATCCTCCTGGTCGGGTCGGTCACCGCGATCGCCGCCTTCGCCATCCGCGGTGTCCTCCGCTCCCGGTGCGCCTCCGCGCCGTCCGCGGTCGACGTGCTGGAAGCGCGAGCCGAGAGGAAGCTGCCGTGGCACGAGGAGTAGACCCGATGCCGGTCGCGATCGATCACATCGACCTGCGGGTGCCGGATCTCGCCGCGGCGGAGTCGTTCCTGACCAGGCTCGGGTTCGAGGTTTTTCGTCGCCATGCGAGCCGTTCGTCGATCGAGTTGCGGCTCCCCGGATCCGAGTTCGGCACGCTCGAGGTCAGGGAGTCCGCCGACGTCACCACGACGACGCTCGATCACATCGCCGTGCGCGCCGCCGATGCTCACGGAGTCCGCGCAACCTGGGAAGCTCGCGGCGTGGAATTCACCGGGCCGTTCCGCGAGATCGCCGAAACGGGCCGGTCGGTCGCCAACGTGGTTGACCCGGGCGGGCTGAAGTGGCAGCTGACCGATTGATCGGTGACGCCGGGGGCGGTGGGCGTGGCTCCCAGAAGCAGAAGCACCGCCGCGTCCCCCGCAACGAGGGCAAGCCGGAGGTCGCGCTGCTCGAGCAGGAGTACGCTCGCGACAACAAGCTCACCGTCGGCAAGGTTCTCGCCGACGCGGGCTTCACCGTCACCGGCTTCGCCCGCTTCAAGGTCGGCGCCTGAACACCGCCGCATAGAACGATCGAAACGGCAGTTCCGACCCGAAACCGCATCCGGAAGGGTCGGAACTGCCGTCTCGTCGCGCTACCTCGGACTGCCAGCCGGCAGGAGGATGCTGGCTCGTCACCCAGAACAGCCCCGGCCAGGTGCGGCTGCGCAGGCCGGGGCCATCCGGGTCCCCGCTCGCCAGACCCAGCCCGAGCTGGGCGGCAACCCAACTCGCGATGTGAACTGGTTGACCGACCAGCTCAGGAACCGTGACCATGGTCTCGCGGGACATCGCGCTCCCTCCGCTCGTGATCGGAAGTCCTCCGCTGGCAGTATCGCTCTCCCGCCCTCACGATGGAGATGAGGTTCGCCAGGAGCGTCGCCGCGACCGCCCGCACGCCCAGGGGCGCGCCTGCGCGGCATCCGAGCGGGTACGATTCTTGACGGCTCCCCGGCCGCATCCCCCTCGGAAGGACCCCCATGTCGAAGCGCCGCCGCGTCCTCCTCAAGCTGTCGGGTGAGGCGTTCGGCGCCGGCTCGCTCGGGGTCAACCCGGACGTCGTGAGCGGCATCGCGCGCGAGATCGCCGCGGCCACGCCGCAGGGACCGGGTGATGAGGATGGCGTCGAGGTCGCGGTCGTGGTCGGCGGGGGGAACTTCTTCCGGGGCGCCGAGCTGAGCCAGCGCGGCATGGACCGCGGCCGCGCCGACTACATGGGCATGCTCGGCACCGTCATGAACGCCCTCGCTCTGCAGGACTTCCTCGAGCAGGCGGGCGCGCAGGTGCGCGTCCAGTCCGCCATCTCGATGACCCAGGTGGCCGAGCCCTATATCCCGCTGCGGGCCGAGCGGCACCTCGAGAAGGGCCGCGTCGTCATCTTCGGCGCGGGCGCCGGACTGCCGTACTTCTCGACCGACACGGTCAGCGCCCAGCGGGCCCTCGAAATCGGCGCGGATGCGGTGCTCGTCGCCAAGAACGGCGTCGACGGCGTCTACGACGACGACCCGCGCAAGAACCCGCACGCGAAGAAGCTCGAGCGCATCAGCTACCAGGAGGCGCTCGTCCAGGGTCTCAAGGTGGTCGACTCGACCGCCTTCAGCCTGTGCATGGACAACGGCATGCCGATGCTCGTGTTCGGCATGGAACCGGCGGGCAACATCACGAGAGCGCTGCGCGGCGAGCACATCGGCACCCTGGTCACCGCGTAAGCGATGACCGAGAGGCACAGTAGCGCGCTCTGAGACCAGCCTCGAGACCAGATGACCGACCCCTACGGCCCCGACGTGCTCGCGGGCGATTGGCGCGCCCGCGGCAGCAAGGCCGTGCCGCAGCTGGACGCCGATCCGGGTCTCGTGGTCGAGCTCGCCGACGGCTTCGTCGGCGCGGTGGTGGAGGTCGAGAAGGGCAGGGTGGGCCTCGAGGATCGTCACGGCCGGGTGCGCTGGTTCCCGCTCGGCGGCGGCTTCCTCGTGGACGGCGAGCCGGTCGTCCTCGCGCGGCCGGCCGCCGCCGTGCCGGGGCGTGCGTATACGGCGTCCGGATCCCGCGCCGCGGCGCCGCAGCGCGCCCGTGTGGCCCGCGCGAGCCGCATCCTCGTGGAGGGGCGGCACGACGCCGAGCTCGTCGAGAAGGTGTGGGGTGCCGATCTGCGCGTCTGTGGCGTCGTCGTGGAGTGCCTCGAGGGCGTCGACCAGCTGCCGGAGGTGCTCGCCGGTCTGCATCCCGGCCCGGATGCGCGCTTCGGCGTGCTCGTCGACCACCTGGTGCCGGGGTCGAAGGAGTCGCGGATCGCCGCCGAGGCCCAGGGGGAGCACGTGCTCGTCGTGGGCCATCCCTTCATCGACGTGTGGCAGGCGGTCCGGCCGGAGCGTCTCGGCATCCGCTCCTGGCCCGAGGTGCCGCGCGGCACCGAGTGGAAGCACGGCGTGTGCGAGGCACTCGGCTGGCCGCACGAGGACCAGGCGGACATCGCGGCGGCCTGGCAGCGCATCCTCGCCTCCGTCCGCCGCTACACCGACCTCGAGCCGGCCCTCCTCGCCCCCGTGGAGCGCCTTATCGACTTCGTCACCTGATCCCCGCGGGATGCCCCCTGGGAACGTTCCGCGCGCCGACTGTACGGATCGGGACATCTCGCGGGGTGTCAGTAAGCTGGGGTCGAGTCGCCCGGCACACCGAAGGAGCCCCCCGTGATCAGTGACGTTCTCGCCGAGGCCAAGGACAAGATGGGCCGAGCCGTCGAGGTCGCCAAGGACGACTTCGCCACCGTCCGCACGGGACGGGCGAACCCCGCGCTGTTCCAGAAGATCCTCGTGGAGTACTACGGCACCCCGACGCCGCTCGCTCAGCTCGCGAGTCTTCAGAACCCCGAGGCGCGCACCCTCGTCGTCACGCCCTACGACAAAACCGCGCTCAAGGAGATCGAGAAGGCGATCGTCAACTTCCCGAACCTGGGGGCGACCCCCACGAACGACGGCACCATCATCCGCGTGACCATGCCCGAGCTCACCGAGGAGCGCCGCAAGGAGTATGTCAAGATCGTGCGGGCCAAGGGCGAGGATGCGAAGGTCGCCATCCGCAACGTCCGCCGCAAGGCGAAGGACGAGCTCGACGCCCTGCTCAAGGAGGTCGGGGAGGACGACGTGGCACGTGCCGAGAAGGAGCTCGACACCCTCACGAAGTCGCACGTCGACCAGATCGACGTCGCGCTCAAGCACAAGGAAGCCGAGCTGCTCGAGGTCTGATGCGCCGAGACCCCGAGGGCGCCGCGCCGCCCGACCCCCCCGCGCCGTCCGACAAGCGCACCCCCCTCGAGGAGCTCGAGGCACGAGCCCAGCAAACCCGCGCCGAGCTCGAAGCGCACGCGCAGCACGCGCGCGAGGAGTTCGAAGCCCAGGTCAAGCACGCCCGCGACCAGTTCGACCAGACGCAGGAGAAGATCAAGGCCCGCACCGGCCGCAACCTGCTCGCCGCGATCGCCATCGGCGTCGCGCTCGGCGCCACCCTGCTCGTGAGCCTGCTGATCTCGCCATGGCTGTTCGTCCCGTTCGCCGCCTTCCTCGTCGGCTTCACCGTGTGGGAGCTGTCGACCGCGTTGCGCGGGGCCGGGCGCGACGTGCCGCGGGTCGTGTCGATCGTCGCCGGCATCGCGGTGCTGCCCGCCGCCTTCCTGCTGCACGTGCCCGGCCTGTGGCTCGCCGTCATCGCCGGCATCGTGCTCGTCAGCCTGTGGCGGATCGGCGAGCTGCTGCGGCCGAGCCATCGGGTTCCCGCGCGAGAGGTGCTCGCCGATCTCGGCGCGGGCGCGTTCGTGCAGCTCTACGTGACCTTTCTCGCGGGCTTCTACGTCGTGCTCGCCGGCGAGCAGGGCGGTCAGTGGTGGGTGCTCGCCGCACTCATCATCGTCGTCTCGACCGACGTCGGCGCCTACGCGTCCGGCCTCAGCTTCGGCCGACACAAGCTGGCCCCGCGCATCAGCCCCGGCAAGACCTGGGAGGGCTTCGCGGGTGCGGCCGTCGTCGCGATGGCGACCGGCACCCTGCTCGCGTGGCTCATGCTCGGCCAGCCCTGGTGGGAGGGCACGATCATGGGGCTCGTGCTCATGCTCGTCGCCACCATGGGCGACCTCACCGAGTCGCTCATCAAGCGCGAGCTCGGCATCAAGGACATCTCAGGCTGGCTACCGGGCCACGGCGGCTTCCTCGACCGTCTCGACTCGATCCTGCCGTCGGCGGCCGTCGCCTACGCGTTCTTCCTGGTCTTCCATTGAGCGGCGTCCCGCCTCGCACTCGGTAGCATGTCCGGGTGAGCATGACCTTTCCGCGCGCCCGCAAGGGTCGTCCCGGTTACGACATCGACGAGGTCGAGGAGTTCCTCGAGGACGCTCGCCGGGCCTACACCGCGGACAACCCGGATGTCTCGGTCGTGACGGCCGACAGTATCCGCACCACCGCCTTCTCGATGCGCAAGGGCGGCTACTCGACGACGCACGTCGACGCGGCCCTGGAACGTCTCGAGGACGCGTTCGCGGCCAGGGAGCGCGATCGGGAGATCGCCCGCGAGGGCGAGGAGGCCTGGTACGCCGAGGCGAGGCAGACGGCCCAGGAGATCCTCGACCGCGTCGTGCGGCCGACGGGCAAGAGGTTCCGCCGCGTGACGTTCCTCACGGTGGGCTACTCGGTCGCGGATGTCGACGCCTTCGCCGATCGCATCGCCGCCTACTTCCAGAGCGGTACCGCACTCGGCCCGGACGACGTCCGCACGGTCGCGTTCCGCGCCCAGCGCGGCGGTTATCACGAGGCGCAGGTCGACTACCTGCTCGACACGGTCACGCGCGTCATCCTCGCCGTCCGCTGACCGCCCGCTCCGTCCGGAGGGCGGCTCCCATGGCCTTTCCGGGCCGCGCCGGTACACTTGTCCGACTGTGAGCGGAATTCGGCGCCGGGGGACTTCTCCCGAACCGCCCGGGGAGGCGATCGAGTTCGCGCGCGCCCGCGCCACCACCCGAGCCACCGGTGCCGTGCGTCCGCGCTGGGTGCTCGGCACCTTCGCCTACCTCGCCTCGATCGGCCTCGTCGCCGCCCTGCTCGTGGAACCGACCGGGCTGACCTCGGCCGCCACCCTCGCCGCGTCGAGTAACCCGGACGCCGCCGCTCCCGTCGACTCTCAGACGCTCGTCGTCATCGACGAGGTCGCGGCTCAGGTGGCCGCCGAGACCGCTGTCCGCGACGGTTTCGACATCATCAAGCCGAAACCGGCCGCCGCGACCGCCCCCGCGGTGGGGATTCCGGACCCGGGAACGGCTCAGGCGATCGCGTACGAGCTGGTCATCGCGCGCGGATGGACCCAGTCGGAGTTCGACTGCCTGGTGGCATTGTGGAACAAGGAGTCCCACTGGAACGTCTACGCCCACAACACGAGTTCCGGCGCGTACGGGATCCCGCAGGCCCTGCCGGGAGAGAAGATGGCGAGCGCCGGGGCGGACTGGGCCACCAACCCCACGACGCAGATCGTATGGGGTCTCGGCTACGTGGCGGGCCGCTACGGCACCCCCTGCGTCGCCTGGGGGCACTCCGAAGCCAAGGGGTGGTACTGAGTCTTCTTGCGCCG
>JASGGJ010000076.1:0-12375 GCA_047605085.1 Protaetiibacter sp.
GCAGGAGCGTCGCGGCGGCGGCGTCCGCGACATCCGCCTCGTGGATCGGCGCCTGCGCGGAGGCGAGGTACGGGGCGCGGATCGGCCAGCCGTTCTTGATCGGCCACGCCCACGACAGGAGGTTGCTGGCGAAGGTGCCGGGCCGAAGGATCGTCCACTGCTCGGTGCGGGAGGTCACGGCGTCCTCGATGGCGCTGTGGTGCAGCTGGCTCGCCGAGCCCACGTCGCGCGGGAACTCCTTCGCGGCGGCGAGGGACGACAGCACGGTGAAGCGCTCGACACCGGCCCGGGAGGCCGCGTCGACGAAGGCGTCCGCGCCGTCGGCGGGGAACACGAAGGCGCGATCCACCCCGGTGAACACCGCGCTGTCCAGCGTGGACGGGTCGGCGAAGTCTCCCGCTACGACCTGGACCGCGGGCGGGAGGCCAGCCCGCGCGGGGTCGCGGGTGAGCGCCACGACGTGCGCGCCGTGGTCGAGCAGCGTGTCGACGAGTCGGCGTCCGACGGAGCCGGTGGCGCCGGTGACGAGGATGTTCATGATTTCTCCTCCGATAGGGGCCTCTGGGGCCGGTTTCTCCCAGTGTCGTCGCGTATTAGGTCAGTTTCTGTCCTTTGAATCGACGAAGATGGTGTCATGACGGAAAGCTCGACGACCTCGCGCGCGCTCCGCCTGCTCGAACTGCTCCAAGCGCGGCGGTTCTGGCCGGGCGAGGAGCTGGCACGCAGGCTCGAGGTGACCGGGCGGACGCTGCGGCGCGACGTCGAGCGGCTGCGCGAACTCGGCTATCGGGTCGAGGCGCGGCGCGGTCGCGACGGAGGATACGGGCTCTCCACCGGTGGCGAACTGCCGCCTTTGGCCTTCACCCCCGAGGAGGCCGGCGCCATCGCGGCCGCGCTGTCGTCCGCGGCGGCCAGCGGCGTCGCCGGGGCGGGTGAGCTCGCGCTGACCGCGCTCGCCAAGGTGGAGCAGGTGATGCCGTCAGCACTCCGGGGACGGGTGCGCGCGATCCGCTCGGCGGTCTCCTTCGGTGCCCCGCCGGACATGGCGAGCATCGACGCTGAGCTCCTCGCCGTGCTCGCGCTCGCCTGTCGCGACCGGGAGCGCCTACGCATCCGATACGCCCGGGCATCCGATCCGGGTGCCGCCGAGGCCGGCGTGCGCCGGGTGGAACCCGTGCGCCTCGTGCCGCGCGGCTCCCGCTGGTACCTGCTGTGCTGGGACGTCGAGCGTCAGGACTGGCGCACCCTGCGCGTCGATCGCATCGCCGCGGCCGAGCCGACCGGCCTCCGCGGCTCGCCGCCCCCGGTGCCGGGCGGTGACGCTGCGGCCTTCGTCGCCGAGCGTCTCGCCGCGGTGCAGCCCGAGGTCGCCGCGACCATCCGCATCCGGGCGCCGCTCGCCGAGGTCGAGCGGCGGCTCGGCCCCTATGCCCACGATCTCTCGGCGGCCAGCAGCGCGGATGGCGCCCCGGTCACCGATTGGCGGATCGCGGACGTGCGCGTCGAGGTGCTCGCCGCCGCTCTCGTCTGGCTCAGCTGGCCGTTCCAGGTGCTCGACTCGCCCGAACTCAGCGCCCTGCTGCGCGAGTGCGCCGGGCGGTTCCTCGCGGCGACGCGGTGAGGCGGCGGTTGCGCGGTTCAATAGCCCGACCATCTCATTTCGCATCCGATATACCGCAGTCGGAGATGAGACCCATGACAGCCGCAACCCCGCTTCGCGCCGCTCGAGCGCACAGCGGAGTCAGCCAATCGGAACTCGCCCGCCTCTCCGGCACCGGGCAGGCCGATGTCTCGCTCATCGAACACGGGCATCGGGCGCCGACGGTGGAGACGCTCGACCGCATCCTGCGTCGAACCGGTCATCAGCTGCTCGCTGTGCCTGCCCGCGGCTCGAATCACCGCAACCGCTCCGGTACAGCCGTTATGCGCCGATTCCCGAACGCGCTGACGTTCCGCCGCAGGTTCTCGACCGCAACCTCCTTGTCGACGAGACGACCTTGGCGAGCGTGTGATGCCCGGGCTGGAGCGGGAGGACATCATCGATGGGCTCCGCGAGCTCGTCGCGCGTGCGCGCGCGGCGGGGATCACCGGCGCGGGGCCGTCGGATTCGCCCGCGCGGGCCTAATCCAGATGCCGGAAGCTCGCCCACAGCTGCGCCCACGGCTCGACCGGGTCGCTGCACACCGTCAGCGGCTCGCCCTGCTCCTCGGTGTCGACGCCGACACCGTTGTCGAGTTCGCCCACGACCTCGCACGACGCGAACAGCGCCGTCACCCGCTCGCCCTGGCCGCCGACGATCAGCACGGTCCGCGCATCCGGAGCCGGGGTCGTCAGCTCCCAGAGGGCGTTGTGGCCGCTCACCACGGGCGGCAGGCCGACACCGTAGCGGTCGAGTGCGCCGGCCTCGCCGTAGTTGCTCGCGATGATGACGTCGACATCGGCCACGCGCGCGGCGTCGGCGATCTGGCCGACGTAGCGCTCCCAGCCGAGCTGGTCCGCGGATGCCGAGTTCACGGCCGCGAGACCGCTCGCCCCGAACCAGGCGACGGGCAATAACGGAAGCGAGGTCACCGCGCAGCCCACCGCGTTGATCGCCAGCAGGACGGACACCAGGATGCGGCGCCCGTGCGTGCGCGCCCACTCCGCGATCGGCACCGCGCCCACCGCGACGAGTACCCCGAGCACGCCGGCCGTGTAGTAGAACTGCGTGCCGGCCACGAAGACGAAGACGACCACGACGAGCCAGACGATCGCGAGCCAGCGCAGCGACCGCCACGCTGGCCTCCGGAACAGTGCGACGATGGCGACGACCCAGAACACGGCGAGCACGGGTCCGACGAGCAGCACCAGGAAGGGCCACATCATCACGCGCACCTCTGCGGCGTTCTCCTCGCCGAGGGCGACGCCCATGGCAAGCTGCGGCCAGTCGTGGCTCGCCTGATACACGAGACTCGGCAGCGCGAGGACGATGACCGCGGCGACCCCCGCGTAGAGCCAGCCGGAGCGGAACCACCTCCGCGGACCGCACACCGTCAGGCCGAGCGCGATCCCGGCAAGCAGCACGACCACGAGGAGCTTGTTGAAGGTGCTCGCGCCGACGATCGCGCCCGCGGCGAGCCACCAGCGGCCATCGCCGCGCAGCACGGCGCGGATCACGCACAGCAGCGCCGCCGGCCACACGACCAGATCGAGGCTCGCGGTCAGCAGCACGTGCCCGAACAGCAGCGTCATCGTCGCGCCCGCCATCCCCCAGACCGTGAACGCCTGGGCGAGTCGTGCTCCGCCGAGCTCGCGGGTGATCGCGGCGTACAGCGGCAGGGATCCCACGGCGCACACGAGCGCGACGACGCGCAGCGCCACGACGGAGTCGCCGAGCACCGCGGTCGCGGCGTGGGCCAGGAGGGGAGTCAGGGGCGGCAGGTCGGTGTAGCCCCACGCGAGCGGAAGCATCCGGAAGTAGAGCTCGTCGCGGTGGTAGCCGTAGAACGGGGACAGCAGAAGCAGGATGCCGGCGAGCGCGCCGATCGCGCCCAGGACGTGGGCGGTGGCGTAGCGCGGGAGCGCCGCGGGCATGGGCTCACCCTAACGCCGGGATGCCGCGCCGGTGAGCGCGCCGAGCAGCCCACCTGATCGATTGCGCGGGTACCTTGTACGCATGGCGATCCCGGCGGACAAGAAGCGCGTGCGCGAGCTTGTCGGCACCCTCGCCTGGGATCTGCCCGAGATGAACCCCAGGCTCGGCACCCTGCCGCCCAACCCCGACGGTCTCGTGCACTGCGCCGAGTTCGAGGTGCTGCCCGGGCTCCGCGCCGTGTGCTTCCCCGACGGCGACAGCTGGCGCGGCCTCCTCGTGCAGTACGACGTGGTGACCGGGCGGGTGACCTCGACCATGGAGCACCAGGTCCGGGCGCAGTCCGACGAGGCCGCCCCGCGCTGGGCGGAGCTCGTGATCTACGACATCCTCGCGACCGCGGTGAGGAGCGCGACCTCGGAGGCGGCGGTGGTGCTGCCCCGCGAACGGCTCGCGAAGCTCACCGCGCTCCTCGAACGCCTCTGACGGCGCGCGAGGCGACGCTTCGGGAAGCCGCCACAATGGAGGGGATGAGCACCCCCGCGATCACCCTCGGCGAGCTGAGCGACCCGCGCGTGCTGCGCCTGCTCGAGGACCACCTCGCCGACATGCGCGCGACCTCGCCGCCCGAGAGCGTGCACGCCCTCGACGTGACGGGCCTGCAGCATCCCTCGGTGACGTTCTGGGTGCTCACCGAGGGTGACGCCGTGCTCGGCTGTGTCGCGCTCAAGCAGCTCGACCCCGCGCACGGCGAGCTCAAGTCGATGCGCACGGATGCCGCGGCCCGCGGCCGGGGCTACGGGCGAACGCTGCTCGAGCACGTGCTCGAGGAGGCTCGTGCCCGCGGGTACCGACGGGTGAGCCTCGAGACCGGCACCGAGGACTTCTTCGCGCCCGCGCGTGCCCTCTACGCCAGTGCGGGCTTCGTCGAGCGGGACCCCTTCGCGGACTACGTGCTCGATCCGCACTCGGTCTACCTGACGCTCGAGCTCGACGCCTGAGAGTCCTACGGGCGGCGCCACAGCACGCTGTATCGCCAGAACAGATGGGTGCGGAACTGCGCGCCGGGCAGCAGCTCGCCCACCAATCGGCGCATCGTGCCGTAGTCGACGGGCGGTGGCCACACCGTCGGAGCGCCGTGCTCCCAGAGCGTTCGCCGTGTCAGTCGCTGGTACGGGCGATTCGCCACCGCCGCGGCGAGACCACGGGCGGCATCAGCCGGAGACGCCTCCGCCGCGAGCCCGACGATGCCGAGCAGGCCGCCCGGCGCCACCAGCTCGCGCATCCGCCGCAGCCCCGCCTCGGCATCCAGGTGATGCAGGGTCGCGATCGAGGCGACCACGTCGAACGAGCCTGGCGCGAACGGATGCGTCATCACGTCGCCGTGGACGAGCTCCGCGCCGACCCCCGCAGCCGCCAGCTCTCGGCGGGCGCGGCAGAGCGACGGCGCGTCGGTGTCGATGCCGACGGCTCGCGGCATCCGCGCCGCCAGTTCGCACAGCAGCAGGCCGTCGCCGCATCCGATGTCGAGGGCGCTGCGGGCGCCCTCCCCGACGGCGTCGAGGATCACGCGGTGGTAGTGGATGTTGTGGTTCCACCGCGCGTCGGGCACGGTGGCAAGTCAAGCACGGCAAGGGGACGCCGGGCTCGCGGCGGGGGCGTTTCGCTCCCCGGTTCCAGCGGTGCCGCCCCCTATCGTGGCCATGTGTGGCCTGCCAACCGACGGGATGACGATTCCGGGGAGATCCCGGTGAATCCGGCCGCGTCCCCGCAGCCGGCGGCGACGCCGCAGCTCGCCCGCGCCCCGGTGGCCCCGGACGTCGCGGAGCCCGCGCGCGAGGCGTGGCGCGCGGAGCTCGCCCAGCTCGGCGGGGTCTCGCCGCTCGTGCACTTCGTCGACTCGCCGACGACGCGCATCGAGCTCTCCACGACCCACCCCGGGGGGCTTGCCCGCTTCATCACGGGAAAGCCGACGCTGCTGTCGCAGCTCATCCGCGACGACCTCGCCCTGCGCGGCGCACGCATCGCCGCCGAGCGGATCACCGCCCGCAGCCTCGACCTGTCGACGACCCGTGGCCTCGACGTCGTGCACCTCGGCATCGGCATCGTGCGGTGGACTCACGAGCGCGTCGCCTACTGCGCGCCGCTCCTGCTGCGCCCGCTCGCCATCCGTCGCCACGGACGCGATTTCGAGCTGCGGATGCGGGGCCCCGCCGTTCTGAACCCCGCGTTCGCGCGCGCGCTCGAGTCGCAGTACGGCATCGCGCTCGACGCCGCGAGCTTCGTCGCACTCTCGGACGACGACGGCACCTTCAAGCCGAACGCCGTCATCGACCAGCTGCGACGGCTCACCGGCCACCTCGGCGAGTTCGTCGTGCAGCCGCGGCTCGTCGTGTCGTGCTTTACGGAGATCGCCCCGGCGCTCCTCGCCGACGCGCAGGAGCTCGCGCATCCCGTGCTCGACGCGGTCGCCGGGGACGCGACCGCCAAGTGGGCGCTCGAGGAGGGCTACCAGGCCGTCGAGCCCGTCGACCCCGACCGGCGCGACCCATCGACCGACTCGCTCCTGCTCGACGCGGACGCCGAGCAGGAGCACATCGTGGCCCAGATCGCGGCGGGCAACTCGCTCGTCGTGCGCACGATGCCGGGCACGGGTGCCACCCAGACCGTCGTCAACGCTCTCGGCATGCTCGTCGGCCAGAACAAGCGGGTGCTCGTCGTGAGTCCGCGCCGGGCGAGCCTGCGCGGGATCGCGCAACGACTGGGCGATGTCGGCCTCGCCGGGATGGCGGTGTCGCCCGCGACGCTGCGGCGCGACGTGGTGCGCGGCATCGCGCGCAACGAGCGGGCCGTGCAGCCCCAGCTCGCCGAGGTCGACGAGGCGCTCGTGCGGCTGCGCAGCGTGCTCATCGACTACCGCGAGGCGCTCTCGCGAACCGACGAGGTGCTGTGGGTCTCGGTGTTCGACTGCGTGGCCGAGCTGTCCCGGCTCGCGCTTCTGCCGCATCCGCCCACCACGACAGCCTGTCTCACGCCGACCGCCGTGCTCGCCCTCGCGGGGGACCGCGCTCGCGTCGCCGCGACGATGGTGGAGGCGGCCCGGCTCGGGGAGTTCCGCTACGGCCCGGGCGACTCGCCGTGGTACGGCGCGCAGTTCGGCAGCGGCGAGGAGGCGGCCCGTGCGCACGGCCTCGCCCAGCGGCTGCACGCCGAGACGCTGTCGCGTCTGCTCGTGAAGGCGAACACGGTGATCGGGAAGACGCGGATGCGCCCCTTCACGACGATCGCCGAGCTCGGCATCTACCTCCGGCTGCTGTCGGAGCTGCGCGACACCCTCGACAGATTCGAGCCGAGCGTCTTCGACCGTTCGCTCTCCGAGCTCATCGTCGCCACCGCTCCGCGTCGCGACGCCCCCGAGATGTCGCGGGTGAACCGCCGCCGCCTCAGAAAGCTCGCCCGCGAGTACGTGCGGCCCGGCATGCACGTCGGCGACCTGCACGAGGCGCTCACCGCGATCCAGCAGCAGCGCATCCTGTGGCAGCGCTACGTCGCCGCGGGCGTGACGCCCGAGGTGCCCACCGGCATCTCGGATGTGCAGGTCGCCTGGCAGCAGGTGTCGGCCGACCTCGCCGAGCTCGACGGCCCGCTCGGACGCACCACCCCCGAGACGCGCCTCGCCTCCCTGCCGCTGCACCAGCTCGACGCGCTGCTCGGGGAGCTCGCCGCCGAGTCCGATGTGCTCAACAACCTGCAGGAGCGCAGCGCCCTCGTGCAGCAGCTGCGCGAGCTCGAACTCGACGATCTCCTCGCCGATCTCGCCGCGCGGCACGTCCCGGAGGACCGGGTGCCCGCGGAGCTCGAGCTCGCCTGGTGGCGGTCGGCTCTCGACGGCCTGCTCGCGGGCGATCGCGCGCTGCTCGGCGCCAAGACGGATGTGCTGCAGCGTCTCGAGGCGGACTTCCGCCTCGTCGACGAGGCGCACCAGCAGGGCAGTGCGGGAACCCTCGCCTGGCAGCTCGCCGAGAGCTGGCGGATCGGGCTCGTCGACTGGCCCGACGAGGCGGCCGCCCTCAAACGGCTCATCACGACCGACACGCTGACCGCCGAGTCGCTGCAGCGGCTCGCGCCGCACCTGTCGCGCACGGTGGCTCCCGTGTGGCTCGCCTCGCCGTACGAGATCGGCCAGGTGAGCGACACCATGCCGATCGATGTCGTGATCCTCGTGGACGCGGGAGCGACGACGGTCGCCGAGAACGTCGGCGCCATCCGCCGGGCCCGGCAGGTGATCGCGTTCGGCGACCCCGTCACGCAGACGCCCGCGCCGTTCCGGATCGGACTCGACGAGGGGGAGGAGTCACCCGTCGCGGTCGCGAATCCGCCGTCGCTGGCGATGCGGATGCGGGCGCTCGCGGATGACGTCGATGACGTCGAGGCGGCCGATGATGCCGAGGCGGATGAGGACGAATCGACCGGCGAGGATGCGGGGGAGGCGGAGCTCGACGGCGCAGAGGGCGGTTTCGATACGCCCGCTTCGCGGGCTACTCAACCAGCGGGCTACGGTGAGCAGCACGCCGATCCGATCCCCGCTGAGGCGGATCTGCACGCCCGCTCGGCGTTCGCGCAGTTCGCCTCCGTGCTCCCGGTGCTGACGCTCACCCGCAGCTACCGGGCAGGAGGCGAGGACCTCACCGAGCTCGTCAACCGGCGCTTCTACGGGGGGCGCATCGACGCGCTCCCGTGGGCGGGCTCGTTCCTCGGGCACGGGAGCCTGTCGCTCGACTACATCGACAACGGGACGGGGCTCCCCGACTCCGAGACGGGCGCCGTCGAGTCGGTCGACGCCGAGGTCGCCCGGGTCGTCGAACTCGTCGTCGCCCACGCCGAGACGCGTCCGCGCGAGTCGCTCATGGTGGTGAGCGCGTCCGACAAGCACACCGTGCGGGTCATGAACGCCGTGCTCGCGAAGATGGCGACGCATCCGGCGCTCAGCGAGTTCGTGCTCGGCGAGCGTGCCGAACCGTTCGCCGTGCTGCCGCTGGAGCGCGCGGTCGCCCAGAGCCGCGACCGCGTCGTGTTCTCGCTCGGCTACGGGCGCACCCCGCACGGCCGCGTGCTGAGCGACTTCGGCGCCCTCAGCAGACCGGGAGGCGAGCGCCTGCTCGCGGTCGCCATGACGCGGGCCCGCCGCTCGCTCGTGATCGTCACCTGCGTGGGGCCGGACGATCTCGACGAGACCCGGATGAAGCACGGCGCCGTGGTGCTCGCCGAACTGCTCGGCGAGATCGCCTCGCGCCGCTCCGAGCCGCCCCTGCCAGACGACTCCGACCCGATGCTCGTCGACCTCGCGCGGCGGCTCGAGGCGCGTGGGCTCCGCGTCGCTCTCGGACACCGCGGCAAGCTCGGCCTCGTGGCAGCCAACGGCGGCATGTGCGTCGTCGTCGACACCGATGCGGTGTTCGCTGGCCGCAGCCTGCGCGAGGCCCTGCGTCTGCGTCCCGAGGTGCTGCGGCGTCTCGGCTGGCACTACGCGCGCGTGCACGCCTTCGAGCTGTTCACCGATCCGGATGCGGTCGCCGACCGGATCGCGCAGACGGCAGGGCTCGCGGGCGGCCCGATCACCGAAGAGATCCCCGTCGTTGCCGGATACGCCGTCGGCTGAGGAGCAGCCGCCCGTCCCGCGCCCGCGCCGACGGCGCGTCAGGACTGAGCCGCCGCCGGGCAGCGACCCGCATCCGGCCCCGGAGCCGCCGCGGCATTCGCGCACCGAGAACGACGAGCGGATGCGGCGGGAGAAGCCGCCGCACTATTAGTTTTGGCGCCGCGGTAATCCGCGGCGCTGCGCAGAATTCGGGCACGAGCGCGGTCGCGCCCGAATTCCGGTGCGCACGGTTTGTTGAATGGTCGCCGCCCCCGCTGTTGAGTAGCCGCCCGAGGCGGCTACTCAACAGCCTACTTGCGCTCGGCGAGCAGGTCGCGGATCTCGGTGAGCAGCTCCGTCTCGGTGGGGCCGGCCTCCTCCTCGGCGACGCCCTTCTTGGCGTCCTGGCGCTCCTTCAGCTTGGTGACCGGAAGCACGAGTGCGAAGTAGACGACGGCCGCGACGATGAGGAAATTGATCACCGCGCCGATGACGGCGCCGAAGTAGAGGGTCGCCGTGCCGCCCGAGGTGGTCGGGATCGAGACGGGGAGCGCCTCGTTGAGGCTCTCGGCGTTGAACAGCGCGCCGATCAACGGGTTGATGACGGCGTTGACGATCGCGGTGACGATCGCGGTGAACGCGGCACCGATGACGACGGCGACCGCGAGGTCGATGACGTTGCCGCGGACGATGAAGTCTCTGAAGCCCTTCACGATTGCTTCCTATCTGTCGGGGGAGGGGTGGTCGGCGCGGGGCCGTTCCCCCAGGCTACGGGGTGCGAGGGACGGGGTGAAGCTCAGGCCGCGAAGGAGACGATGCCGCTCGGGGTGACGACGCCGTCGACGGGCATGTCGTGCCGCTCGGTTGGCACCTCGTCGACGAGTTCGTCGTCGAAGATGACGGCGTAGACGGGCGGGCAGCCCTCCATCGAGCCGAGCGTCTTGTCGAAGTATCCGCGTCCCCAGCCGAGCCGCATCCCGTCGCGCGCCACGCAGGCCGCGGGGACCAGGATGAGGTCGGCCGCGTTGATCGCGATCGGCCCGAGCAGCTCGCTCGCGGGGGTCGGCATCCCGAGGATGTCCTGCTCGTCGTCGGTGCCGTCGTACGGAGCCCAGTCGAGCAGGCCGTCCGCGCGAGAGACCGGAAGCAGGATCCGGATGCCGCGGCCGTCCGCCCAGCGCAGGAAGTCGCGGGTGCCCGGCTCGTCGGGGGTGGACAGGTAGGCGGCGATCAACCCGGCGTCGAGGTCGCTCGCGAGTTGCACGAGGTGCTGCGTGATCGCCGCGGCCGCGCGCTCGCGCTCGGTCGCGGTGCGGATGCGGCGGCGCTCCCGGAGTTCCGCGCGCAGAGCGCGTTTGCGGTTCTCGGGTTCGTCCGGCACATGTCCGATTGTAAAAGACCCGTAACCCGAGCGGGGGTGGCTCGGGTTAGCCTGGCTCGCATGGCTTCCCCTGTTCCCACCACCAAGGCCGTCATCCCGGTCGCCGGACTCGGCACGCGTTTCCTGCCGGCGACCAAGGCGATGCCGAAGGAGATGCTCCCCGTCGTCGACAAGCCGGCGATCCAGTACGTCGTGGAGGAGGCGGTGGCCGCCGGCCTCACCGACGTGCTCATGATCACCGGCCGCAACAAGAACGCGCTCGAGAACCACTTCGACCGCGCGGGCGAGCTCGAGGCCGTGCTCACGAGCAAGGGCGACGACGAGAAGCTGCAGAAGGTCGACTACTCGACGAACCTCGCCGACGTGCACTACGTGCGGCAGGGAGATCCGAAGGGGCTCGGGCACGCCGTGCTCCGCGCGAAGATGCACGTCGGCCGCGAACCGTTCGCGGTGCTCCTCGGCGACGACATCATCGACATGCGCGATCCGCTGCTGAGCCGGATGCTCGAGGTGCAGCAGAGCCTCAACACGACGGTCGTGGCCCTGCTCGAGGTGGATCCCTCGCAGACGCACCTGTACGGGATCGCGACGGTCGAGCCGAGCGGTGCCGACGACATCGTGCGGATCACGGGGCTCGTCGAGAAGCCGCCGCCGGGTGAGTCGCCGTCGAACTTCGCCGTCATCGGCCGCTACGTGCTGCGCCCCGAGATCTTCGAGGTGCTCGAGCGCACCCCGCCAGGGAAGGGCGGCGAGATCCAGCTGACGGATGCGCTGCAGGAGCTCGCGACCGGTCCGGAGTGGGCGGGGGGCGTGTACGGCGTCGTGTTCCGGGGGCGCCGCTACGACACGGGCGATCGTCTCGACTACCTCAAGGCGATCGTGCGGCTCGCGAGCGACCGCGACGACCTCGGTCCCGACTTCCGGCCGTGGTTGCAGGAGTTCGTGGCGAGCCTGCCGAGCGAGGAATCGCCGTGGCAGGGCGGCGAGGACGGCTGAGGCGCCTTCCCGGTCTGAGGCGGTGCGGCAGTAGTCTTGCGCCGAGATGGCAACCCCGACCCTGAGCGACGGACACGTCACGATCCGTCCCGTCCGCATCCGTGACGCGCGTTCTCTCGAGCAGGAGCTCGCCCGCAACCGGGGGTGGCTGCGGCAGTGGGAGGCCACCAGCCCCCACGGGCCGGCCGGGTTCGACGTGCGGGCGTCGATCCGCTCCCTGCAGGCGAACGCGCGAGCGGGGGCGGGCCTGCCGTTCGTGGTCGAGGCCGACGGCGAGCTGGCCGGGCAGCTCAACGTCTCCGGCATCGTCTACGGCTCGCTGTCGTCGGCGACGATCGGCTACTGGGTGGCGGAACGGTTCGCGGGGCGCGGCGTGACGCCGACCGCGGTCGCGCTCGCCACCGACCACTGCTTCTTCGGCATGGGGCTGCACCGGATGGAGATCTGCATCCGGCCGGAGAACGCCCCCAGCCTGCGGGTCGTGCAGAAGCTCGGATTCCGCTACGAGGGGCTGCGGCGGCGGTACATCCACATCAACGGCGACTGGCGCGACCACTTCTGCTTCGGCCTCCTCGTGGAGGAGGTGCCGCAGGGGGTGCTGCGGCGCTGGAAGGACGGCCGCGCCCCGGAGAGCGTCGCGCGGGTCCCCGAGGCGGATCTGCAGGCGGCGACGCATCCGCTGCGGTACTAGCGCGCCCACTCGCTGGTCGAGTTGCGCGCGTTCGTTCCGGTTCCGCTGGTCGAGTGCCGCGAAGCGGCGTATCGAGACCCACCGGCCGCGCCTCCCGG
>JASGGJ010000077.1:0-12188 GCA_047605085.1 Protaetiibacter sp.
GCGCGGGCCGAGCAGCGCGGCGCGACGCAGCACCTCGGCGAGCGCGAGCCGGCGGGCTCGCGCGGCCTCCGCGCGCAGCAGCGCCGCGACGGGCACTCCGGCCCGCACCGCGAAGTCGACGGAGGCGTCGGCGGCATCGAGGGAGGCGTCGAGGCCGCAGCGCCGCAGCGCCGCCTCGACGCGCCCGCGGGCGGCATCCGGGGGCGCACCGCCCGCCATCGCGAGGGCCAGGAGTTCGTGGACCAGCCCCGCGAGCGGGTCGGCGACCCGGGCGGCGGCGACGAGACGGCGGTTCCAGCGCACCCCGGCGAGGAGCGCGGCCGCGCCGAGCAACGCGGACACGGCGCCAGGGACCGTTCCGAGCACCACCCCGACCGGGTCCGTGCCGATGAGCACGGCCATGAGCACTCCCACGGCGGGCAGCAGCGCCACGATCCGGGCGGTCGCGAGCGGCCCGGTGAGCGCGAGCTCGACCTGGCGGTCGGCATCGGCGAGCGAACGCAGCGTCTCGGCCGAGCGCTCGAGGGCCCCAGCGAGCGGAGCACCCGCCTCGGTCGCGACGAGCCAGCAGGCCGCGAGGGCGCACCAGCCGCGCCGCGCCGACTCGTCCGTTCCCGCGGCAGCGGCCACGATCGCCTCCGGCACCTCGAGAGGGCTCTCGCACCCGGCTGCGGTCGCGAGCACCTCGCCGCCGTCCCCCAGCATCCGCACCGCGCCGAGCGGATCGAGCCCTGCCGCGAGCAGCACCGCCAGCCGGTGCACGGCGTCTGCGGTCTCGTCGAGCGCGGCACCGGCGACCGGCGCGGCCGCACGGCGTCCCCGCATCACGTCGCCTCCGCGATCAAACGCCCGCGCGAGGTGAGCCGCAGGCGCCCGAGTTCCGTGAGGCGGCGCACGCCGTCCCCGCCGCGCTCGAGGTGCAGCACCGCGTCGATGCCGCTCACCGCCTGCCGGGCGAGGGCGGCATCCGTCCACCCCGCGAGCGCACCGAGTGCCTCGAGGCGGGACGGCACATCGGCGAGCGAGTTGGCGTGCAGGGTGCCCGCTCCCCCGTCGTGCCCGGTGTTGAGGGCGGTGAGCAGCTCGCGCAGCTCCGGCCCGCGGCATTCCCCCACCACGAGTCGGTCAGGCCGCATCCGCAGTGCCTCGCGGACGAGCCGGTCGAGCCCGATCGCGCCGGCCCCGTCGAGGTTCGGCTGGCGCGCCTCGAGGCGGACCACGTGCGGGTGCGCGACCCGCAGCTCGGCCACGTCCTCGACGAGCACGATCCGCTCGCAGGGGGGTGCGCCGCTCAGCAGGGCGCCGAGCAGCGTCGTCTTGCCCGCGCCGCCCGCCCCGGTCACCAGCAGGTTCGCCCGCCGGGCGACGAGCGCAGCCACCTGTTCTCGAGGTACCCGATCGAACATGCCGGCCGCATCGAGCGCGTCGAGGCCGAGGCCCGCGGCGCGCGGCAGCCGGATGGACAGCACGGCGGCGTCCGGCGAGACGGGCGGCAGAACCCCGTGCACGCGGATGCCGTCGCCGATCCGCACGTCGGCCGCCGGGGTCGCCTCGTCGAGGTGGCGCCCGCCGGCCGCCACGAGCCGCACCGCGAGCTCGCGCGCCTCGCCGGGCGGGATGCGCAAGCCCGCCTGCTGGTGCGCCCCGTCGCCGCGGTCGACCCACACCGATCCGTCGGGGTTGAGGAACACGTCGGTCACCGCGGCATCGGCCACGACGGGGCCGAGGGGTCCGAAAGCGGCCGGCAGCGCGGCCCGCCGCGCGGGCTCCCGCACCTCTCCTGGGGCATCCACCCGTCGAGACTGCCGCATCCCGCTGCGCCGTGACGGGCCCCGGATCGATTCCGGGGAGAGTCGGAAAACACCGCAGAAGGGGAGGAGCGGAGGCCGCGACGCCCCTGTTAAACGGAGGGGCGGCGTCCATACTGGGGGGAAATGGACGCCGCCACAGCAACGCGTGATTGGGGGGAATCGAAGCGCTGCGAGATCCGAGAGGTTACGCTCGGTGCCCAGAGTCTACTGCATGGCGCATCCACCGCAACGGATCGCGGAGATTTCCCGCTCGCACTCCGCTCAGACCCGCCGCCGCGCCGCCTCCCGGCCGAGCAACACCCACGGCTCGCGCCCCCGCCGCGTCGTCACTCCGCCCCGCGCGTGCGGCTAGGATCAGGAGCGTTCACCGGAGGAAATCCGCGCGACTGCCAGGCACGGTCGCGAATCGACACGAGGATGACGATGTCCCACAACTCGATCGACAGCCTGCTCACCGAGACCCGCCGCTTCGCGCCGAGCCCCGAGTTCGCCGCCGGGGCCGCGGCCGGCCCGGAGCTCTACGAGCGCGCCGCCGCCGACCGGCTCGGCTACTGGGCCGACCGCGCCCGCGAGCTGCACTGGCACACCCCGTTCCACACGGTGCTCGACTGGTCCGACCCGCCGTTCGCGAAATGGTTCGCCGACGGCACGCTCAACGTCGCCGTCAACTGCCTCGACCGGCACGTGCTCGCCGGGAACGGCGACCGCATCGCCATCCACTGGGAGGGTGAACCGGGAGACTCTCGGAGCATCAGCTACGCCGAGCTGACCGCCGAGGTGAAGCGGGCCGCCAACGCGCTCGCCGTCCTCGGCATCCGCCGAGGCGACCGGGTCGCGATCTACCTGCCGGTCGTCCCCGAGGCGGTCGTCGCGATGCTCGCGGTCGCGCGGCTCGGCGCCATCCACTCGGTCGTGTTCGGCGGCTTCAGCGCCGAGAGCCTGCGCGCCCGCATCGAGGATGCCGAGGCCAAGCTCGTCATCACCGCGGACGGCGGCTACCGCAAGGGCAAGGTGTTCCCGCTCAAGCCGACCGTTGATGCGGCCCTTGAGGGCGAGACGAGCGTCGAGCACGTCGTCGTCGTCAAGCGCGGCGGCAACGAGGTCGACTTCACCCCGGGCCGCGACCTGTGGTGGGACGAGGTGATGGCGGATGCCGACCCCGAGCACGAGGCCGAGGGCTTCGAGGCCGAGAACCCGCTGTTCATCCTCTACACCTCGGGCACCACCGGGAAGCCGAAGGGCATCCTGCACACGAGCGGCGGCTACCTCACCCAGGCGGCCGCGACGCACCACGACGTCTTCGACCTGAAGCCTGCAACCGACGTCTACTGGTGCACGGCCGACATCGGATGGGTCACCGGGCACAGCTACGTCGTCTACGGCCCGCTCGCGAACGGCGCCACCCAGCTGCTGTACGAGGGCACGCCAGACACCCCGCATCCGGGCCGCTGGTGGGAGCTCATCCAGAAGTACGGCGTGACGATCCTCTACACGGCGCCCACCGCGATCCGCTCCTTCATGAAACTGGGGCGGCAGATCCCGCAGCAATTCGACCTCTCGAGCCTGCGCCTGCTCGGCTCGGTCGGCGAGCCCATCAACCCGGAGGCGTGGGTCTGGTACCGGGACGTCATCGGCGCAGGCAGGACGCCGATCGTCGACACCTGGTGGCAGACCGAGACAGGCGCCATCATGATCTCGGCGCTTCCCGGCGTCACGACCCTCAAGCCGGGCAGCGCCCAGGTGCCGATCCCGGGGGTGACGATCGACATCCTGGCCGACGACGGCACGCGCGTCGACCCGCCGAACGGCGGCCTGCTGACGGTGCGCGAGCCGTGGCCGTCGATGCTGCGCGGCATCTGGGGCGACCCGGACCGCTTCGTCGAGACCTACTGGGACAAGTTCCGCGACCAGGGCTGGCGCTACTTCGCGGGCGACGGGGCGCACGTCGACGAGGACGGCGACATCTGGCTGCTCGGCCGCATCGACGACGTCATGAACGTGTCAGGGCACCGCCTCTCGACGACCGAGATCGAGTCGGCGCTCGTCGGGAACCCGATGGTCGCCGAGGCCGCCGTCGTGGGGGCGTCCGATGAGACGACCGGTCAGGCGGTCGTCGCCTTCGTGATCGTCAAGCAGTCGCACCGCGCCGAGCACACGGACGAGGAGTTCGTGCAGCTGCTGCGCGCGCACGTCACCCAGGCGATCGGCGCGATCGCGCGCCCGCGCGACATCCACATCGTGACAGAGCTGCCGAAGACCCGCTCCGGCAAGATCATGCGCCGCCTGCTGCGCGACGTGGCGGAGGGCCGGGCGATCGGCGACACCACGACGCTCGCGGACACCTCCGTCATGCAGACGATCAGCGACAAGCTGCGCGCCGGGGCAACCGCCGAGGACTGACCGCGGCCCTGGCACCGTTTCGGACGGATCGCTAGGGCTCGGTCCGGTCGTCCCAGGCTCGCCTGACGAGCGCCGAGACGTCGCGGTCGAGGTGGTCGAGGCGCGTGTTGACGGCCATGAAACGGGCGTCGATCTTCTTCTCGAGTCCATCGATGCTCACCCGGATGACGCGGGCGAGCAGGCTCGTCGACATCGTGAAACCGCCGAGCATGATTGCGGTGAACACGCCAATCAGAGTCCAGATCTGCGGGTCGTTCATGGGCTGGCCTCCCTTCCGTCTGCGCCCGATGGTCATCCGATGTCAGCGACGTTACCCGGTGGTCCGCGCGCCGACGACACCCGGGCCGAATACCGTGGACAACTCGCGGCACACGGAGTTCTGGAGGAGCAGCCTGCTGAGCATCACCAGTACTCCGCCATCAGCTCGGTCGACCATGCCGGCTGGCGCACCGCGCCACGGGGGCCGAACTCCGTCATCCACGGTTTCAGGTCGAGCACCGGCGTGCCATCGATCGCGTCGAGTCCGCTGACTCGAAGCACGGTGCCGTCGACGCCGAGCACCTTGCAGATCGTCGTGCCGATGCGGTTGGGGCGATTCTTCCCGCGCTGGGAGATGACACGCCCCGCGCTCGATCGTGTCGCCAAGCACCAGATGGAAGAAGTAGACGACCTCGACATGGCTGAACGCATCAAGGCCGAGCAGAGCATTCCGCGCGAAGTCCTCGGTCAACGCGATGGACGCGAGCTCGGAGTCCCAGTGATCGTCGCTCGCCTGGGCGCGCGTGCTGCTCACATACCCGATAGGCGAAAGCTCCATGACGACGGGTACCCAGGGCGTTCAGTCGACATGGGCGGCTCACAGACGAGCCCCGAAGCCTGATCCCGGCAGTGCACGGTTTCGGACGGATCGCTAGGGCTCGGTCCGGTCGTCCCAGGCTCGCCTGACGAGCGCCGAGACGTCGCGGTCGAGGTGGTCGAGGCGCGTGTTGACGGCTTCGAGGCGGGCGTCGACGGCCGCGAAACGCGCGTCGACGGCCATGAAACGGGTGTCCACGGCTTCGAAGCGGGCATCCATCTTCTTCTCGAGCCCATCGATGCTCACCCGGACGACTCGGGCGAGCAGGCTCGTCGACATCGTGAAACCGCCGAGCATCATGGCGGCGAACACGCCGATGACCGTCCAGATCTGCGGGTCGTTCACGGGGTGGCCTCCGTTCCGTCTGCGCCCTGTGGTCGCCTGATGCGGGCGACGCTACCCGGTTCTCCACGCGCCGATGACATCCGGGCCGATATCCGTGGACAACTCCCGGCACGCGACGTTGTGGAGGAGCAGAAGTCGCCAGACGGCGACTCAGGCGAACTCGAGGACGAGCTCCACCTCGACGGGCGCGTCGAGCGGCAGCACGGCGACGCCGACGGCGGAGCGGGCGTGCGCGCCGGCCTCGCCGAACACCGCTCCGAGCAGCTCGGATGCGCCGTTGACGACGCCGGGCTGCCCGGTGAAGTCGGGGGCGGATGCCACGAATCCGACCACCTTGACGACGCGCGTGACGCGGTCGAGCGATCCGATGACGCTCTCGGCGGCCGCGAGGGCGTTGAGGGCGCAGACGCGTGCGAACTCCTTCGCCTCGTCCGCCCCGACCTCCGCACCGACCTTGCCCACGGCCGGCAGCACGCCGCCGATCATCGGCAGCTGGCCGGCGGTGAAGACGAGGTTGCCGGACACCGCGGCCGGCACATAGGCCGCGACGGGCGGGACGACGGGGGGCAGGGTGAGCCCCAGCTCGGCGAGACGGTCGGCGACGGTCATGCGTCTCCCCCTTCGATCGGGCGCTTGAGATAGGCGACGAGTCCGCCCTCCGGACCCGTCACGATCTGCACGAGCTCCCACCCCTGGGAGCCCCAGTTGTTGAGGATGGCGGTCGTGTTGTGGATGAGCAGCGGTGTGGTGAGATATTCCCAGGTCGGCACTTTTCGGGCTTCCGTTCAGCAAGCGGGCAGGAGTCTTCCCGTACCCTGACCCTATGCCCGCTCAAGGATCCACGGCTAGGAGTCTGCTCGGCGCCAGCGCCGGCCTCGTCGGCTTCAGCGCCATCGCCGGTCTTCTGGTCACCGTGATGGTGGCCCCGGCCATCGCCGTCACGGGGATGACCGCGAACAACTCGATCAACGTCTTCCAGGAGCTTCCGGACTACATCGAGATCGAGGCGCAGCACCAGCTGAACACCTTCGTCGCCGTCAACACCGACGGCACCGAGGTGAAGATCGCGGACTACTACGACCAGAACCGCGAGGAGGTCTCGCTCGACGAGATCGACGAGGACCTCAAGTGGGCCGCGATCGACGGCGAGGACCGCCGCTTCTACGAGCACGGCGGTGTCGACGTCCCCTCGCTCATCCGCGCGGCCATCGGCCAGGCGACGGGAACGAGCGAATCGGGGGCGTCGACCCTCTCGATGCAGCTCGTGCGGAACATCCTCGTGCTCAAGGCGGTCAACAACACCGAGCTCAGCGAGGACGAACGCGATCAGGCGATCGAGGACGCCACCTACCCCGACCTGAACCGCAAGCTCAAGGAGATGAAGCTCGCGATCAGCCTCGAGAAGAAGTACAGCAAGGACGAGATCCTCGAGGCGTACCTCAACATCGTGCTCATGGGCCAGACCACCTACGGCGTCGAGGCGGGCGCCCAGCGCTACTTCGGCACCTCGGCGAGCGAGGTGACGCCGGCCCAGGCCGCGAGCCTCATCGCGATCGTGCAGAACCCGAGCAAGAACGGGCTCTACACGGCCGACAACTACGCGGCGAACAAGGCCCGCCGCGACGTCATCCTCAATTGGATGCATACGCAGGGGCACCTGAGCGACGAGGAGTATCAGGAGGCGATCGCCACCCCCGTCGACGACACGACCATCAGCCAGAACGCCCCGCGCAGCGGCTGCACCTCCGCCCCCGCGGAGTACCGCTTCCCCTGCGACTACGCGCTCAAGTCCATCCTCAACGGCGAGGTCTCGTCCCTCGGCGCCACCGAGGAGGAGCAGCTCGCGCGGTGGCGAGAGGGCGGCCTCACGGTCTACCTGACGATCAACCCGGGGCTCCAGAGCTACGCGACGCAGGTCGCGAGCGACCTCGCTCCCGCCAGCGAGACCCGGATGAACCTGGGCGCGGCCGTCACGAGCGTCCAGGTCGGCACGGGGCGCATCCTCGTGATGGCGCAGAACCGCGCCTTCGACGACACGGGGGCCGGGGACACGCAGACCACGACGGCCGTCAACTACGGCGCCGACGAGACGCACGGCGGTTCCAAGGGGTTCCAGCCCGGCTCGACGTACAAGCCGTACACGCTGATCGCCTTCCTCGCGGCGGGCCACGGGCTCAACGAGACCTTCAACGCGAGCATTCGCGAACTCGACCTGTCGACCTTCGCGGACAGCTGCTACGGGCCGTACGGCGGCACCTGGACATTCCGCAACGACTCCGGCGAAAGCGGCCTGTACAACGTCATCCGCGGAACCGCCGGCTCGGTGAACTCGGTGTTCGCCCAGATGGGCCAGGAGGTCGACCAGTGCGAGACCGCGAAGCTCGCCGCATCCATCGGGGTGCACCGGGCCGACGGCGCGGCCGACGGCTCCGACCTGTACACCAATCCGGCCTGCATCATCGGCGGCTGCAAGAACAACATCGCCCCGCTGACCCAGGCGGCCGCGTACGCGGCGATCGCGAACCAGGGCACCTACTGCAAGCCGATCATCATCGACAAGATCGTGATCGACGACAGCCAGGAGCAGCTCGCCGGCCAGGACGCCCAGTGCGGTCCGTCGCTCGTGAGCCCCTCGGTGGCCAACACCGCCGCCTACGCGATGCAGGCCGTGATGAGCGGAACCGGCTCGCTCGCGAATCCGCGCGACGGCACCACCTACCTCGGCAAGACCGGGACGACCGATGGCGCCGTCCACACCTGGATGGTCGGCTCCTCGACGGCGGTGTCGACCGCCGTGTGGGTCGGCAACGTCGAGGGCGAGCAGAGCTTGCGCCAGCTGACCATCAACGGTCGCTACGGCGGGTACCTCCGCCACTACATCTTCAAGCCGATCGCGTTGGCGATCGACGCCCAATACCCCGGCGGCGCCTTCCCGAGCCCCGACCCGACGCTTCTGACGGGCGTACAGGTGTTCGTGCCGGACAACCTCCTCGGCATGACGGCCGAGGTCGCGAAGGCCGCCATCGAGCAGGCCCAGCTGTCCTACGCGGACGGCGGTCAGCTGGACTCCGATCTGCCGGAGGGCACGGTCGTGCAGACGGATCCGGCCCCGGGCTCGCAGGTCTCGAAGGGTACCGTCGTCACGGTCTACACGAGCAACGGCGATGCGGCCGCAGTGCCCGACGTGGTCACCCCGGAGCAGGACTACATGTCGGCGAAGGATCAGTTGGAGGACGCGGGATTCCTCAACGTGACGCAGGACTGCGAGGTCGCGGATCCGGATGATCCGCTCACCTCGATCGGCATCGTGGTCGCGCAGAACCCCACCGCCGGGTCGGTCGTCAACCAGGCGAACGAGATCACGCTGACGGTCCTCAAGTTGAGTTGCACATGACCTCGGGAGGTCGCGCGGCGGCCGTCGCACTCGGAGCGACCGCCGCCGCGGGCCTCGCGACCCTCGCCTGGGGTGTTGTCGTCGAACGCAACCGCTTCACGGTCAGGCACGAGACGCTCGCGGTACTCGAGCCGGATGCTCGGCCGATCACGATCCTGCACCTGAGCGATCTGCACATGGCGCCGTGGCAGCGCGCCAAGCAGGACTTCATCCGCTCGCTCGCCGTCTACGAACCCGACCTCGTGATCGACACGGGCGACAACCTGGGCCACCCGGGCGGGGTGGAGGGAGTGGGCCGGGCGTTCGAGCCGTTCTCGGGGACACCCGGGGTGTTCGTCCACGGCTCGAACGACTACTTCGGACCGGTGCCGAAGAACCCGTTCGGCTACTTCCTCGAGAACGGCCACGGCGCTCCGAAGCCGGAGCCCGACCTCGACACCGCGGCGCTCGAGCGCGTGCTCGGCGAGGAGCTCGGCTGGTTCGACCTGAACAACCGGGTGCGGGCGATCGAGTTGCGCGGTACCCGGCTCGAATTCCTCGGCACCGGCGACGCGCACCGCGGCTGGGACCGCCTGGTGGAGCTGCCTGGCGCGGTCGAGGAGATGCGCGAGCACGTCAGCTGGTCGACGGACGAACCGCGCCAGGTGCTCACGATCGGGGTGACCCACGCGCCCTACCGCCGCGTGCTCGACGCCTTCGTCAGCCAGGGTGCCGACCTCATCGTCGCGGGCCACACGCACGGCGGCCAGGTGCGCATCCCGGGCCGCCAGGCCCTCGTCACGAACTGCGACCTCCCGCGGGCTCAGGCGCAGGGGCTGTCGGTGTGGCGCGCGGGGGCGCGCAGCGCCTTCCTCGAGGTGTCGGCGGGCATCGGCACCTCGATCTACGCGCCCGTGCGCTTCGCATGCCCTCCGGAGGCGGTCGTGCTGACGCTCACCCCGGTGCCGCTGACCCCGTCGGCCGAGTAGCCCCGGTCGGGTGAACGTCGAATGCGGGAGGGCCGCCTTCTGGCGACACTCCCGCATTGGTCGGGGTAACAGGATTTGAACCTGCGGCCTCGTCGTCCCGAACGACGCGCGCTACCAAGCTGCGCCATACCCCGCTGCCGATGGCAACCGGTCAAGGATACCCGATCCCGCGGCCCGCTCGCGTCGCGGTCAGGTGAAGTCGGCGTCGGGCTCCGAACCGTAGCTGAACTCGAGCTTGGGGCGCCAGCCGCGGGCCAGCACGCCGCCCGACTCCTCGAGGTAGCAGGCGCCGCACAGCGACTCGTAGCCGACCTCCACTGCGCCGCCTGCACTGAGCACCGACGAAGTGTCGATCGCCACCTGGTCGCCGTCGAACACGAAGCGATCACCGACCCGCCTCCCGTTGAAGACGGCCTTGCGTCCGCAACGGCAGATGGTCTTGAGCTCCTCGAGCGAGTGCGCGATCTCCAGGAGGCGCCGGCTGCCGGGGAAGGCGACCGTCTGGAAATCGGTGCGGATGCCGTAGGCGAGCACCGGGATGTCCAGCTGGATCGCGATCCGCAGCAGGTCGTCGACCTGGCCCTCGGTGAGGAACTGGGCCTCGTCGAGCAGCAGGCAGCTGACGTCGCGACCGCTCCCCCTCCGGACCCTGGCACGCTCGCGCTGGAAGCGCTCGAGGAGGTCTTCTCCCGCCCCGATCGTGAAGTCGACCGTCCGGGAGACGCCGAGGCGCGAGACGATCGCGCTCTCGCCCCTCGAGTCGATCTCGGGCTTGGCGAGCAGCACCTGATGGCCCCGCTCCTCGTAGTTGTGGGCCGCCTGCAGGAGCGCGGTGCTCTTGCCGGAGTTCATCGCCCCGTAGCGGAAGTACAGCTTCGCCACTATTCGAGGTATCCGTCCTCCGCCGCGCGGCGGATCAGTTCGGCTTTCTTGCCGGCCGGGCGACCGACCTTGGCGTACTTCTCGCGCACCCGCCGCAGGTAGGTCTTGGCCGTCTCGTACTGGACATTCATCCGCTGGGCCACCTCTGCGGTGCTGTGGCCGGACACGTAGAGCTTGAACGCTTCCGCCTCGCCGGGGCTCAGCTTCGGCCTGAGCCGCTGCAGCGGCGCGCTGGCGACGGTGCGTTCGGTCCCGGCCCCGTCCGGCGACTCCAGTCCCATGACGCGCCGGGCCGCAGCCATCACGACGGCCATCGGCAGCGACTTGGGGAGGAACTCGCTCGCCCCGGCGGCGAAGGCCCGATCGCGGGCCTCCCGGGTGTCGAGACTCGAGAGCACGATCACCTTGGCGCCCGCGGCACGGCAGGTGCGCACCCGCGCCTCGATCGAGATCGGCTCCTTGAGCTGCAGATCGAGGAACACCAGATCGGTCGGGAAGGCGGGGCTCTGCACGAGCTGCAGCCAGTTCGCGGCCCCGAGCACGACGTCGAAGTCGGGGGCGTTGTGGTCGATCCAGGTGCTCAGGGTGTCGAGCAGCACCTCGTGGTCGTCGAGGATCGCGAGCCGCACGACGGCACCCCCGGTGTCACCACGCACCGGGGCAGCACTGAGTGCGGGATTCATGCGACGAGCCTACGCCGAGACCGGCCCGGATGAGGCGGGGCGCGGTCGCGATTCCCGTCCCTGGTCCGCTCAGAACAGGGTGGGCTGCAGGGCCGCCGCGGCGGCCGGGCTGAGCTCGGATGCGAGCGCTCCCATGCCCGCCGCCGCGATGCGCGGCCGCGTACCCGGGATGCCGGTGGCCGGGTCGAGGCGCGGTCGGTCGAGCCCGTAGCGACGCAGAAGCGGGCGGATGCGTGCCGCGAGCTGCCCGCGGTATCCCTTCGGCGCGTAGGCTCCCGCGCCGTACAGGGTCCGGTACCGCGGGGCGAGCTCCGGATGCTCCCGCACGAGCCAGGCCGCGAACCACTCCTTGGCGCCCGGGCGCAGGTGCAGCGCGCTGTAGGCGACGCTCGTGGCGCCGGCATCCGCGATCCGCTCGAGGGCGCGCTCGAGGTGCTCGCGCGAATCGGTGAGGTGCGGCAGCACCGGCATGAGGAACACCGCGCACGGCAGGCCTGCGTCGCGCACCGCGCGCACGGTCGCGAGGCGGGCGGCGGTGCTCGGTGCGCCGGGCTCGATCGAGCGCTGCAGCTCGTCGTCGTAGATCGCGATCGACATGGCCGTCTCGACGGGCACGCGCTCGGCGGCCGCCTGGAGCAGCGGGATGTCGCGGCGCAGCAGCGTGCCCTTGGTGAGGATGCTGAGGGGCGTGTCGGCGGCCGCGAGCGCCGCGATGACGCCTGGCATGAGACGGTACCGCCCCTCCGCCCGCTGGTAGGGGTCGGTGTTGGTGCCGAGCGCGACGTTCGGCCGCTGCCAGCTCGGGCGCGCGAGCTCGCGCTCGAGCACCTCGACGAGGTTGACCTTGAC
>JASGGJ010000078.1:0-12123 GCA_047605085.1 Protaetiibacter sp.
TCAACACCGGTTGGGGGGGGCGGCCCGCACGGGGGCCGGCCCCCCCACGCCGCCGTCGGCGATCAGCCGGACCCCTGCCGTATGTCCTGGTCGCCCCCCTGGCCCTTTTCGTCATCCTGCTCACCGCGCTTCCCGCCGTGTTCACCTTGAGCGAGTCGTTCTTCAAGGTCGACCTGCTCGACCCGCCCGTGCGGTTCATCGGCCTCGAGAACTATGCCGAGGTCCTCGGCTCGGCGGTCATCAGGTCGAGCTTCGCCAACACCGCGCTCTACGTCCTGATCGGGGTCGTGCTGTCGACCGTGCTCGGCGTGGTCTTCGCGGTGACGCTGCAGCGGCCTTTCCGGGGCCGCGCCCTCGTGATCGCGCTGCTGATCCTGCCCTGGGCACTGCCGGGCGTGGTGGAGGGCGTCATCTGGATCGGCATCTGGGACAGCAACACCGGGTTGCTGAACAGCGTCCTGACCTCCCTCCACCTGATCGAGAGCTACCAGGTGTTCCTCGGCCAGAACCAGCTGGTGACGATCTTCGCGATCGAGCTCGTGCAGGTGTGGCAGATGGCGCCGCTGTCGGCGCTGCTCGTCCTCGCCGCGCTGCAGAACATCCCCGAGGAGCTGTACGAGGCCGCGTTCGTCGACGGCGGCGGCCGCTGGCGGGTCTTCCGCAGCGTGACGCTTCCCCTGGCCCTGCCCGGCGTCACCCTCGCGATGGTGCAGGCGCTCGTCAGCTCGATCAACATCTTCGACCAGCCCTACGTGCTCAACGGCTCCGCGACGACGGGCGCCTCGGTGCTCATGCAGACCTACTTCGTGAGTTTCAAGGATCTGAACTTCGGGCAGGGCTACGCCCTGTCGATGATCATCACCGTCGCGACGATCGCGGCGTCGCTGTTGATCCTCAGATTCGTGTACCGGAAGGTGGAGTACTGATGCGCCGCGGACGGGTGCTGAGGTCCCTCGGGGTCGCGTTCATCGTCGTGTGGACGATCGTGCCCATCTACTGGGCGGTCAACATCAGCCTCCAGACGAATCAGCAGGCCACCGCGCGCCCCTCGAACTATCTGCCGCCGACGCCGACGCTCGACAACTATGCGAAGCTGCTCCTCGGCGCCGACGAGACGGCGGCGGGGATCCGCGCCGGGCTCCTCAACTCGGCGATGCAGTGCGCGCTCGCCACCGTGCTGACCGTGGTGCTCGCCACGCTCGGCGCCTATGCCTTCGCCCGATTCAGGTTCCGCGGTCGCAACGTGCTCTTCGCCTGCATCGTCGCGACCCTCGCGCTGCCCGCGTACACGACGCTCATTCCGATCTACCAGATCTTCGCCCAGGTCGGGCTCGTCAACACCCACCTGGGGATCATCATCGTCTACTGCTCCGGGTTCCTCCCGCTCGCCACCTGGATCCTGTACAACTACATGTCCAGCCTGCCGCTCGGGCTCGAAGAGGCGGGCGAGATCGACGGCGCCTCGAAGCTGCAGGTGCTGTGGCACATCGTGCTGCCGCTCGCGCTCCCGGCGATCGTGTCGACGGCGCTCATCACCTTCCTCTTCGCCTGGGCGCAGTTCCTGTTCCCGCTCATCCTGTCCACCGACTCGAGCACACAACCGTTGACGGTGGCGATCGCGGCGCTGCAGGGTCGTCACAGCGTGCCGATCACCCTGATGAGCGCGGCCGGTGTCATCGCCCTCGCGGTCCCCGCCTTCATCGCCCTCGTCGCGAACCGCTACATTGTCAGCGGCATGCTCGCGGGGAGCACGAAATGAGCGCGGGGCTCGTCGCCGCGGGATTCGAGCCCGTCGCCGAGGCGTTCGACGCCACGATCGCGGACTGCGGCGGGCTGGGCGCGGCGCTCAGCGTGCGCGTCGGCGGCCGCACGGTCGTGGACCGCTGGGGCGGCGTCATGGATGCGCGCACCGGCGAGCCGTGGAGCGACCGGACGCTTTCGGTGATCTTCTCCGCCACCAAGGGACTGCTGTCGATCATGGCTGCGCAGCTCGTGGCGGACGGCCGGCTCGACTACGGCGCGCCCGTCACCCGGTACTGGCCCGGACTGGGCGCACGACTGCACCCGGTCCCGACGGTCGGAGACCTGCTCGCCCACCGCGCGGGGCTGTCCGCCCCGCGTGAGGACCTGACCCTCGAGCAACTGCTCGACTGGGACGGGATGATCCGGGTGCTGGAGACGCAGGATCCGCTCTGGGCGCCGGGCAGCGCCCACGCCTACCACGCGATCACCTTCGGCTGGGTGGTGGGCGAGCTCATCCGGCGCGTCACCGCGAAGCCCCTCGGCGAGGCGTTCCGCGCGATGATCGCGGATCCGCTGCACGCGGAGGCCTGGATCGGGCTTCCTCCCGCGGAGGATGCACGGGTCGCGCGCCTCGATGCGAAGCCCGTGCCGGCCGCGGCGCCGACGGCGTCGACGCCGCAGGGCGCCGAGTGGGAGGAGCGGGCGATGACGATGGGCGGCGCACTCCCGCCGCGCCTCATCGACGGCGACGCGGGTTTCACCGACCCGCGGCTCTGGCACGCTGAGATCGGCGGTGCGGGCGGGATCGCGACGGCGCACGCGCTCGCGACCATCTGGTCGGCGACCGTCATCGAGACCGACGGCGTGCGGCTCCTCGGCGATGAGGTCCTCGGCGACGCCACGATGCTCCGCTCCACGGGCACGCAGGCCTTCGGGAGCCCGTCGCCTCACTCGTGGGGCGCGGGGTTCATGGTGCCGGCCGGGACGTCGCAGTACCTCGGGCCGCGCTCCTTCGGGCACGACGGGGCCGGAGGCCAGATCGCGTTCGCGGATGCCGCGCACCGCGTCGGATTCGCCTACCTCACCAACTGGATGGGTGACGACGCGGATGTGCGCGGCACCGCCGTCGTCGAGGCGCTGCGCACCGTGCTGGCCGCCCGTACCCCACCGCAACCCGGAGTCGAGGAACCTGCCCCATGAACATCACCTCCCTTGAGATCTCGAGCCAGCCCGCGGTGTGGCATCGATCGCTCGAGCTGCTCGGCGACGCGAGCCGTGTGCTGCGCCGCCCCGGCGATCGGATGCTGGTCATCGGCTGCGGCACCTCCGCGTTCGTCGCGGAGTCGTTCGCCCTGCTGCGCGAACAGGCCGGATTCGGCGAGACGGATGCCGCGTACGCATCCGAGCCGCGCCCCCGGCGCCCTTACGACGTCGTCGTCGGGATCAGTCGCTCCGGCACGACGACCGAGGTCGTCGAGGCACTGCGTGCCGTGCCCGCTGGGGTGCGGAGGATCGTGGTGACGGGGGTCGCCGGCTCCCCGTGCGCGGAGCTCGCCGATGAGGTGCTGCTGCTCGACTTCGCCGACGAGGAGTCGGTGGTGCAGACGCGATTCCCGACGACGTTCCTGTTCCTGGCGCGCGCCGCGCTCGGCGAGGATGTGTCCGCGCTGCCGGGGCTCGCCGAGACGGCGCTCGCGGCCGGCGCTCCCGAGCCCCCTCCGGGCTTCGATCACGTCGTGTACCTCGGCCGCGGCTGGACCCACGGACTCGCGCAGGAGGCCGCCCTCAAGATCCGCGAGTCCGCGCAGGCGTGGGCGGAGTCGTATCCGCTGCTCGACTACCGGCACGGCCCGCTGGCGGTCGCGCACCCCGGGTCGCTGGTGTGGTTCATCGGCGTCCGGGATGATGGGCTGGCGCAGGAGATCGAGGCGACGGGGGCGAGCGTGGTGCAGGCGGTGGCGGGGGATCCCCTCGTGGAGCTCGTGCTCGCGCAACAGTTCGCGGTGCGCGTCGCGACGTCCCGCGGGCTCGACCCGGACAACCCGCGCTATCTCACTCGCTCCATCGTGCTGCCCTGAGGCGGAGCATGGCGGGGAACAGGATCCGGGGTCGCTCGCCGCGCGTGCTCGTGGCGGGCGACGCGAACCTCGACCTCGTGCTGCGCGGCGACGTCGTGCCCCGCTTCGGTCAGGCCGAGCAGCTGATCGACGGCGCCGAGCTCGTGCTCGGCTCGAGCGCGGGCATCTGCGCCGCGGGGCTCGCGCGGCTCGGCGTCGACACGGCGCTCGTGGCCCGCGTGGGGTTCGACGTGTTCGGCGACCGCGTGCGCGAGCTGCTCACGCTCGCCGGGGTCGACACGGCGTCGGTCGCGGTGGTCGAAGAACCGACCGGGGTGTCGGTGGTGCTCTCCGCCCCCGGCGACCGCGCGATCCTCACGCTCCCGGGTGCGCTCGCGGGCCTGACCGCCGAGGAGGTGCTCGCGGCCGCGGCCGGTGCGGATCACCTGCACCTCGCGTCGTTCTTCCTCCTGCCGTCCCTCGCGCGCCGGCTGCCGGAGCTGCTGACGCGCGTGCGCGAGGGAGGGGTGACGGTGAGCCTCGACACCAACTGGGATCCGGCGGGCCGCTGGGAGGGGGTCGCGGAGTGCCTGCCGCACCTCGATGCGCTGCTCCCGAACGCGCAGGAGGCCCTCGCCCTCGCCCGCGCGCTCGGGGATGCCCCCGTGGACGCGGTGGCCGCGGCGGCGGCGCTCGCCCGTCGGGGGCCCGTCGTGGTCGTGAAGGACGGGGCCGCGGGCGGCTTCGCCGTGACTCCCGAGGGCGACGTCGTGCGCGCCCCCGGCCTGGTCGTGGACGTCGTCGACACGACCGGTGCCGGCGACAGCTTCGACGCCGGTTTCCTCGCCGCCTGGCTCGACGGCCGCCCGCTCGCGGATGCCGTGCGCTGGGCCGCCGTCGCGGGCTCCCTCTCGACGCGCGTCGCCGGTGGCACGGGCGGCCAGGCGACGCGCACCGAGGTCGTGGCGGCGACCGCGTGATCACCTGCCTCGGGCTCTCGCCGGCGCTCGACGTCACCTACGGCGTGCCGGCGCTCGAGCCGGGCGCCATCCACCGGCCGCACTGGAAGCTCGCCCTGCCGGGCGGCAAGTCTCTCAACGTCGCGCGGGCGGTGCACGCGCTCGGCGGCCGGGCGCGCGCCATCGCGCCGCTCGGCGGGCCGCTCGGCGACGGCATCCGGGCGGCGCTCGACGAGGACGGCGTGATCGTCGAGCCGGTGCTGACGTCGTCGCCGACGCGGATGTGCGTGAGCGTCGTCGACGAGAGCGACGGCCGGATCACGGAGGTCTACGAGCACCCGCCCGCCATCGACGACGCGACGTGGGCTGCCGTCGCGGCTGCCGTCGCGGGCGTCGAGGAGGGCTGGCTCGCGGTCTCGGGATCGGTGCCCGCCGCGCGAGCCGAGGTGCTCGCCGCCGTCCTCGGAGCGGCGGTCGGGCGCGGCGTGCGGCTCGCGGTCGACCTGCGCGGCGAGGCGCTCGCCGCGGTGCTCGCGCGCACCCGCCCGGCGCTCGTCAAGATCAACCGCGCCGAGGCCGAGGAAGCCGTCGGGGCGGGGGACCTCGCGGCGCTCGCTCGCGAGTTGCGGGTGCGGGGCGCATCCGTCGCGGTGGTGACCGACGGCGCATCCGGCTCGTACGGGACGGACGCCGAGGGCGCCTGGCGCGCGAGTGTCCCGTCCGCCGGGCCGTTCACGGTCGGCGCGGGCGACTCGTTCCTCGCCGGCCTGCTGCTCGCCCTCGAGGGCGGGGCGCCGCTTCCCGAGGCGCTGCGTGCCGCATCCGCCGTCGCCGCCGCCAACACCCTTCGCCCGGGTGCCGCGGTCATCGACCCCGCATCCGTCGGCGCGCTGACCGCCCGCATCGAGGTGCGCGAGCTCGCCGCGGGAACGGGGCTACGCCTCGGCCGCGAGCCCGCTCGCGCCGCGCGGCACCGTGCCAGTTCGCCGCACCCGTAGCGAGTGGTCACCCGCGGGCAGCGAGCGCTCGACGCCGCCGATGCGGACCTCGGCCTCGGCACCGGGGGGCACCGTCACCTCGACGGCGACGTCATCGCCGTCGAGGCGCCACGCGACAGCCGCCCGGCCGTAGGGGGTGCGGACGGCGGTCGACGCGTGCGTGATCCCGTGACCGATGACCGGCTCGACCCGGAAGCGGCGGTAGCCGGGCTCGATCGGCGCGAGCCCCGCGACCCGCTCCTGGAGGAACGCCACGACGGAGCCGAAGGAGTAGTGGTTGTGGGACGCCTCCGGCTCCCCGTCGGGGCGGTATCCCTCCCAGGTCTCCCAGATCGTCGTCGCGCCGCGGGCGATCTGCGCGAGCCAGGACGGCGTGGTGTCCTGCAGCAGGATGCGCATGGCGTGCTCCGGATAGCCCGCGTCGACGAGAGCGGGCAGCAGCATGGGCGTGCTCAGGAAGCCCGTGCCGAGGTGGAAGCCGGCCGCCTCGACGAGCTCGGCGAGCCGCTCCGCCGCGCGCTCGCGCGCCGGGTCCTCGAGCAGCTCGAACGCGAGAGCGCGAACGTAGTCGTCCTGCTTGTCGTCGCCGATGCGCGCTCCGCCGTCGCGCACGAACGCCGCCTGCCAGGCGTGCTTCGTCTCGGCGGCGAGGGAGGCGTAGGCGGCGGCGTCATCCGGGCGTCCCAGCACCTCGGCGATCTGCGAGAGCAGGCGGCTGGAGTGCGCGAGGTAGGCCGTCGCCACCGAGGTGCGCTTGCCGAGGAGATTGCCCGGCATCTCCGAGCCCAGGGTCTCGCCGGGGCGCAGCCACTCGCCCCAGTGGTATCCGGTGTCGACGATGTAGTGCTCGAGCTCGCCGAGGCCCCTGCCGAGCCGGCGGCGCAGGCTCCTCCTGGTGCGGGCGCGCCGCGCGAGACCGTCGACCCAGCGCGTGGCGCTGTCGTACTGATCCCGGAGGACGCCGACGTCGCCGTAGTAGCGGTAGAGCGCCCACGGGAGCATCACCGCGGCATCCCCCCAGCCGACGGCCGTGCTCGTGAAGCGCAACGGGCTCCGGCGGCGCCCCGGCGACTCCTCGGCGGGGATAAACGGGGGCACCCGCCCGTCGGCGAACTGCTCGAGGGCGAGATTCCTCAGGTACCGGCGCAGGTAGGCGTCGGCGTCGACGAGTTGCGCCGCCGTCGGACCGAACACCTGGATGTCGCCCGTCCACCCCGAGCGTTCGCGCGTCGGGCAGTCGCTCGGGGTGTCGGTGAAGTTCGACCGCAGCGACCACGTCACGTTCCGCCACAGCTGCTCCAGCCGGGGATCGGATGCCGTGAACTCGCTGATCGGGTCGAGGTCGGTCGAGATCACGACGCCCTCGACCTCGTCGTCGCGCAGCGGGTCCGCGGGGCCGACCACGGCGAGGTAGCGGAATCCGTGGATGGTCAGCGCGGCCTGGTACTCGACCGGCTCGGGACCGAGGACCACCTCGTCGCGCTGGAACCACACCTTCCGGTCGACGCCGGGGATCCGCAGGTAGTCCGTCGCGAGTTCGCCCGATGTCGTCAGCACCTCGCCGTACTGCAGGACGACCCTCGATCCGGGCGTCCCGGACAGCCGTACCCGGGCGACGCCCGCGAAGTTCTGGCCGAAGTCCACGAGCTGGACGCCAGACGGGGTGCGGGAGACGCTGCCGCGGAGCCGTCCGACGGGCCGCACCCGCTCGACCGTCTCGGGGCGCAGCGCCCATTCTCCCGGAAGGACCTCGGCCGGCCCGGCCGGGGTCGCCGGATCGAGCCATGCCCATTCCGGAATGCGCAGATCGGCGCGCTCGCCCGTCATCGGGTCGGCGGTCGAGGTACGACCGGACGCGGATCGCCAACTGCCGTCGGTGTCGATCACCGTGGTCGATCCGTCGGCCAGTTCGAGGACGATGTGCGCGATCGCCGCGAGCCGGTCGCCGTAGATGCGCGGGCGTGCGAACGCGCCGACCCTGCCCCGCCACCTGCCCTCGGCGACGATCACGCCGACCGTGTTGCCTCCGGCGCGGAAGGCATCGGTCACGTCGTACGCCTGGTACTCGACGTAGTCGTGGAACGGACTCCACCGGGGCACGAGCGCTCCCTCGGTGAGGTCGCGGTCGTTGACGGCGAAGCGATACCAGCCGAGCGCCGAGACGTAGGCGCGCCCGCGGACGACCTCCGCGGGCAGCTCGGCCGTCGTGCGCAGGTGGAGCGCCGAGACGTCGCTCTTGCCCCCGGTTCCCGGGGCGGTGATCCACGACGCGGTCCATTCGTCCTCGCCGAGCCCGGTCTCGAACACCGCCGTGTCACTGAAGGGCGTGACCGAGCCGTCGTCGAGCCGCAGCCGCACGCGCCAGCGGTATCCGGTCCGCGGGCGCAGCGGGTCGCCGGCGTAGCGGATGCCGAATGGCTGCGAGCCCGCGACCATCCCGCTGTGCCAGATCAGCGCCTCCGAGTCCCTCAGCTCGATCTCCCACGCCGCCTGGCCGGCGCCGCCTGCCACCTGCCAGGCGAACTCCGGCGGACTGACGGCGATGCCGAAGGGATCGCGCCGGAGCGCGGTTCTCAGCGCGGTGGGTGCCTGGCTCATGTCGATCTCGGCCCCTCAGGCGCCCGCGGCGACCGTCGCGGCCGGCTCGTCCTGCTGGGTCTCGATGTCGAACTCGTTGTGCCGGTCTCGCCCGCGGAACACGATCGCCGCGGTCGTGACACCGACGATCGAGACGACGGCGAGGATCGCGTACATGAGGTTCGGGCCCAGCTGCAGCAGCAGCGGCGTGACGCTCGCGAGCGCGGCGGCGGCGAAGCGGGCGACCGCGAGGATCGTGCCCTGAGCCGTCGTGCGCAGCAGGGTGGGGAAGGACTCCTGCGTCCAGACCTTCATGATGCCCTCGAAGGCGAAGGAGGTGCCGACGGCCTGGAAGAAGGTCTGGATCAGGTACGTCGTCAGGCTCACCCCGAACACGGCGTAGACGAGAGGGGCCGCGACCATGCAGACCGCACCGACGAGGAAGTAGCCGTAGCGCACCGGCTTGTCCGCGATCCGCATGAACCAGAGGTAGCCGGCGATCGACAGCGGAAGGAGCGCGAGCCCGGCGACGCCCGCGATCGCGACGTCGACGCCGCCGTAGTTCACCAGCACGTACGTCCCGTACTGTCCCGTCGTGTTGGCGACGAGATTGGTGAGCGAGTAGAACACGATGAGCGCGAGCAGCGGCGTCAGGTACCGCGCACGGAGCAGCTCGCCGAGCCCGGCGCGGCGGGCGCGGATCGTGGTGATCCCGCTCCGGCGCTCGGTGCGCGCCGCGATCCAGTCGTCCGACTCGGGGATGGTGAGGCGCCCGGCGAGGGTCAGGAGCGCGAAGAACGCGATCTGGCCGAAGGTGATCACGAGACCGAGGCGGCCGAGCGCCGCCACCTGCGAGGACACGATCGAGCTCACGACCGCGCCGGCGAGCCAGAGCAGGTTCGAGAAACCGAGGAGCTTGCCGCGGTTCGCGTCGGTGGCCGCCTCCGAGATGGAGGCGAGCGACACCGGCAGGTCGGCGCCCGTGCCGAGGCCGAGGCACAGGCCGGCGATGAGGATGACCTCGAACGACGGGGCGAACATGAGCGCGACGAGCGCGACCACGTTGATCACCATCGTCAGGGTGAAGACCGGTCGCCGGCCGAAGCGGTCGCCGAGCCGGCCGCCGAGGATGGCGCCGACGGCCACGCCGAAGGTGAGGGCGCCGGAGGCGAGTCCGACCTGAAGGGCGTCGAGACCGAGGAGGCTCTGGTAGCCGAGGATCGCGATGCCGAAGGCGATGATGGAGGCCGCGTCGACGTACGACGCCATGCCGCAGACGAGGGCGACCCACCAGGGCCGCGGGCGACGGGAGCTGTTGCGCTCACTCATGACTTCTCCTTTGAAGCGAGACGGGTGACGTCGAGCGCCGGCGGGTACCGGCGCGGCCTCACTCTAGCATGTGTTGTCGTGAGGACAATACATGCGCCTCATGACCCGGAGAAGGAGACCCCCGCGATCGTCTTGAGCGGATGCCCGGGCAGGGCGTCGAGCGACCTCGCGAGCTTGACCAGGAGCCGCTCCAGCTGCCGGAACTCGTCCTCGGTCCAGCCGTCGAGCGCCCCGCCGAAGCTCGCGAGCGCGGTGTCGACGATGCGGGTGCCGGCCTTGCGGCCCTCCTCGGTCAGCAGCACGATCACGCCGCGCTCGTCTCGAGGATCGGGAGCCCGCTCGACCAGCCCCGCGGCCTCCAGGCGCCGGACGATCTTGCTGACGTTCGAGCGGCCCGTCTGGATCGCGTCGGCGAGATCCGTCGGACGTGCCGCGCCGCGGTAGACGAGCTGGTTCACGAGCAGGAAGGCGGGAAGGTCGCCGGGGATCGGGAAGGAGCTCTCCCGCAGCAGGCGCTCACGGAACGCCGAGGACGTGCCCCAGGTGACGATGGCTTGCATCGCGGTGCCGAAGTCGGGCCCGTCCGCCCCCTGCAGCGGTATCGAACGGGCGGAGACGGACATCGGCACGGGCGCGGCGGTCATGGCTCGATGGTACGTTCCCCGGTGCGACGGCCCGGCCGCGCGGGATGTGCGAAAGGCCCGGAATCCGCTAACCCTCGGACAGCGTCGCGACGGTGGCACGTGCGTCCGCCATCGTCACGTACAGGGCTCGCGTTGACTCCGGCATGAGCTGGAAGCCGAATTTCTGGTAGAAGGCGACCGCCTTCTCACCCAGCGCGTCGACCAGGAATGCTCGCGATCCGACAAACTTTGCGGCCTCCAGCCCCTTCGCGAGAGCGTCGGCCAGGAGGGAGTGTCCGAGTCCCTGTCCTTTGAATCTCGAGTCCACAGCGAGGCGTCCGATGAGAATGACCGGGATCGGGTCTGGTGCTTTGCGACGCAACGATCCCGGCATCTCTTCTCGAGCGACGGAGTGCGCGCTCAGGCAGTAGTAACCGGCGATCGGGCCGCTGTCTCGCTCGGTGGTGATGAAGGTGCGGGAGTTGCCGCCCTTCTCGTTCTTGATCGCGCGCAGATTCAGCCAGTCGTCGAGCGATTGCTCACCGCAACTGAAGGTCGATACGCGATCGTTCGGGGTGATGGGACGAGGGCGGAGGAAGACACTCAATCCGTGAACACCGAGGGGCGACGGAAGAGATCGGCGAGCTCCGCGATCGGCTTCGCCGGGCGGTCGAGGATCTCATTGAAGGTCTCCCACGCCCGGACGGAGACCCGGAGCTCGCGATCCTGGCGGATCACTTCGCTTGCCTCCTCGAGGAGGAGCGTGATCGAGAAGTCGGTCACCGATCTCCCGGAAATCGTGGCAGCCCGCTCGATCGTGCGTTTCTGATCCGCGGTGAGGCGGATCTCGATGCGGTCGTTCTTGAGTGCGGGAGCCATGGGGTTAGCGTACGGGAAATTTCCGTACATCGCTAGGTGGTGTGCGGGAGGACCCGCCCGCTCGACGCCCGTCCGAACAGCTGAGACGCCCCGGAATCACGGGGATTCCGGGGCGTCTCGACGCGGTACCGGTGGGATTTGAACCCACGGATGGCTTGCACCATCACATGTTTTCGAGACATGCTCCTTCGGCCGCTCGGACACGGTACCGCCGACGAGTCTAACCGACGCCCGCCCGCCGCTGGACAACCGCATCCGGTCGGGCCTCAGGGCGTGCGCACAGCATCCGCACAGCGCTCGACAGGTGGAGCGGATAGCGTCGGGCGGGTGACCGATCCCGCCGCCGCGACCGCCGCATCCGCCGCCGACCTCGAGGTGTACCAGGGCCTCTTCCAGTCGATGACCGGCTATGACGCGAGCGCCGCGGCCCCCGACGGGCAGGTGCCGCTGCAGGTCATCAAGAACCTGCAGAAGAAGGTGGCGCAGTTCCACCTCTCCTACAAGTTCGCGATCGACGAGCTCACGACCAAGCTCCAGATCCTGCAGGAGGAGTTCGAGCACACCCACGACTACAGCCCGATCGAGCACGTGCGCACCAGGCTCAAGTCGATGGACTCGATCATCGAGAAGGTGCAGCGCACCGGATGCCCGCCCGACGTCGGGAGCGTGCGCGAGCGCATCCGCGACATCGCGGGCGTCCGCATCACCTGCGCCTTCGTCGCCGACGCCTACTGGGTGGCCGACATGCTCATGGCGCAGTCCGATCTCGAGGTGCTCGCGATCAAGGACTACATCGCGCTCCCGAAGTCCAACGGCTACCAGAGCCTGCACCTCATCGTGACGGTGCCGGTGTTCCTCTCCGACCGCACCGAGATCGTGCCGGTCGAGATCCAGCTGCGCACGATCGCGATGGACTTCTGGGCGAGCCTCGAGCACAAGATCTACTACAAGTACGACC
>JASGGJ010000079.1:0-11699 GCA_047605085.1 Protaetiibacter sp.
GCATCCGGGTAGCCGCCATCCCGTGGTGCGGGAACGCGAACGGGCGCCGCCCCCGTGGGGAGCGGCGCCCGTTCGCGTCGCGGTGCGCGAGGTCCTTACTTGAGGGTGACGGTCGCGCCGGCCTCTTCGAGCTGAGCCTTCGCCTTCTCGGCGGTCTCCTTGTTCGCACCCTCGAGGACGGTGCTCGGGGCGCCGTCGACGACGGCCTTCGCCTCGCCCAGGCCGAGGTTCGTGAGGGCACGGACCTCCTTGATGACCTGGATCTTCTTCTCGCCGGCCGCCTCGAGGACGACGTCGAACGAGTCCTTCTCCTCGACCTCTTCGACGGCACCGCCTGCGCCACCGGCTGCCGGGGCGGCCGCGACGGCGACCGGAGCGGCGGCGGTGACCTCGAAGGTCTCCTCGAACTTCTTCACGAACTCGGACAGCTCGATGAGCGAGAGCTCCTTGAACGCCTCGAGCAGCTCGTCGGTTGAGAGCTTGGCCATTTCTTTCTCCTTAGCTGTGGGGCCGGGGCCCCGGGGTCGAAACTCCGGCGGGGTCCCGCCGGATGCGTCTGGGATGCGAGCGTCAGCTCGCGGCTTCCTGCTTCTCGCGCAGCGCGTCGACCGTGCGGACGGCCTTCGACAGCGGCGCGTTGAACAGATAGGCGGCTCCGAACAGCGAGGCCTTGAAGGCGCCGGCCAGCTTGGCCAGCAGCACCTCGCGGGACTCCAGATCGGCGAGCTCGCCCACCTCGGCGGCGGTCAGGGCGGCACCGTCGAAGTAGCCCCCCTTGACCACGAGCAGAGGATTGGCCTTGGCGAAGTCACGCAGCGCCTTCGCGACGGCGACGGTGTCACCGTTCACGAACGCGATCGCCGAGGGGCCCTCGAGGAGGTCGTCGAGACCCTCCACGCCGGCCTGGTTCGCGGCGATCTTGGTGAGCGTGTTCTTCACCACGGCGTAGCTCGCGTTCTCACGGATGTTGCCGCGCAGCTGCTTCAGCTGCGCCACCGTGAGGCCGCGGTACTCGGTGAGCACGACCGCGTTCGAGCTGCGGAAAAGCTCCGTCAGCTCGGCGACCGTGGTTTCCTTGTTCGCCATGGCGCTCCTTGTCAGTGTGGATGTCGCGCCGACGGCCCCAGGTCTCCGCTCCAACAACAAGAAAGCTCCGGCGCACGCGCACGGAGCTGAGCCCAAGGGCCTTACTTCACACGCCTGCGTGGGCTCCTCTTTCGAGGATTTCATCCGGCACCCGCGAACGGGCGCACGGAGACCAACGGTCTTCGGCTGAGTCAGGGTACCACACCCGGCGGTGGATGGATGCCGTGACAGCAGCATCACTATCCCCTCCGTCGCAATCGCGAACTCCGCCGCCACCGACCCATCAGCCGGATCAGCCACCGGAAACGTTGCTCCCGCCGACCCCGGGCACTAGAGGCCACCGATAAACAGCCGCGGGATCACCACGTCATCGATCGTCATGACTGCTTGGCCAGCGTGCGCGAGATGACGAGCTTCTGGATCTGGTTGGTGCCCTCGAAGATCTGCATCGCCTTGGCCTCGCGGAAGTAGCGCTCAGCCGGGAAGTCCCGCACGTAGCCCGCGCCGCCGAGCACCTGCACGGCGTCGGTGGTCACCGACATCGCGTTGTCTGTGGCGACGAGCTTGGCGATGGAGGCGTGGGTGCTGTACGGCAGACCGGCATCCCGTCGACGTGCCGCGGTGAGGTAGGTCGCCCGCGCCGACTCGACCCGAGCAGCCATCTCGGCGAGCAGGAAAGCGAGGCCCTGGTGCTCGATGATCGGGCTGTCGAAGGCGACACGGTCCTTCGCATACCGCACCGAGAGGTCGAGCGCCGCCTGGGCGACACCCGTCGCGAGCGCTGCGACGCCGAGCCGTCCGGAATCGAGAGCGGTGAACGCGATGGCGAGGCCGGCGCCCTCCTCTCCGATGCGGTTCTCGAGCGGCACCTCGACATCCTCGAAGTTCATCGTCGCGGTGTGCGACCCGGTCAGTCCAAGCTTGCGTTCCGGCGGCGACGCCGAGAGGCCCGGGCTGTCAGCCGGCACGTGGAAGCAGGAGATCCCTTTGCTGCCCGCGGCAGTGCGAGCGAGCACGAGGTAGAAGTCGGCATCGCCGCCGTGAGTGGTCCACGCCTTCGCACCGGAGATGCGATAGCCGGTCTCCGTGCGGGTCGCGGTGGTGCGCATCGCGGCCGGGTTGGAGCCGGCGTGGGCCTCGGAGAGACAGTAGCCGCCGAGCGACTCCCCGCCGACCATCCCGGGGAGCAGCCGCTCCTTCTGCTCGTCCGTACCGAACACCGCCACCGGCAGCGTCGCGAGCGCGTGCACGCTGACCGCAAGGCCGACGCTGGCCCACGCCGATCCGAGCTCTTCGATGACCTGGAGGTAGACCTCGGCAGGCTGCTCGCCACCCCCGTACTGCTCCGGAAACGGCAGGCCGAGAAGTCCGGCCCGGCCAACCGTGCGCACGATCTCACGGGGGAACCGCTCCTCCCGCTCGAACTCATCGGCGTGGGGCAGCAACTCGCGCTGGGCGATGTCGCGTACGAGCTCGAGCAGCTCGGCAGCCTCAGAAGTCGGGGCCAACCTCGACACCGTCATGTATAATCCTTTCAATCATTACAGGTAGAGTACTCTAACCGATACCGAGAACCCCGGGCCAGTACCGGGCCCATGCAGAGAGGACGACGATGACGTCGATCAGGGTCGCCGAGCGATTCGTCATCCCGTTCCTGGGGCATAGCGGGATCGCCGCCGATGACACCCGCCGCGACTCGCTGGTGGATGCGCTCGTCAGCGTCTTCCTTGAGGAGGGCTTCCGCCACCTGAGCCTCAACGACATGGCCCGCCGGCTGCACTGCTCGAAGTCGACCCTCTATCTGATCGCGTCGAGTAAGGAGCGCATCATCGTCGCCGTCGTGCGGCGATTCTTCCGACGCGCCGCGGAGCGGGTCGAGCGTCGAGTCGAACTCTCTCCCGTCGGCTCCATCGAGCGGCTCCAGACCTATATGTCGGCGATCTCGACCGAGCTGGCGCCGGTCTCCGGAGCACTCTTCGCTGACGTCGACGCCTTCCCCGCCGCGCGCGAGATCTACCAGCTCAACACCGTGCTCGCTGCCCGGCGGGTGCAGGAGCTCGTCATCGACGCCGTGCCTGCGACTTCCCGCGACCGCGCCGTCTTCATCGGGGCCGTCGCCGCGCAGACCATGGAGGCGATCCACCGCGGCGAGATCGGGGCATCGACCGGCCTCGGCGACTCCGCCGCCTACCGTGCGCTCAGTGACCTGATCGTCGCCGCGACCGACACCGATTCCGAAATCCATCGCGGCCACGCCGACCGACGTGCCACCATTGCGAGGAGCGAACGATGAAGATCGTCACCCTGATCAAGCAGGTCCCGGACACCTGGGGCGAGCGGAAGCTCGACACCGCCACCGGCCTCCTCGACCGTGCGGCCTCCGACCGCATCCTCGACGACATCGGCGAGCGCGCACTCGAGGCAGCGCTGACCGTCAAGGACAGCGACAAGTCGACCGAGGTGGTCGCGCTCACGATGGGCCCTGATGCCGCCGGCGAGGCGATCCGCAAGGCGCTGTCGATGGGCGCCGACTCCGGCGTGCACGTCGTCTCGGATGACCTCGCCGGATCCGATCTGCTGCGTACGGCTCAAGCTCTCGCCGCGGCGCTGCGTGAGGGCGGCTTCGATCTGGTGGTCGCCGGCAACGAGTCGACCGACGGCCGAGGCGGTGTCATCCCCGCGATGGTCGCCGAACTGCTCGGCGTGCCCGCCGCGCTCGGCCTCGATGAACTCACCATCACCGGAGAAGGTGTGCGCGGCGTGCGACGCACCGAGGTCGGCGAGTTCACCGTCGAGGCGCCGTTGCCGGCCGTCGTCTCGGTGACCGAGAAGACCCCCGAGCCGCGGTTTCCGAACATCAAGGGCATCATGACCGCGAAGCGCAAGCCGGTCGCTAGCCACTCCGCGGCCGACCTCGGCCTCGCCGCGCCGACGGCCGCATCCCGGGTCGTTGCAACGGCAGAACGCCCGGCCCGCGGAGCAGGCACCGTCGTGACCGACGACGGCACCGCGGTGACGCAACTCATCGACTATCTCGCTGCCAACCGGCTCATCTGAGCCGCCAAAGAACTCGCGCACGGAAGAAGAGACATGTCCAGCATCCTGGTCTTCGCCGAGACGACTCCTTTCGGCACGCTCGTCGACGGCGTCGAGGCGCTGCTCGGCCTCGCCTCCCGTCTGGGTGAGCCCGCCGCCGTCGTGGCCGCGGCTCCCGGCACCGCGAGCGACCTGGCCGCGCAGCTCGGAGCGGCCGGCGCGGCGACCGTCGTGGTCGGCGAATCGGCCCGCGTCGGCGGGGTCGTCGCAGCTCCCGAGGTCGATGCGGTGGTCGCCGCGATCGCGAAGCTCTCCCCGACCGCGGTGCTCATCGCCAACACCGTGCTCGGCCGCGAGGTCGCCGGACGTGTCGCCGCACGCACCGCGACCGCCCTCGCCGTTGACGTCATCGAGGTGCAGTCCGGCGACGCGGGCCCGGTGGCGGTGCACTCCGTCTTCGGCGGTGCCTACCGCACCGAGTCGATCGCCGAGGGCGGGCCGCTGATCGCCACCGTGCGTCCGGGTTCCGTCGAAGGCATCGCCCCCGCGACCACCCCCGCGGTCACGACCGTCGCCCTCGGCGACGAGAGTCCAGGCGCGACGATCGCCTCCGCGACCCCCGCCGCTGGCGCCTCCGACCGTCCCGACCTCCGCACCGCGGCGACCGTGGTCTCGGGCGGACGCGGCCTCGGGTCAAAGGACAACTTCGCACTGGTCGAGCGGCTCGCCGACGCACTCGGCGGAGCCGTCGGGGCCTCTCGTGCGGCGGTGGATGCGGGCTATGTGCCGCAGCAGGCCCAGGTCGGACAGACCGGCACCACAGTCAGCCCGCAGCTCTACGTCGCCGTCGGTATCTCCGGCGCGATCCAGCACCGGGCCGGCATGCAGACCGCGAAGACGATCGTCGCAATCAACAAGGATGGCAGCGCACCGATCTTCGAGGTCGCCGACTTCGGCATCGTCGGCGACCTGTTCACGATCGTGCCGCAGCTCACGGACGCCCTCGAGGCGCGACGGCGATGAGCGGTGCCACGGGCGCGACGCGGTCGCGGTGGCGCCACCTCATCTGGATCGTCCCGTCGGCGATCGCCGTCGTGGTGGTCGTCATCCTCGTCGCGCGCTGGCTGCGCGAGCTGGAGCCGGTGCAGGAGTTCCTGCTCGCCTACCCGGGCGAGACGCACCTGCCCGAGAACACCGTAGTCGGCACCCCGGGCTGGGTCGGCTGGCAGCACTTCTTCAACGCCTTCTTCATGGTGCTGATCGTCAAGTCGGGCCTCGCGATCCGACGGACGAAGCGCCCTGTCGGCTACTGGACGCCCAAATGGTCGCACCCGCGTGGCGGAAAGCAGCCGACGCGCATCACGCTCGACACCTGGTTCCACCTCTCGCTCGACATACTCTGGCTGCTCAACGGCGTGATCTTCGTCACCCTCCTCATCGGGTCGGGCCGCTGGGTGCGCATCGTGCCGACCTCGTGGGAGGTCATCCCGAACGCCCTGTCGGCGCTGCTCCAGTACGCATCGATGAACTGGCCGGTCGAGAACGGCTGGGTGAACTACAACAGCCTCCAGGTGCTCACCTATTTCGTGACCGTGTTCATCGCGGCCCCGCTCGCATTCGCCAGCGGCGTCCGGATGTCGCCGCTCTGGCCGACCGACGCGCCCCGCCTTAACCGGCTGTACCCGATCGAGTGGGCGCGCGCGCTGCACTTCCCTGTGATGCTGTACTTCGTGGGGTTCACGATCGTGCACGTGACGCTGGTGCTCGCGACCGGCGCCCTGCGCAACCTCAACCACATCTTCGCCGCGCGCGACGAGGTCTCCTGGATCGGCGCCGGCCTCTTCACCGCATCGCTGGTCGGGATGGCCACCGCCTGGCTCGCGCTCGGACCCACCGTGCTCCGACCGATCGCCGCACTCACCGGCAAGATCAGCCGCTGACCCTCCCCTCGACCGAAGGAACACCGATGCAGATCTCCGGAACCACCGCCCTCGTCACCGGAGCCGCCTCCGGGCTGGGGGCCGCCACCGCGCAGGCGCTCGCCGCTCGCGGCGCCCAGGTGGTCGGCATCGACCTCGCCGCCTCGATCGAGAAGGCCGCAGCCATCGACGGCGTCCGCTACGTCGCCGCCGACGTGACCAGTGAGGAGCAGATCTCCGCCGCCCTCGCCTCGATCGGGGAGGATGCCCCGCCGCTGCGGATCGTCGTCAACTGCGCCGGCATCGCCCCGGCCCGCCGCGTGCTCTCCAGCAAGGGCACCCACGAACTCGACCTCTTCCGGAAGACGATCGAGGTGAACCTGCTCGGCACCTTCAACGTGCTCCGCCTCGCCGCCGAGGTGATCGCGGCGCAGACCGGCGACGAGTACGCTCAGCGCGGCGTCATCATCAACACCGCCTCGGTCGCCGCCTACGAGGGTCAGATCGGGCAGATCGCCTACTCCGCCTCGAAGGGCGGAGTGGTCGGGATGACGGTGCCCGCCGCACGCGACCTCGCCCGGTCCGGCATCCGCGTCAACACGATCGCGCCCGGCATCGTCGATACCCCGATGCTCGCCTCGCTCGGACCGGAGGTCGGGGCCTCGCTCGCCGCGAGCGTGCCCTTCCCGCAGCGCCTGGCCCGGCCCGAGGAGTACGCCCAGTTGGCGGTCATGATCATCGAGCACGACTACCTCAACGCCGAGACCATCCGCATGGACGGCGCGATCCGGATGGCGCCGCAGTGAGCGCCGCATCGCCCACCGTGCTCGTCGCCGGGGCCCGCACCCCGATCGGACGGCTGCTCGGCGGACTCTCCGGCTTCACCAGCACCGAGCTCGGTGGGTTCGCGATCCGCGCCGCGCTGGAACGCGCCGGGGTCCCGGCGTCCGACGTCGACCACGTCATCCTCGGGCAGGTGCTCACCGCGGGCGTCGGCCAGATCCCGGCACGGCAGGCCGCGGTCTCCGGCGGCATCGGCATGAACGTACCTGCGCTCACCGTGAACAAGGTATGCCTCTCCGGCATCCAGTCAGTCATCCTCGCCGACCTCTACCTGCGCAACGGCCTCGCGGCCACCATCGTCGCCGGCGGGCAGGAGTCGATGAGCCGTGCTCCGCACCTGCTGCCAAACTCGCGCACCGGCACGAAGTACGGGCGGATCGAGATGCTCGACCACATGGAGCACGATGGGCTCTGGGACGCCTTCACCGCCCAGGCGATGGGCTCGCTCACCGAGGACTACAACGACCGTCGCCCGATCGACCGCGCTGCGCTCGACGCGTTCGCTTCGGAGTCCCACCGCCGGGCCGCCGCTGCGCAGACCGAGGGCCGATTCGCCGACGAGATCGTGCCGGTCGAGGTGCCGCAGCGGCGCGGCGGCGCTCTGATGATCGACACCGACGAGGGTGTGCGCCCCGACACCACGCCCGCGGTGCTCGAACGTCTCGCGCCCTCGTTCCGGCCCGGCGGGGTGGTGACCGCCGGCAATGCCTCCCCCATCTCCGACGGCGCCTGCGGCCTCGTGCTGATGTCGCGCGACACGGCCGAGTCACGCGGGCTGCCGTTCCTCGCCGAGATCGGATCGGCCGGTATCGTGGCGGGGCCCGACTCGACTCTGCAGCTGCAGCCAGCCGTCGCCATCCGCCGCGCCTGCGAGGCCGAGGGCATCGCGCCCGCCGACCTCGACCTGATCGAGATCAACGAGGCCTTCGCCGCCGTCGCCCTCGCATCGATCGACGACCTCGGCGTCGATCCGACCCGAGTCAACGTGAACGGCGGGGCGATCGCACTCGGGCATCCGATCGGAATGTCGGGTGCGCGCCTCGTGCTTCACCTCGCCCTCGAACTGCGGCGCCGCGGTGGCGGCATCGGCGCGGCCGCCCTCTGCGGTGGCGGCGGGCAGGGCGACGCCCTCATCGTGCGGGTGCCGAAGGTCGCGGTATGAGCGCCCCGTTCGAGCCGATCTCCGACGGCGTCGTCGTCGTCGAGCGGTCGGGACCCATCCTGCGGATGACGCTCAACCGTCCCGAGGCGCGGAACGCGATCAACCACGAAGTCGCCCTCGCGCTCGGCGCCGCGGTCGAGCTGCTGCGATCCGACGACTCACTGCGGGTCGGCATCCTCACCGGTGCCGGGGCCGCGTTCTGCGCGGGGATGGACCTCAAGGCCTTCGCAGCGGGCGAGCCGCCCATCCCGCCCGAGCACCCGGAATGGGGCTTCGCGGGATTCGTCGCGAACCTCGTCGACAAGCCGGTGATCGCCGCGGTACACGGCTTCGCGTTCGGCGGCGGCTTCGAGCTCGCTCTCACCTGCGACCTCATCGTCGCGGCCGACGACACCCGATTCGGGCTGCCCGAGGTGAGCCGCGGACTCATCGCCGGGGCCGGCGGCCTCCCCCGCATCGCCCAGCAGATCCCGGCCAAGATCGCCGCGCGCCTGGTCTACACGGGGCTGCCGATGTCGGCCGCGGATGCGGAGCGCTGGGGTCTCGTCACCGACGTCGTGCCCGCGGCGAAGGTGCAGGATGCCGCCGTCGTCCTCGCGGAGCAGATCGCCGGCAACGCGCCGCTCGCCCTGCGCACTTCGAAGCGACTGCTCACCTCGCTCGAGCACGCGTCGATGTGGGAGGCGGAGTCGTGGAGCGCGGTGGCCACGGAGTTCGAGGCCATCATGGCCACCGAGGATGCCGCCGAGGGCGCCCGCGCGTTTGTCGAGAAGCGCCCCGCGGAGTGGCGGGCGCGGTGAGCGACGTGCTGGGAGTCACGCTTGGTGATGCGGTGTCCCGCGTCACCCTGACGCGCCCCGCTGCGGCAAACACCATCGGGATGGAGGCCGCCCGCGCGTTCCGCGACGCCGTGGCCTCGGTGAGAGCCGCCGGGTCGCGTGTGCTCGTGATCGACGCGCTGGGCTCCACTTTCTGCGGCGGCGGCGACGTGCGCGAAGTCGCGAGCGCGGCCGACCCCAGCGCACACCTTGCCGCCCTGGCGGCCGCGTTCCACGAGGGGCTGCTTGCCCTGGCCGACCTGGATGCCGTGGTGATCGCGCAGGTCGACGGCGCCGTCGCGGGCGGCGGTCTTGGGCTGGTTCTGCACTCCGACGTCGCGATCGCCTCGAGCCGCGCCCGGTTCCTCACCGCCTACGACCGCCTCGGCGTCACCCCAGACTCGGGCGTCACCGACCTCCTGCCCCGAGCGATCGGCGAGCGCCGCGCCCTCGAGATGACGATGCTGGGCCGCGCGCTGGATGCGGCCACCGCCCGCGACTGGGGGCTCGTCGCGGACGTCGTCGAGCCCGACGGGCTCGCCGCCACCGTCGACGCCCTCGCCGCCCGGCTCGCGACCGATCCCGTCGCGCACCTGGCCGCGACCCGCAGGCTGTACCGCGGCATCCCGACCGATCACCCCGCGCGTCTCGCCGACGAGGCGCGCCTCATCGGCGCGTGGGCCGCCACTCCGCACGCCCGCGAGCGCATCGCCGCGTTCGCCCCGAAGGAAGGCTCCGACGCATGATCGAACCCACCGGAACCCTCACCGGTCGCACCCTGGTGATGTCCGGAGGCAGTCGCGGCATCGGCCTGGCGATCGCCCTCCGCGCGGCCCGCGACGGGGCGAACATCGTCATGCTCGCCAAGACGGCGCAGCCGCACCCAAAGCTGCGCGGCACGATCTTCGAGGCGGCGGAGCAGATCGAGGCGGCGGGCGGGCGCGCCCTGCCGGTGGTCGGCGACCTGCGTTCCGACGACAGCATCGCCGAGGTCGTCGCGGCCGCGGTCGAGCGCTTCGGCGGCATCGACGCCTGCATCAACAACGCGAGCGCCCTCAACCTCTCCCCCACGCTCGACCTCACCCCCGCGCAGTACGACCTGATGCACGACATCAACGAGCGCGGCACGTTCATGCTGACGCGAGCCTGCCTGCCGTACCTGCGGAACTCGGAGAACCCGCACGTGCTGACCCTCAGCCCACCGCTCAACCTGGAGTCGCAGTACTGGCTCGCGAAGTTCCCGGCCTACCTGATGTCGAAGTACGCGATGAGCCTGGCGACGGTGTCGCTCGCCGCGGAGTTCCGCGCCGACGGCATCGCAATCAACTCGCTCTGGCCGCGCACGACGATCGGCACGGATGCAGTGAGGAACCTGCTCGGCGGCGAAGAGGGCCTCGCGCGGGCCCGCAAACCCGAGATCCTCGCGGACGCCGCGCACGCCATCCTGACCACGCCGAGCGCGCAACTCACCGGGCAGCTGCTCATCGACGACGAGGTGCTCGCTGCGACCGGCGTCACCGACCTCACGCCCTACTCCTATTCCGGGAAGGACGAGGGCTTCGATCCCGACTTCTTCCTCGCCGAGCCCGAGGAGGCCCGACGATGACCCGCGATGCCGTGATCGTGGATGTGGTGCGCACTGCATCCGGACGGGGCAAGCCCGGCGGGGCGCTCTCCGCGATCAAGCCCGCCGACCTGCTCGCCCGCGTGCTGACCGGCGTGGTCGAGCGCAACGGTCTCGAGTCGCGCGCGATCGACGACGTCCTGGTCGGATGCGTCACCCAGATCGGCGAGCAGAGCACGAACATCGCGCGCATCGCGACGCTGTCGGCCCGGTTCGACGTGCGGGTCCCCGCGGCCACCGTCGACCGGCAGTGCGGGTCGAGCCAGCAGGCCGCGATGTTCGCCGCGCAGGGGATCATGACCGGCTCCGCCGACATCGTGATCGCCGCGGGCGTCGAGTCGATGAGCCGGGTGCCCCTCGGCTCGGGTGCGACGACCGGTTCGCCATACGGCGACGGCATCGCCGCGCGCTTCCCCGAGGGCCTGGTCAACCAGGGCGTCTCCGCGGAACTCATCGCCGCGAAGTGGGGCTTCAACCGCGCGCAGCTGGACGCCTTCTCGGCCGAGTCGCACCGTCGCGCGGCCGCCGCCGCGGAGTCGGGCGCCTTCGACGCCGAGATCCTGCCGGTCGAGACCCCCGACGGCCTCCACACCCGCGACGAGACGGTGCGCCCGCAGACCACCGCCGAGGGCCTCGGCGGTCTCGCCCCGGTGTTCGCGACCGACGAGATGCGCGCCCGCTTCCCTGACCTCGACTGGTCGATCACCGCGGGCAACTCCTCACCGCTCACCGACGGCGCCTCCGCCGCACTGATCATGGGCGCCGACACCGCGGCGAGCCTGGGCTTCCGCGCCCGCGCCCGGTTCCACAGCTTCGCGGTCGTCGGCGACGACCCGCTCTTCATGCTCACCGGTCCGATCCCGGCGACCCACCGCATCCTGGAGCGTTCCGGCCTGTCGTTCGACCAGCTAGATGCCTACGAGATCAACGAGGCGTTCGCGTCGGTGCCGCTGGCCTGGGCCGCCGAGTTCGACGCCGACCCCGCGAAACTCAACCCGTGGGGCGGCGCGATCGCGCTCGGCCACGCGGTCGGCGCCTCGGGCACCCGCCTGCTCGCCACGATGGTCTCCTACCTCGAGGCGACCGGGGGACGCTACGGGCTACAGGTCATGTGCGAGGGCGGCGGGATGGCGAACGCCACGATCGTCGAGCGGCTCTAGGCACCGGCGACTTCGTCGCGAAGCCGGGGACCGTCGGCATCCAGCACGGGC
>JASGGJ010000080.1:0-11664 GCA_047605085.1 Protaetiibacter sp.
GATCGGCTCGAACCTGCTCGTGGCCGGGGACGAGGCCTGGGGCTGGCTGTTCGGGATGTGGGACGCGCTCGGGCAGTGGTGGAACTCGCTCCCGTGGTGGATGCAGTCGCTCATCATCCTCGGCGGCTTCTTCGCCTTCTGGGCGCTCTTCCCCGAGCTCTCGATGCTCGCAGCACTGCAGGCCTTCGGCTGGGGGCAGGTCGCCTTCAGCTACGGCCCCGCGATCCTGCACTTCCTGAAGGACCCCTCGATCCTCGGGCACTACCTGGTGCACACGCCGCCCGCGCAGATCGCGCACGACGTCATCCAGCTCATGCTCGACTACCCGGGGGTGAAGGGCGTGAGCGAGGCGGAGGGGATCATGCGGATGCTCGCGAAGCAGAGCCCGGACGACTACCTCGTCGTCGTCAACGAGCTCGCGGGCCTCGCGACGACAGTCGGGAGCTCGCAGCTCGCCGACGCGGCCGTGCAGCTGCTCACGGCGCTCGGCGTGGATCTCGACGGGCCGTCGATCGCCGACAGCTTCTCGGCGTCACCCCTCCGGTGAGGCAACGGCGGACGCCTGCGGCACCGCGAGCGACCCCGTGAGCGGTTCGCCCGAAGCCCGGCTCGCGAAGCAGTAGTACGTGCGGTCGCCCGCATCCCACTGCTCCTGCGTCGCGGGGTAGGAGCCCTGGAGCTGCACGTCGGCGTACTGGCCGGCGGCCGCGAGGTCGACGACCCCTGACGCGGTGCACAGCAGCGAGAGCTGCCCCTGCAGCGCCTGCGTCCCCGGGAACGCGTCGTCGCTCGGGTCGGTGTCGCCCTCCGCGGCGGGGAAGGTGCCGCGGTACACCAGTTGCGCCGGATGCGGGTTCGCGCAGTCGACGACCGTGAACTCCTCCGCCCACGGGTCGACGAAGGGATCGAGGCATTCCCCGCCGAGCAGCTCGTCCCACGCCCACACGCCGGGCGCGACGGGACCGACCGGCAGCACCGTCGGGGTCGGGCTCGGGGTGGGACTCGGCGTGACGCTCGGCGTGGGCGTCGGATCCGGGCCGATCAGGGCGGGCAGCCGCGTGCCGAGCAGAAACAACGCCACGAGCGCGAGGAGGAGGACGAAGCCACCCGCCACGCCGAGCAGGATCTGCTGCGCGCGGCCGATTCCCTCGTGCGGGCCCACGGCATCCGGCGTCTCGACACGGGGGCCGGTCGAGACGCGCACGGGTGCCGGCTCGACGTCGTAGTCGCGGAAGTTGTCCTCGCCGAACAGGGTGTCGAGCGCCGAGGTGGTGTTCTCGGCCTCCTCGGCCTCGGCGGCCTCCGCGCCGACCAGCAGCTCGGTCGTGGCTTCGGGGCTGAGCGGGGCCGGGGTCGCGGATGCCGCGGGCGGCTGCGCGTCGATGAGCTGCGTCGGCTGGTCCCAATCACCGGTGACGGGCGCCGTGGGAGCCGTGGGCACGGCCTCGGGCAGACGCGCGGTCTCGAGCGGCGCGGTCTCGAGCGGCGCAGGCTCGAGCGGCGCAGTCTCGGTGAGCGGAGGCGGGGGCAGGGGTGCCGACTCGACGGGCGGCACGGTGGACTCCGGCGCAGGCGTCGCGGCAGGAGGCACGGCGGGGGGCACGGGCGCCGGGTCCGAGGGGACGCCCGGGGCGGGGACGTCCTCGACCGGTTCAACGACGCCCGGGCGAAGACCCCAGCTGAATGCACCCGCGGATGCCGGAAGCGGGGTCGGCGGCGCTGGCGCGGCGGGCGGCACCGCCGCAACAGGAGGCGCAGGCACGACGGGCGACGACGAATCCGTCTCCTGCTCACCGGACTGCTCGCCGGACTTCGCGGCGAGCCAGTCGCTCGCGGACTGCTCGTCGTCGCGGGGCTCGTCCTCGCGGGGTCGGTCGTTCATCTCGGGGACGCGGCTATTGCGGTTCGAGCCCGAGGTCGGCGAGGCGGATCGCGGCGAGATACGGGTACCCCGCCGCCTCGATTCGCTCCTGCGCCCCGGTTGCCCGGTCGACGACGACCGCGACGGCGGCGATCTCGGCCCCGACCTTGAGCAGCGCCTCGATCGCCTTGAGGGGCGAGCCGCCGGTCGTCGAGGTGTCCTCGAGCACGATGACGCGCTTGCCGGCGAGGTCGGGGCCCTCCACCTGGCGGCCGCGGCCGTGATCCTTCGGCTCCTTGCGCACGACGAAGGCGTCGTAGCCGAGCCCGCGGGCGACGCCCTGGTGCAGCACCGCGGCCGCGATCGGGTCTGCGCCCATCGTCAGCCCGCCGACGGCGTCCACATCCGGCACCTCGGCGATGAGGTCGACCATGACCTGCCCGATGAGCGGCGCGACCCGATGGTCGAGGCTGATCTTGCGCAGGTCGATGTAGTAGCCGGCCTTCTTGCCGCTCGTGAGCGTGAAGTCACCGTGGAAGACGGCCTCTCTCGAGATGTACTCGATCAGCCGGGTGCGCGCGTCGGTCACGGCCCCAGCCTAGGGCCGGTCGGGCCCGCTAGCGTGGGCGCATGCGCATCGCGAGCTGGAACATCAACTCGATCCGCACCCGTCACGCGCGCGCCATCGACTGGATGCTGCGGGAGGACATCGACGTCGTCGCCTTCCAGGAGATCAAGTGCACCGAGGCGCAGTTCCCCTTCGAACCCTTCCAGGAGGCCGGCTACGAGGTCGTGCTGCACGGCCTGAACCAGTGGAACGGGGTCGCGATCGCCTCACGGCTCCCGATCGACGACGTCGAGGTGGGTTTCCCCGGTCAGCCCGGCTTCCTCAAGGGTCACGAGGGTCCGGATGCGCCGATCGAGGCCCGCGCGATCGGCGCGACCGTCGAGGGGCTCCGGCTGTGGAGCCTCTACGTGCCGAACGGCCGCGCACTCGACGACCCGCACTACGCCTACAAGCTCGACTGGCTCGCGACCCTTGCCTCCGACACGCGCGACTGGCTCGAGACCGACCCCGAGCTACCGCTCGCGCTCATGGGCGACTTCAACATCGCGCCGCTGGACTCCGACGTCGGCGACCCGAGTTTCGTGCCCGGCGTCTCCACCCACATCTCGCCGCCGGAGCGCACCGCGTTCTCGGCGCTCGAGAGAGCGGGGCTCACGGATGTCGTGCGCCCGATCCGGCCGGACGGCTTCACCTTCTGGGACTACAAGCAGCTGCGCTTCCCCCGCAACGAGGGGATGCGGATCGACTTCATCCTCGGTTCGCGCGCCTTCGCCGATCACGTCGTGGACGCATCCATCCACCGCGAGGAGCGCAAGGGCGACGGTCCGAGCGACCACGTGCCCGTCGTCGTCGACCTCGACCTGGGGACGGACGACGACGACCGCCCGATGATCTTCTAGGTGCCGGCGGCCTCAGGGGGCCGGGATCGCCGCCACCGCCTCGAGTGGTCGTTTTTCGGGGTGAAATGCTCTGCTTTGAGCTCGAAAGTCGACCGGTCGGGGCGTGTGTCCCTCGCGGGGACGCGGCGGCGGGCCTAGCCTGGGTGCATGGCGCCCCAGGTCACCGTCCCGGGCGCGACGATCGGCTACGACGTCGCGGGGCCGGACGACGCGCCCGCCATCCTCTTCGTGCACGCGGGCGTCGCGACCCGCGCCATGTGGGATCCGCAGTTCGCCGAGCTGGCCTCCGACCACCGCGTCGTCCGCTACGACACCCGCGGATTCGGCGAGTCGCCCGGCGAAAACGTGCCGTACTCGGAGACCGACGACCTGCTGCGCGTGCTCGACGCCGCGCGGGTCGAGCAGGCCGTGCTCGTCGGCGCCTCGCGCGGCGGGCGGTTCTGCCTCGACGCGGCGCTCGCGCATCCGGACCGGGTGACGGGACTCGTGACGGTCGGCTCCACCCCGAGCGGGATGAGTGACGAGAGCATCGAGCGCACGGAGGCGGAGCGCGCCCTCGAGCGGGCGATGGACGAGGCCGAGGCGGCGGAGGATGTCGACGCGCTCGTGCGCATCGAGGTGCAGCTGTGGGATCTCGGGCCGGATCGGGACGCCGACGAGGTCGAGCCCGAGTTCCTCGAGCGGGCGATCGAGCTCAACGTGGGGGCGGCGCACTGGGGCTTCGCGGGCACCGCGACACCGCCCGCGCATCCGGCGATCGACCGCCTCGGCGAGGTGGCGGCGCCGACGCTCGTCGTGATCGGCGACCGCGATGTGACGGGTGCGAGGGTCGCCGCCGCGCTGCTGCTGGCCGGCATCCCGGACGCCGAGGAGGCGCGCTTCCCGGATTCCGCGCACCTGCCGAGCGTCGAGCACCCGGAGCGCTTCACGGCGCTGCTGCGGGAGTGGCTCGGTCGCCACCGGCTCTAGCCCCGCCACCTGAGTGGTCGGTTTCTGGCCTCAAACCGTGCGTTTGAGGCCAGAAACCGACCACTCAGCGGAGGGGGGTCACGCCGCGAGGAGCGCCGCGACGAGCACGATGACGGGCAGCGACAGCAGCGTCGACAGCAGCACCGCATCCCGCGCGAGTGTCTCCCCGCACCGGTAGCGCGCCGCGTAGTTGAAGACGTTCTGCGCGGTCGGGAGCGCCGCGAGCACGACCGCGACGAACAGCGCGTGCCCGTCGAGCCCGAACAGGAACCGGGCAGCCGCCCATGCCACAACCGGCATGACGACGAGCTTGAGTGCGACCGCGAGCACGACGTCGCGCCGCGAGCCGGGGGTGTCGAGCAGCCGGCGGCCGTGCAGCGACATCCCGAAGTTGAGGAGGATCACCGGCACCGCTGCGGCCCCCACGAGCTCGAAGGGGGCGAGCACCGGCTCCGGCAGCTCGATGCCGGTGAGCGCCACGACGAGGCCGAGCACCGAGCCGATGATGAGCGGATTGCGCACCGGCTGGCCGAGGATGCGGCCGATCGACGCCTTCCCCGAGGTGGTCGTGTCGAGCACGGTGAGCGCGATCGGCGCGAACACGATGAGCTGCAGCAGGATCACCGGGGCCGACGCCGCCGCATCCCCCACCACATATGCCGCCACCGGAATGCCGATGTTGTTGGCGTTGAGATAGCCGGATGCCAGCGCCCCGATCGTCGCCTCCGGCACCTTCCGGCGCCATCCCACGAGGGCTACCACGAGGAACGCCGCCATCGGCACGACCGCCGCGATCGCTGCGACCGGGAGCTGCCTGGAGAACAGCGCGTGCAGCTCGGCCTCGGCGAGCACCGTGAACAGCAGCGCCGGCGAGAGCACGAAGAACGCGAGCCGGCTGAGCACCTCGTGCGCCTCGGGGCCGATCACGCCGAAACGGGCGATCGCCCAGCCGGTGCCGATGACGACGGCGATGATCGCGAACCCGATCAGCACCCCGCCCATCCGGTCAGCCTAGAACGAGCCGCGGCGGCGTTCCACTGCGCGGAATCGTGCACCGACGCAACGATCCAGCGCTGCTTGCACCCCTTCGCACAATGATCCTGCCTAGGCTCGAAGCGAGAGGAGGAGCCATGACCACGCTCGCCCAGTCCCCCGCCCACACCCCGTCCATCATCGGAGAACCGGAGGTCGTCGAGCGCCTCCCCGAGCCCTTCGAACACCGCCACGAGCCCGTCCACGACGCCTCCGTCGCCGAGCACAGCGCCGCCTGGGCGCAGCTCAAGCAGGCCGCCACGGCCATCCAGACCCTGCAGGAGAAGGACGGCTCGATCCCGGATGCCGCCCGTCACCCCGAGGCGAGCGCCCACCTCGCCGTGATCGTCGACGCCATCCGCGCCCTCGCCCCCGCGTTCCCGCACGACGCCGCCTACCTGGAAACCCTGCCCGTCGACTTCGCACGCTGGGAGCGGGGCGGCTTCGGTGTGCCCGACTTCCTCGACTCGCTCCTCGCCTTCGACCCCGCGAGTCATCGCGAGAACGGACTGCGGCATCTCGTCGTCTTCCCGATGTACACGCAGAACGGCTCGCCCGACCGGCACGTCGAGGCGCTCATCGTCGAGGTGATCTGGCCGGAATTCATCGCGCGCCTCGAGGAGCGCTACACCAACAAGCTGTTCGTCTCGCTGCGCCTCGTCGACTTCACGCCCGGCTACGACACCGACTCGGCCGTGCTGTTTCCCGAGACGGTCGCGATGCGGGAGATCCCCGCGTTCACCTGGGGCGCCATCTTCCAGGACCGCGAGGCGGCGCGATTCCGCCGCGTCGTGCGCGCGGCCGCCTCGATCACGAAGCTCGAGCTGCTGCCCTCGCAGGCGTTGCTGCTGGACGACCAGGAGACCGCCGAGGAGGTCTTCGTCATGTGGGACCTCATCCACGACCGCTCCCACATGCGCGGCGACCTGCCGTTCGACCCGTTCATGATCAAGCAGCGGATGCCGTACTTCCTCTATTCGCTCGAGGAGCTGCGCTGCGACCTCACCGCGTTCCGCGAGTGCGTCAAGCTCGCCTCTGACGACGGTGCCGACGAGCGCACCCGCGACCGTGCCGTGCACGTGCAGCACGCGGTGCTGTTCGACCGGCTGTTCCGGTTCCCGCTCACCGGATCCCGCATCCGCAACTACGACGGACTCGGCGGGCAGCTGCTGTTCGCCTGGCTGCACCAGCGCGGCGTGCTGCACTGGACCGACACCCAGCTCGCTCTCGACTGGGATGCGGTGCCGGCCGCCGTGATCGCCCTCTCCGACGCGATCGACGAGCTGTACTGGCGCTCGATCGACCGGCCGAAGACTGCGCACTGGCTCGCCGCCTATGAGCTCGTGCGGGGCACGCTCGCGCCGAATCCGGCATCCGCGTGGGCGCGCGGACTGCCCGACGAGATCCTCGCCGGGCCGCCCAAGGGCTACACCGACGCCGTGCTCGACGACGAGTTCCCGCTCTCGATGTTCTACGAGGCGCTCGGCCGGAAGATGACCGACGTCATCGAGTCGACCCGCGGCATCACGGGCACGAGCGACTGAGCGCCATGCGCATCCTGGTGACGGGGGCGAGCGGACCGGCCGGGCGCGCGGTGTGCGCGCGGCTCGGCGAGCGCGGCGACCAGGTGATCGCGGTCGGAACGGATGCCGCCAGGCTCGCCACGGTCGACGCCGACGAGCGGCACCTCGCCGACCTCACGGACCCGGATGCGGTGCACGCCCTCGCGGACGCGGTGCGGCGCGTCGACGCCGTGCTGCACCTCGTCGGCGGCTGGAAGCCGGGCAGCACCCCGGAGGCGGATGCGTGGCTGCGGCCGCGGCTGGTCGGCACCCTCGCGAACGTCATCGCCGCGTTCGAGGGCGAGCTCGCGGCATCCGAGGGGCGGCTCGCGATCGTCAGCTCGACGGCCGTGACCCCCGGCCGCGTGCCGACGAGCTCCTACGCCCGCGCGAAGGCGGACGCCGAGGTGCTCGTGGCCGAGCTCGCCGCCCGGCTCGGCGACGAGGGCGGGGCCGCGACCGTGTTCGTGATCGGCTCGCTCGGCGAGGAGGGGACCCCTGCGGCCGTCCTCGCCGAGCGCCTCACGGCCTGGCTCGACGCCGAGCCGGCCGCGGTCAACGGCACCCGCGTCCTCGTCTGATCGAGGGGTCGCAAAGTGCTCTCAACACGCCGATATGGGCGCACTTTGCGACCCCTCTAGGGTGGCGGCATGAGACTACGCGACGTCGTCATCGTCGGCGGCGGCCACAACGCGCTCGTCGCGGCCGCCTACCTCGCGGGCGCGGGCCGCAGCGTCACCCTGCTCGAACGGCAGTCGCACCTCGGCGGCGCGGCCATCTCGGCCGAGGTGTTCCCCGGCATTCCGGCGCGGCTCTCGCGCTACTCGTACCTCGTGAGCCTGCTGCCCGACCGCATCCGCCGCGACCTCCGCCTCGACGTGACCCTGGCCCGCAGACGCTACAGCTCCTACACCCCGCTGCCAGGCACCGACCGCGGGCTGCTCGTCGACACCGGCGACGCGGAGGCGACGGCCGCGAGCTTCGCGGGCGTCGGTGCGGCATCCGACTTCGACGCCTGGAACGCCTTCGGCGACGATCTCGCGCGGCTCGCGGGGGCGATCTGGCCGACCGTCACGGATCCGCTGCTCACCCGATCCGAGGCCCGTCGCGCGGTCGGCGACGAGCGGCTGTGGGCGGAGTTCATCGACGCGCCCATCGGGCAGACGATCGAGCGCCGCTTCGCCGACGACCTCGTGCGCGGCATCGTGCTGACCGACGCGCTCATCGGCACCTTCGCCCCGTCCGTCGACCCGAGTCTCACCGCCAACCGCTGCTTCCTCTACCACGTGATCGGCGGCGGCACCGGGCACTGGGACGTGCCGGTCGGTGGCATGGGCGCGATCGCGGCTGCGCTAACCCGCGCGGCGCGGGCGGCCGGAGCCGAGCTCGTGACGGATGCCGAGGTCACCTCCGTCGCCCCCGACGGCGAGGTCACCTACCGCGCGGGGGATGCGGAGCACCGGATCGCCGGCGACGTCGTGCTCTCGGGGGTCGCGCCGTACGAGCTCGCCCGGCTGCTCGGCGAGACCGCGGAGCGGCCGGAGGGCGCGCAGCTGAAGGTCAACCTGCTGCTCAAGCGCCTGCCGCGGCTGCGCGACGCATCCGCCGACCCCGCTGCCGCGTTCGCGGGCACCTTCCACGTGCACGAAGGCTTCGCGCAGCTCGACGCCGCCCACGCCACAGCGCTCGCGGGCCGCATCCCGGCACCGCTGCCGCTCGAGAGCTACTGCCACTCGCTGACCGACCCAGGCATCCTGTCGCCAGAGCTGCAGGCGGCGGGCGCGCAGACCCTCACGGTGTTCGCGCTGCAGACCCCCGACCGGCTGCTCGAGGGCCGCGACCCGGATGCAGCCCGCGCCGAGCTGCAGGACGCCGTGCTGCGCTCGCTCGACTCGGTGCTCGCCGAGCCGGTCGGGGAGCTGCTGCTGACGGATGCCGCGGGCGAGGTGTGCATCGAGACCGCGACGACGCGCGATGTCGAGCGGAGTCTGCGGATGCCGGGCGGCAACATCTTCCACGGCCCGCTGTCGTGGCCGTGGGCGGAGGACGACGAACCGCTCGGCACGCCGGCCGAGCGCTGGGGCGTCGCGACCGGGCACGAGCGCATCCTGCTGTGCGGCTCGGGCTCGCGCCGAGGCGGCGCCGTCTCCGGCCTCGGCGGCTTCCACGCCGCGATGGCCGTCCTCGAGGGTTGAGGCAGGTCCCCCCTAACCCGCGCCCATCGACCGGTCGTATATCAGCCCTAAAATCCCTGGTTTGGGGCTGATATACGACCGGTCGCGGTCAGTCCCAGTTGGAGGGGGCGGGCGTACGGGTGCCGGGGAGGCGCACCCGGGCGGCCCAGTCGTGCAGCCAGGCCGGGATGGGGTGAGTCGCCGGGTCCATGCCGCTCACGCGAGCGAGCTCGTCGATGGGCACCGTGCCGCCGCGGTCGTAGAGGAAGCGCCCCTGCACGTAGGCGCGCGCGAAGACCTCGCCGTCGACGACGAAGCGCTGCTCGAGGTAGGCCGCACGGTCGTCGAGCCCGAGGAACCGCGACTCGATCGTGTAGCGCTGCCCGAGCGTGAGCGACTTGCGGTACGCGATCGTCTGCGCCCCGACCACCGGGTACATGCCGGCGTCGCGCATCCGCTTCCAGAGCCCGGTGCGCACGACGAGCTCCTGACGCGCGTGGTCGAGATTCGAGAGGTAGGCGCCGTTGTTCATGTGGCGCAGCTCGTCGAGGTCGCCGATCATGACGCGCCGCGGAGAGCGGCAGACGTCGTAGATCTCGAGCCCTGGCAGTCTCGCCGCGCGGGTCGAGAGCCAGACGAGACGGGAGAAGCGCCGGATGAATCCCACCCCTGCACGCTAGACCTTTCGTGAGCGGATGCGGGAATGAGTTGTCGATCGGCGACAAGGGGCGGTGGGGTTTCGAGACGCCGTCCTCCGGACGACCACTCAAGCCGCGGGGTACGGCCCTCCGTCAGCGCGCCCGATGCTCGGGGATCGCCAGGCGCGGGCCGTGCCGCTCGTAGCCGATGCCGGCCGCCTCGATGAGCCGCACGACGCGCTGCCGGTGCCCGCGCCACGGCTCGAGCAGCTCGAGCATGCCGTCGTCGTCGACCCGCCGGCCCGCGAGCGCCGTGCCGACGCGCTTGCAGAGGTGCAGGTCGCCGACGCTCACGGCATCCGGGTCGCCGTGCGAACGCTGCAGCGTTTCGGCGGCCGTCCACGCTCCGACGCCCGCGACGGTGCGGAGCCGGTGCCCGGCCTCGGCGGCGGGAAGTGCGGCGCAGCGCTCGAGCGCGTCGGCGACCGCGAACACCCGCATGAGGGTGTCGGAACGCTGCGGCCCGACGCCCGCGAGGTGCCACTCCCACGAGGGGATGCGCCGCCACGCCGTCGTGGTCGGCACGACGCGCATGCCGAGCGGCGCGGGGCCGGGGGCAGCCTCGCCGTACCGCGTCACGAGCTGCCGCCAGGCGCTCTTCGCCTCGATTCCCGTCACCTTCTGCCCGAGCACGCTCGGCACGAGCGCCGCGAGGACGCGGCCGGTGCGAGCCAGCCGCAGCCCCGGCATCTCGTGGTGCAGCCGTGCGACGAGCGGATGCCGCCCCGGGTCGAACCCGGTCTCGTCGTCCCGCTCGCCGAGCAGCGCGGGAACCCCCGCGATCGCCTCCTCGGCGGCGACCCCCCAGGCGCGCGCCTCCACCGCATCCGCGCCCTCGCGCAGCAGCAAGCTCGCCGTGCCGGAGGCGAGGCGCAGGGCGAGCCACCAGCCGTCGGCGTCACGGCGGATCGTCGGGTCGGTGCGTCCCTGCGCGAGCGTGCTCAGCACGAGCCGCACCCGCACCGGATGCGGCGGGGCGTACCGCGTGACGATCGGAGCCATCCGGGTCAGGCTAGCGCCGGGCGCCGACACGGCCGCCCGAAGGCCGGAATGCGGAAGGCCCGCACGGCGGTACCGTGCGGGCCTTCCGACGAGCGTTGGCTCAGTAGCTGCTGGACATGCCGTTGCTCACCGCGGCGGCGATGGCCACGATCCAGAGGATGATGAAGATCGCGCCCAGCACGGTGAAGACGATGCTCAGGATCAAGCCGACCTTCGCGGGGGTGTTCGTGTACCCCGCCTGCTTCGACTGGTTGAGAGCGATCGCGCTGACGATCAGCCCCGCGAGCGCGACGACGAAGGCCAGGACCAGGCCGACGATGCCGAGTGTCTTGCCCGGATAGTCGACGCCGGCCGGTGCGGGCTGCAAGTTGGTCATGATGCTCCTTGAGATGGCGGGCCGCGAGGTCGGCCACGCCGGAAGCCTAACGAGCCGCGCGCACGACGCACAATAGTTGAGCACTCGCGACGTCACGAACGACGGAGGGCCGGGCGGATCCCTCCGCTCCGGCCCTCCGGATGCCGCCGAGCGGGCTCAGCTGCAGGTGTAGGTGACTCCGTCGACGTCCCAGACGCCCGGGCCGAGTTCCGCGCAGGCGTTGCCGAGCGTCGCGGCGGTCACGCCGATGACCACCCAGAAGATGATCCAGGCGATCGACCCGAGGATGCCGATGATGAGACCGACGAGGGCGGGCGTGTTCTTGTACCCCGCCTTCTTCGACTGGGAGAGCGCGATCGCGCTCACGATGAGCCCGACGATGGCCGCCAGGAAGGCCAGGATGAGCCCGACGATGCCGAGCGTCTTGCCCGGGTAGCTCACCGGGGCGGCGGCAGGCGGGGCAGCGGCAGGCGGCGCAGCGGCAGGCGGCGCAGCAGCGGGCGGTGCAGCAGGCGCAGCAGGC
>JASGGJ010000081.1:0-11526 GCA_047605085.1 Protaetiibacter sp.
AGCTCGAAGAGAGCGGGATCCGGCACACTCACGATCAGCGGTTCCATCGCAGCTCCCCGTCGACGGCGGTGCCGTGCACCGGGATGGACGAGATCGCCTCGGGTTCGACACGCGTCGGGTCGTCGCCCAGCAGCACGAGGTCGGCCGCGAGACCGGGCGCGATCACCCCCACCTCGCACTCCATGCGAGCGGCCCACGCGGCGTCGGCGGTGGCCGCCCGCAACGCCTCCTCGGCGGTCACCCGTTCCCGCTCGGCGATGACGGAGCCGTCCTCCGCCCGCCGGGTCACGAAGGCCTGAATCCATTCGAGCGGCGTGCCCGGGAGGGGCCGATCACTGCCGCACGCCACCCGGATGCCCGCGTCGAGGAGGCTCCGCCCGCGATACAGCCCTCGCGCGCGCTCATCGCCGAGCGCGTCCGCATACCGTCGCCCGGCGATGCCCAGGAACCACGGCTGCGTGCTCACGACGACGCCGAGCCGTCGCATGCGCTCCAGCTGATCGTCGCGGATGAGACCGCCGTGCTCGATGCGATGCCGGTGATCGACGCGCGGATGCTCCTGGAGCGCCTCCTCGATCGCCTCGAGGGCGAGGTCGAGTGCCGCGTCACCGATGGCGTGGACCGCGAGTTGCCACCCACCACGATGGCCGTCGCGGATCGCGGCGCGCAACTGCTCCTCGGGCAGCAGCAGCCCACCCCGCTCCGTCGACCCTTCGTAGGGTTCGCTCAGCAGGGCACCGCGGACCATCATGCCGCCGTCGATGAGCACCTTGAGCGCACCGAGGCCGAGCCGTCCGCTTCCGAACCCGGAGCGAAGACCGAGCGACAGGCCCCGTTCGACACCGTCCTCGGCCGACGCGCGCAGCGGTCCCAGCGCCCCGTGGTGGACCATGAGCCTCACCCGCACGGGCAGCTCTCCGGCGTCGGACGCGGACTGGAACGCTGACCCGTCGCGGTCACCGAGCGCGTGATCGCCTCCCACCCCCGCGTCGATGCAGCTCGTGATCCCGACGGCACGGCAGTCCTCGGCGGCTCGCACGAGGGCGCGACGCATGACCGACTCCGGGTAGGGCATGCGCACCTCGTGAACCGCCTTCTGCTCGCTCTCGAAGAGGAGACCCGGGTGCCCGGCCGACGGGATGCCGGCGGCCTCGAGCACGACGCTGTTGACCACCGAGGCATGGCCAGAACGATGGCGCACCCAGACCGGCGCGGCGCCCGCCGCCCGGTCGAGGTCCTCGCGCGTCAGCTCGCGACCGAGGCTCGCCGGGTCGTATCCGATCACCTCGACCCAGTCGTCGCCGGCGGCCGCCGCGGCGATCCGGCGCAGCGCCTCCTCGACACCGCATCCACCGATGTCGACGGACTCCGCCGCGAGCCCTGTCATCTCGAGATGCGTGTGGGAGTCGACGAACCCGGGCAGCACGGTCGCCCCCGCCGCGTCGATGCGTTCGCGGGCCGGCATGCCACGCACCTCGTCACCGACGCCGACGATACGGCCGCGCCAGATCCCCACGGCGTCGCTGAGGGGGTTGGACGGGTCGAGCGTGAGGACGCGGGCGCCGTCGATGAGCGTGTCCAGGATCATCCGCGTCTCCCCTCTCGATCGATCCGCATCCTCGCGACCCGCTCCATGTCGTCCGCGACGAGGCGATCACCCCGGTCCGCGGACCCGGCTAGCGCCCGCGCCGCGTCCACGATCTCCGACGGGCGCCGGTTCTGGCCCACCTTCAGCTTGGCTTCGATCCGATCCGGCTCGATCACGAACCCGATGATCCGCGGCAGAAGCGACTCCATGCGCTCGAGCGCCGGATCGTCCATGCTCCACGGCTCGTGCCGTACGTGCACGTGCGTGTTCTCGTGTACGGCGATCAACTCGACGAGGTGAGCCCGGAGCTCGTCCTCGGTCAGCGTGCGTACGGCGCCTGTCACATGGACGGCGCCGAAGTTGTAGGTCGGAAGCCCCGGGTCGGAGTACCAGCGGGGAGTGATGTAGGCGGCAGGGCCGACATGGATGGCGAGCGCACGGACCCCGGGCAGCGTCAGACGGCGCGCAATCGGGTCGGCAACGGCGACGTGCCCGATGAGGTGCGAGATACGTCCGGCCTCGGCCCCCTCAACGGCGAGCATCGGCACGTGCGCCGCATGCAGCATCCCGTCGACGACGAGCACCCCGAGCGGATGCGCGTTGACGAACTCGAGAGCGAACTCTGGCTCATCGGGGAGGTACTGCGGGTTGATCCACACAAAACCATACTAGTACACTCGTGAACTGTGCTAACAGAGGAACTCACGAGGGCATCGACCTCTCGCGAGATCGCCGAGGCGATCGAGCGGGCGATCGAGGCCGGCGAGTTCACCCCGGGGGCGCAGCTGCCCTCGATCCGCACCCTGACCAAGTCCGCGAAGGTGAGCCCCGGCACGGTCGCCCTCGCATACAAGACGCTCGCCGACCACGGCTACATCGTGGTGCGTCAGGGCTCTCGCGCACGCGTCTCCGCCAAGCCGCCGACCACCCGCGTCCCGCGAGCGAGCGTGCCGAGCGGGGTGCGGGACGTGACCACCATGACCCCCTCGTTGCGACTGCTGCCCGACGTCGCCGCGATGATCGGCCCGTCCCTCTACCGGCCGCAGGGATACGACTCGGCGAACGCCACGCCCGAGTTCGCCGCGGCGATGCGCGCCCAGTTCGCCCGCGACGGGATCGAGGGCGAGCTCACCGTCACGAACGGGGCGCTCGACGCGATCGAGCGGATCGCCGATGCCCTTCTCCGCCGCGGCGATCTCGTGCTCGTCGAAGACCCGGGATGGGTGTCGAGCATGGCGCTGCTGCGCGCGAAGGGGTTCGACGTCGCGGGTGTCGCGATCGACGATGAAGGCATGATCCCGGGCGCCCTCGAGGCGGCCCTCACCCGGCGCCGGGCCGCCGCGGTGCTCGTCACCCCGCGCGCCCAGAACCCTCTCGGCGCCGCGATGACCGAGGGGCGTGCGGCCGAACTCCGGGAGGTCCTCGACACGCATCCGGACACGCTCGTCATCGAGGACGACCACGCCTCGCTGGTCGCGGGCGCCCCCTCGGTCACCATCACGCGCGGGCGCGGGCGCTGGGCCGTCGTCCGTTCCCTCAGCAAGTCCTTCGGGCCCGACCTGCGGATCGCGGCCCTCGCCAGCGACCGCGAGACAGCGGATGCCGTGCAGGGGCGTCAGCTGCTCGGCGCCGGCTGGGTGAGCCACTTCACCCAGCGCCTTGCCGCGCGACTGCTCACCGACCCCGAGAGCCTCGACGCGACCACCCGCGCGGAGGCGGCCTACGCGGCCCGGCGCACCGAGCTCGTGAGTGCTCTCGCCACCCGTGGGATCCCCGCCCACGGGTCCAGCGGACTGACGGTGGCGATCCCCGTGGTCGAGGAGGCCGACGCCGTCGCCGCCCTCCTCACACAGGGATGGGCCGTGCAGAGCGGCGGTCTGTACCGGATGTCGGCCACGCCGTTCGTGCGCGTGTGCATCTCCGATTTCGACGACGGTGACGCGGACGCGTTCGCCGATGCGCTCGCGACACACCTGACGCCGTCACGTCGCATCCGCCCCACGTAACCATAGATAGTGTTACCGAAATGGAACACGGCCGAAACATAGCCTCTGCAATATGGATTGCAGTGTCGCATCCATATCCCCGACCAGAGAGAACCGACCATGAACACTCGCAAGCTGTCCGCGATCGCCGTCATCGGCGTCACCGGACTCCTCCTCGCCGCCTGTACATCCGGTGGAGGTGACAGCGAAGCCGCCGACGCCGACTACATCGACGGAGCCACCGTGCGCGTCGCGCTCAGCGGCGCGCCGGGAAGCCTGTCGCCGCTCACCCAGAGCGGGCTCGCCGCCCACATCATCAACGCCTACAGCTACGACACCGTCGTCGCGACCAACGCCGACGGCGAGGTCGTGTCGAACCTCGCCGACACCTGGGAGTTCGACGGCACGGTGGCGAGCTTCCACATCATCGAGGGGATCACCTGCTCCGACGGAAGCGACCTCACCCCGACCGTCATCGCCAACAACTTCGAGTGGCACAAGAACACCGAGAACGGGTCGGCCAAGCTCGGCGCGGCGTTCGGCGGCTCCACCGACTTCGAGGTCGAGGCGGACGACGACGCGAGCACCGTGGTCGTGACGCTCGGGTCCACCAACTCCGCGTTCCTGTACCAGCTCCAGTTCCTCCCGATCGTCTGCCAGGCGGGCCTGGACGACCCGGAGTCGCTTGCGACCACGACCATCGGCACGGGCCCGTACGTGGTCACCTCGGTCGACCAGGACGTCAGCTACACCTTCGAGGCCCGAGAGGGCTACACCTGGGGGGCTGACGGCGTCACCTCGGCGGACGCCGGATTCCCGGCAGAGCTCGAGGTGTCGATCGTGACCGACTCGAGCACCCGGGCGAACATGCTCATCAGCGACGAGGTGGACCTCATCCAGGTCGTCAACGCGGATGACATCGAGCGGCTGACCGCGCAGGACTACAACACGGCGTCGGGATTCATCGGCGGATCCGCCGGGCAGCTCTGGCTCAACCACAACTCCGGCCACGCCACCAGCTCCGATGAGTTCCGGATCGCGCTCGCACAAGGCGTGAACTGGGACGACGTCATGAACGTGCTGACCGGCGGCCAGGGGACCCGACCGAACGGTCTCGCCCAGAACACCCCCACGGTGTGCTCCGAGAACCCGTCGGTGACGGAATCCGAGCCCGGATACGACGTCGACGCCGCCAACGCGATCCTGGACGAGCTCGGATACACGAAGGGCTCCGACGGCGTCCGCACCAATCCGGACGGCTCGGCGCTCACCCTCACCCTCCTCACCACGGCTGCAACCGCGGCGCAGACCTCGGCAACCGAACTCGTGACCTCGAGCCTGTCCGAGAACCTCGGCATCACGGTCACCGCCGAGGCGAGCGAGTACGCAGCCCTCTACGAGAGGCTGACGACGACCGACAGCTGGGACCTCGGGTGGAGCGCGTGGGGTTACGGAATGCCCTCGCAGTACCGTGGCTTCTTCGTTCCGGGCTCGTCGCTCAACTTCGCGGGGATCGACAACGCCGAGTACACCGAGCTCGCCTCCGAGGCGCTCGCCTCCGTCGGTGACGACACCTGCGAGCTCTGGGGAGAGGCCGAGGCGGCTCTGTGGTCCAACGCCGACATCATCAGCGTCGCGCGCTACAGCCAGATCGTGTTCGGAAGCGGTGCGACCTCGGACGCGATCATGAGCCCCGAGAGCATCCGGGCGGTCGCGAAGTGACCCCGCTCGAGGCAGGGGCAATCGGCGTGGACGACGCCGGACGGCGCACCCGCCGCGCCCCTGCCTCGAGCAGCGCCGCAGGCGCGGTGCTCGGCAATCGCTGGACGCGCTTCGCGACCTGGAGACTGGGCCGGCTCATCGTCGCGTTCTGCGTACTCCTGATCGCGACCTTCCTCATCATCCGTCTCGTTCCCGGCGACCCCGTCCGCGCGGCACTCGGCCCCGAGGCGACGGAGGAACTCATCGAGTTCCGCCGCCAGCAGCTGGGACTCGACAAGCCCCTGTGGATGCAGTTCGTCGATTACGTGACCGGTGTGCTCCGCGGAGACTTCGGGGTCTCGCTGGGGACCGATCAGCCGGTCGCGGACCTGCTGGCCGCGCGTTTCCCCGCGACGATCGCCCTCGGCCTCGTCGCCTTCGCCCTCGCCTTCGCGGGATCGCTGCTCGTCGGATACCTCGTCGCCGTCGTGACGCGGAGCGGGTCCCGTCGCTGGCTGGAGGTGCTCTTCACCGGCGTCACGGGCACGTTCTCCTCGGTGCCGGGATTCCTGCTCGCCGTCCTGCTCGTCGTCGTCTTCGCGCTCTGGCTCGGCTGGTTCCCGGTGGGCAACCTCACGGGACCCTCGTCGTTCGTGCTCCCCGCCGTCGCCCTGGCGGCGGCGCCCGCGGCAGCGCTCACCCGCACCGCACGACTGCAGACCGCGACGGTGCTCGACCAGGACTACGTGCTCACGGCCAGGAGCAGGCGGCTGTCTCCGCTCAGGATCCACCTGCGCCACGTGCTGCCCAACATGATGGCCGCCTCGCTCGCACTCGGCGGCATCGTGCTCATCGACATGCTCGTGGGCTCCGTCCTCGTCGAGACCGTGTTCAACTGGCCCGGGATCGGCCGGGAGCTCGTCGACGCCATCCTCACCAAGGACTACCCGGTGGTGCAGGCGATCGTGCTGTGCTTCGGCGTGCTCGTGCTCATCGTCACCGCCGTCGTCGACGCCGCCGTCGCCCTGCTCAACCCGCGCTCAACGGCGCTGGAGGGATGAACGATGCCGGCACCCGAGCACCCCCGGCAACGGCTCACCGCCGCACGCGCCATGCTCAAGGCGCCCGGCGGGGCGGCCGCCGCGACCGCGGCCTCCGTCTTCGTCCTGCTCGCGATCGTCGCCCCCGTGCTGTGGGGCGACGCGGCGGCCGCACGTGACCTCGACGCGCTGCGACAGGGCCCATCGCCCGAGCACTGGCTCGGAACGGACGAACTCGGTCGCGACATGCTGCTGCGCTCCCTCGTGGCGACGCGCCTCTCGATCGGCCTCGCGGCGATGGCGACGGGGATCGGCGCCGTGATCGGGACGGCGATCGGCACCATCTCCTTCCTCCTCCCCCGGAGCGTGCGGACCATCGTCGCCGGCTTCAACGAGATCCTCCTCGCCTTCCCCGGGCTCCTCGTGGCGATGGCCGTCGCCGCCACCGTCGGCGTCGGCGTCGGCGGCGCCGTCACGGCCATCGCCTTCTCGTTCATCCCGGTGTTCTTCCGGCTGTCGTTCACGATGACCTCGGGGATCGCGAACCTCGACTACATCGCCGCCGCCCGGCTGCTCGACCTGGGCCCGGAGCGACTCGTCAGGAGGCACGTCCTCCCCAACATCGCCGAACCTCTCGTCGTGACCTTCGCGACCTCGCTGTCCTTCGCGCTCCTGGGCTTCGCCGGCCTCTCCTTCCTCGGCCTCGGAGTCCAGCAACCCGAGTACGACTGGGGACGACTGCTCAACGACTCGATCGACCGGATCTACACCACACCCGCCGTGATGGCCGGACCGGCGGTGATGATCGTCGCGGCGGGCCTCACCTTCGCGGGACTCGGGGAGGCGATGTCGCATGCCCTCGCTCGCCGCAGCTCGGCATCCCGGCGGTTCGGCATCATCGACCGCCGCGACGTCGAGAGCATCGACGCGCCGAGCCCGGCGGCCGAGCACATCGCCTCGGTGCGCGGGCTGCGCATCGTCCACCCGCGCCGAGACGGGGGCTCCGTCGAGGTCGTGCACGGCGTCACCTTCTCGCTCGGGCGCGGCGAGCTCCTCGGCATCGTCGGCGAGTCCGGGAGCGGGAAGAGCCAGACGGTGCTCGCGCTCGCGGGACTCATCCCGCTGCCCTCGCGCGTCGAGGCCGATTCGATCGAGGTCGGCGGCGAGGAGCTCGTGGGCCGCGCGACGGCCGCGCGCGACCGGTTGCTGGCCGGCCGGGTCTCGATGGTCTTCCAGAACCCGCTGTCGTCGTTCACCCCCTCCATGACCATCGGGGCGCAGCTCGTGGAGGCGGGAACGGCACGGGGCGCGCTGTCCACGACGGCGGCGCGCTCGCGCGCGCGCGAGCTCCTTGAACGTGCGCAGATCCCCGACGCCGACTGGTGCATGCGCCGCTATCCCCACGAGCTCAGCGGAGGGATGCGGCAGCGGGCGATGATCGCGTCGGCGCTCATGACGAACCCGGAGATCATCATCGCGGACGAGCCGACCACAGCCCTCGACGTCACCGTGCAGGCGGAGATCATCGAGCTGCTGCGCGACATCAACCGCGACACCGGAGCCGCCATCGTGTTCATCTCGCACGACCTCGCCGTCGTCTCCGAGATCTGCCAGCGCGTCATCGTGATGCGCGACGGCGTCATCGTCGAGACGCTGCCCGCCGACCGGCTCGACGACGCCCGCCACCCGTACACGCGGGCGCTCGTCGCGTGCACACCTGACCTGAGGACGCCACGCGATCTCCCGCTCGCCACGGTCGACGAGGCGCTCGTCGCACGAACCGGGGAGCCGGCATGAGCGCGGACCTCGCCGTCGTCGTCGACGAGGTGACGGTCTCCTTCGGCCGGGGCCGGCACCGCCGCGTCGCCGTCGACGGCGCCACGCTGTCTGTCCCACGGGGAAGCGTCATGGGGGTGGTCGGGGAATCAGGCTCGGGCAAGTCGACCCTCGCCCGCGTCGTCGCCGGCCTGCAGCCCGTCGACGCGGGAACCGTGCGCGTGACGGGCGCCGACGGGGAACCCGCCAGCCGCCGTGCGGTGCAGATGATCTTCCAGGACCCGACCGCTTCCCTCGATCCACGCATGACGGTCGAGGCGACCATCGCGGAGGCCCTCCCCCGCGGCACCTCCGCATCGGAACGGAGCAGCCGCATCGACGACCTCCTCGAGCGGGTCGCGCTCGCCCGGGCCACCCGATCGCTGCTGCCGCGGGAGCTGTCGGGCGGGATGCGGCAGCGCGTCTCCATCGCCCGCGCGCTCGCGGCCGGGCCCGAGGTGCTGATCGCCGACGAGATCACCTCGGCGTTGGACGTCTCGGTGCAGGGCCGGATCCTCAACCTCATCGCCGAGCTGCGACGGGACCTCGGCTTGACGATCCTCTTCATCTCGCACAACCTCGCTGTCGTGCGGTACCTGAGCGACGAGATCGTGGTGATGCGCCGCGGGGAGATCGTGGAGCACGGTGGCTGGCAGCAGGTCACCGAGTCGCCACGGCACGAGTACACCCGTGAGCTCATGCGCGCGATCCCGACCATGAGACGTTCCGGCGATGGCCGCTGACCTCGTCGACGATCTCATCGCGACGATGGGGGCGAACATGGCACCCCGCGCCGGGCGCACGGCCCCCAGCCAGGCATGGGGGGTGTTCACCCGCGACGGCCTCGCGCATGCCGAGGGCACGGGGGAAGCCGCGTCCGCCCCGGCCGACACCGCGTTCCGTATCGCGTCGTGCACCAAGAGCTTCACCGCGACGATGGCCCTGCTGCTCGTGGAGGATGGGGAGCTCGAGCTCCACGAACCACTCGCCGACGCGCTGGGGATCCCGCTGCGATGGGACGGCGAAGGCATCCCCACGATCGAGGATGCGCTCGCGATGCGCACGGGCCTGCCGACCGACGACCCCTGGGCCGACCGGCAGGAGTCGCTCAGCGACGACGCCTTCGCCGGCCTGCTCGCCGACGGTGTCCGCGCCGTGCGCCCGGCGGGGACGCGGTACGAGTACTCGAACCTCGGCTATGCGATCGTCGGACGGGTCATCGCCGAGCGCGCGGGACGTCCCTTCATCGAAGTCGTGCGGGACCGCATCCTGCGTCCGCTCGGCCTCGACGCGACGGCGTTCACCGCGCGGGTCCCGGCCGTCGGAGGGGTCATACCGGGCTACCGCCCCGGGCCCGGGGGATGGGAGATCCAGGCGTTCAGCGGGCCCGGCGCCTTCTCCCCCATCGGTGGCCTGTTCAGCACGATCCGAGACCTGTCGGCCTGGTGCACGGCACTCGACGGTGCACACCGCGCGCTGCCCCACGCAGTCGTCGACGCGATGCACACCGCGCGAACCCCGTTCGCGGGCGACCCCCGTGGCGCGAATGCCGCATACGGCTTCGGGCTCATCCTCCGCGAGGACGGCGCCGGACATCGCTTCCTGGCGCACAGCGGAGGCTACCCGGGGTTCACCTCCCACATGGTGTGGGAGCAGGGTTCCGGCGTCGGCGCCGTCGCCTTCGAGAACGCGAGCTACACCGAGGTCGCGGATCCCGTGCGGCTCGCACTCGATGCGACCTTCGGCAGCCACCCGATCTCCCCGCCGCCGCCCGAGCGCGACGTCGTGCCGTGGCCCGAGACGGCCGAGGCCGCGCGCCGGGTGGCCGCGAACATCGCCGACGGGCGATGGGATCCGAGCGGGTTCGACCCGTGCGTCGAGCTCGACGAACCGCTCGAGAGACGACAGCGGCGCCTCGCCGACGCGCTCGAGCGCATCGGCGGCATCGACGCCGTGATCCCGACGCCGCCCGGAACCGCGGCCGAGGCCGGCTTCGACGTCCGCGGCCCGCTGGGGCGTTTCGGGGTCTCGTTCGCCATGACCCCGACCGCGCGAACCCGCATCCAGCGCATCGACATCAGCCACGAGGACGGGGACGGATCATCGTGATCGAGACCGCGAAGGGACTCCCCGCCGCCGACTCCCTCGATTCGCTGCGTCTCGCGCGGGCGAGCCTGCTCGAGGGTGAGCTGGTCACCCCGGTGCTCACGATCGACGAGCCGGCTCTGCGCCGCAACATCGCCGAGATGGCGGGCTTCCTCGCACCCCTCGGGGTGGAACTGGCCCCGCACGTGAAGACCCACATGAGCCCGGAGATCTGGAAGCTGCAGGAGGAGGCCGGGGCGAGTTGCTGCACGGTCGCGACCGTGGCTCAGGCGCTCGTCTTCGTCGCGGCGGGAGCCCGGCGCATCCTCCTCGCGAGCGAGGTCGTGGCGGAGGGCGACCTCCGGGCGCTCGCCCTCGCTGTCCTGGCCCATCCCGGCCTCGACGTGACCGTCTTCTGCGACTCGGTGCGCGGGGTCGTCGCCCTCGACCGCGCGCTCACGAAGGCCGGCGGGGGCGCATCGCTGCACGCCGTCGTGGACGTCGGCGTGCCCGGATGGCGAACCGGATGTCGTACGCTCGGCGACGCCCTCGAGGTCGCACACGCCATCACCGGGTCCGCGCACCTCACCCTCGTCGGGACCGCGGGATACGAGGGTGTCCTGTGGTCCCTCACGGAGGGACGGGATACGGCTGTCACCGACTACCTCCGACTCGCGACGACCGTGCATCTCGCCCTCTTCGACGCCGGCATGCTCCCTGCGGCGCCGATGCTGAGCTTCGGAGGGTCGGACCTCTACCCTGCGGTGCTCGAGCACGTCCTCCCCGTCGCTCGCGCCACCGGCAGCAGCCTTCTGCTGCGGAGCGGCTGCTACCTGTTCCACGACCACGGCAAGTACGAACGGGCTCAGAACGAGGTGGCCTCCTCCCGGGGGAAGCCCCGATTCGAACCGGCGATCGCCGTGTGGGCGCCCATCGTGTCGGCCCCGGAACCGCACCTCGCCGTCGCGGGCCTCGGGCGACGTGATGCGGGTCACGACGCGGGGCTGCCGCAGCCTCTCCGGAGGTATCGCGACCGCGAGCTGAGCCCGGTGACCGGTGCCGCCTCGCGCAGCATCTACGACCAGCACCTCGTCGTCGACGACCCCCACGGGTGCCTCGAGGTGGGCGACCTCGTCGAGTTCGGCATCTCGCATCCGTGCACGACGCTCGACCGCTGGCACCGCGCGATCCTGGTCGACGGATTGGCACCGACCGGCGTCGTCGAGCTCGCCTTCCCCTGACTCCAGCCCCGGCCCACAGACTCGGCCCACAGACTCGACGCGGTCGGTCGGGATCGGTGCGGCGGCCACGA
>JASGGJ010000082.1:0-11492 GCA_047605085.1 Protaetiibacter sp.
CGCTCGGCGCCGGTACGGCTCCTCCCGTGCGCGGGGACCTCTCGGCCCCCGCGCACGGGTCTCGCCCACGCGCCCCGGCGGCGGCGTCTGCGACTCCGCCTGGTCGGTGAGCGTCGTCATGAGCGTTGCGGCTTTCCCTTCGTGGGGATCAGCCGAGCTCGGACTCGGCCTGCGACATGAACTGCGCGACCGCATCCTCGACCGACAGCTGGCCGAACTGCACCTGCTGAGCGACCTCGGCGAACAGCGTGTTGACGTTCCCGGATCCGGCGGGCGCGGGAACCGGTGCCGCCGAGCCGTTCTCGCGCACCGACTCGAAGATCGCGATCGCCTTCTTCACGTTATCGTTCGCGTCGGCCGAGGCCGCATCGATGACGTTCGCGTTGCCAGGGAAACCGCGGTTTAGGCCGAGAATGCCGTTGGCCTCCTCATCGTTCAGCAGGAAGTCGACCAGCTTCGCGGCCGCCTCGGGGTGCTTCGACTGAGCCGAGATCGTGAGGTTCATGGCTGTGCGCAGGTACTGACCGGGCTCTTCCGACTCATCGGGGAAGCGCTCCAGCGAGATGACGTTGGGGGTTCGCTCCTGCACTCCGTCGTACTGGTTGGTGAAGAGGTACGTCGACGCCGCGACTCCCGCGACGACGGCGTCGTACGGCGTGCTCTGATACTCGCTGGTCACGTCGGGGGCGGTGGCGCCCCCGCTCGCACGGAGGTCGGCCCAATACTGCCAGAAGCTCTCGAGCGTGTCGGCACTGAAAGCGAGACCATCCTCATCGAGGAATCCCTCGCCGTGCTGCTTCGCCCAGACCTCGAACACCTGGTAGATGTGGGACAGGTCGGTCACGCCCGCGAGCGAGCCCCCTGATGCGGTGCGCACTTCGGCGGCGAACTCTGCCAGACCGTCCCAGCTGTAGTCGCCGCTGGGCGCCTCGATGCCCAGCGCCTCCAGCGCGGTGGTGTCGAAGATGAAGCCGTGAGTGGAGAGACCGAACGGCAGTGCGCTCAGCGCCCCTTCGACCGTGTTCACCTCGATGAGGTCGTCAGGCCAGCCGTCGAGCGAGAGATTGCCTGCGTCAACCTGGGTGGACAGGTCGACGAGCTGGCCTCGCGACGCGAACTCGACGAGCACCTCGTTGTAGAGCTGGATGACGTCGGGCGAGTTGCCGCCGGTGTACTGCGTGGTGATCTTGTCGAGGTAGCCGTCGAACCCGCTGAAGTCGCGGACGACCGTGATGTTGGGGTTGAGCTCCTCGAAGCGGTCGAGGGCGGCGTTGGTGACCTCGTGACGCTGATCGTCACCCCACCAGGTCATGCGGAGTTCGATCTCCTCGTCTCCGTCGTCCCCCTCGGGCTGCGATGAGCACGATGCGAGGGACATCATCACGGCCGCACCCGCCGCGATCGCGGCGATCTTCAGGCCCTTCCGATTGCGATGTGTGAACACGTACCTTTATCTCCTCATTGAGACGCCCTCACGGGCTGTGCGATATGCAGGGATGTACCCCTTGAGATGAACAATCGATTTCTCAACTGCCCGTGCGATGACTATACGGCCCCGGAACGAGGGCGTCAAACAGTCGACTCACGCGCCCGCCCCCACGTCACGAGCGCCGGCACCGCGACCTCCGTGAAGCGCTCGACGGCCCGGCGGCCGGGCTCCGCGGCCGGATGCTCAGCCGCAAGCTGTGCCACCCCGCCCCGCGCGGCGAGCTGCGTCTCGTGATCATCCTCTTCCGCACGCACCGCGGAGTCCGCTGGGACCGCGTCTCGTCCGGAGGCGACGAACGTCGACGGGTAGTCCCGGATGCGATCCCACCCGATGCGCTCCTCGAGAGCCGCGATCCCCGCAGCGGATGCGAGGAACTCCGAAGCATCCGCGGTTCCCGGTGCCCTGCTCGTCGAGCGATGCCGGATAGGCGATGTCGCTCGCCCACCTGTGCAGGCTCACGTCTCCAGCCTAGATAAGACGTCCTCTTCGGTTGGCGAAGCGCCGGGTAGCGACAAAGGGCGACGGCCTTCGGCGTAGAGTCGCGGCATGACCTCGCCGCGTCCGAGCACCAAGGAGGCCATCCGCGAGGCGGCGGCCAAGCTGTTCCCCGTGCACGGCTACGTCGGCACCTCGGTACGCGACATCGCATCCGAGGCGGGCGTCGACGCGGCGCTCGTCATCCGGCACTTCGGCTCCAAGGAGGAGCTCTTCCTCGAGATCATGCGGCTCGACGAGGAGCAGCAGCCACCACTGGACGGACCCGTCGAGCAGCTCGGCGAGCACTTCATCGACTACGTGCTCGGTGCAGGCGAGCAGGTACGCGGGGTGTTCCTCGCGCTCATCCGGGCGAGCGACTCGGAGGGCGTCGCCCCGCGACTGCGAGACATACACGACACGGCATTCGTCGCACCCCTGCGGTCGCGGCTCGAGGGTCCGGATGCCGAGCTGCGGGCGCGCCTGGCGGCCGCGCTCGTGGGCGGGCTGCTCTACAGCCTGTGGGTGGTCGGCGACGAGGCGCTGCTCGCCGCCGACCGCTCCGAGGTGGTGCGCCGCTACGGCGCGCTGCTGCAGGCGCTCATCACGCCCGATCCGGACGGCGAGTAGTCGTATTCCGGCCTCAAAATCCCTTTCTTGGGCCCGAAATACGACTACTCGCGGGACTGTTACTGGACGGACCAGCCGCCGTCGGAGGCGAGGCTCGCCTCGATGTTCGTCGCGGTCCCGCCGTCCGCAACGGCGACCATGTCGTCGACCAGGGCCCGCGGGAACTGACCCTTGCTGAGAGCGACGAGCCGCTGCAGCGGGAACAGCCGGAGAGGCGCGAGCGCCTTCTCGTCCGGCCCGCCCTGCGCGAGCAGCGCGCGGAGGAGCGCGCCTCCGGCCGGGTGCTTCAGCTCGCAGCCGAGTCAGCCGGCTGGCAGCTCGATGCGGAACACCGCCCCGGATGCCACACCAGGCCGGACCGAGATCGCGCCCTCCAGCCGCTCCACGAGCCGCGCCGCGATCGAGAGCCCGAGACCCGTGCCGACGGGCCGCGCACCCGCGTACTGACCGCGCAGCAGCCCTCGCTCGAAGGCCCGTTCCGCGTCCTCGGGGGTGAGACCGGGGCCACCGTCCTCCACCTCGAGCACCGCGTGCCCACCCGCGGTGGTCGCCGTCATCCGGATCACCGAGCCCTCGGGACTCACCCGCAGGGCGTTCTCGAGCAGCCCGTCGACGAGTTGCCGCACCCGGCCCGCGTCGGTGCGGGCGCGCGCGGCACCGACGGTCTCCAACGCCACTCCGAGCGACCTTGCCCTACCTGCCCAAGCGGCCACGGCATTCGCGAGCACGAGACCGAGCTCCACCTCGGCGATGTCGAGCGGGAAATCTTCCGCGTCGAGACGCGCGAGCGCGAGCAGATCGTCGGTGAACCGCCCGAGCCGAGCGGCCTCCACCTCGAGCACCGCCCCTGCCTCCGGGACCGCCGCGCCCGAGACGACGCCGTCGCGCAGCGCCTCCGCGTAGCCACGGATGGCGGTGAGCGGCGTGCGCAACTCGTGCGAGATAGAGAGCAGGAACTCACGCTGCCTCCCCTCCGAACGGGCGAGGGCCGCGTCGAGCGCCGCGAGGGCCGCCTCCACGTCGGCGATCTCGGCGACCCCGCCCACAGCGGACACCACCCCGCGCTCCCCTGCCGCGATACGCCGGGCCCCGGATGCGAGCCTGCCGAGCGGGCGCGCCAAGGTGCGGGCTGCGACAAGCGCTGCCACCGCCGCCACCACGAGCCCGATGCCGAGCGCCGCAAGCACCCTCAGCACGACCGCGGGCGTGACGGCGCGAATGCTCGCGGCGTCACGCGCGACGACCACGCCTCCGCCGTCGGCCACCGGACGAGCCTCGATGAGCCAGTTGCCACCGTCGGCACGGATCGTCGTGGACACCGGATCGCCGGCCACCAGCGCGTCGACCACCCGCGCGGGCAGAACCAGCTCGGGTGTCACCGTTCCGTCCGGCGCCACCAGGAACACCCGGACATCCGCCCCGAGTTCCGTTGCACCCTCCACGAAGCTCTCGCGGATCGCCGGACGCAGCGCGGCGATCCGCTCGGCCTGAACGGCGAGCGTCGCGCGCGTATCCTCCACGTCGCCCGCACGCACCAGCTGCAGCACCGCGACGGCGGTGACCACGGCGGTGAGCACGGCGACCACGACCGTCACGAGAAAGACGCGACGGGCGAGCGGCGCCGGCGCGCTCATCCCCCGTCCCGCAGCGCGTAGCCGACACCGCGCACGGTGCGGAAGGGGTCAGGCCTACCGAGCTTCGCGCGCAACTGGGCGAGGTGCACATCGACCGTGCGCGTACCGCCGTAGTCGACAGCACCCCACACCGCCGACAACAACTGTTCGCGGGAGTGCACTTGCCCTGGACGCCCGGCAAGGTGGGCGAGCAGCTCGAACTCGGTCGTCGTGAGTTCCACCTCGGCGCCGTCGGCCCATACCTGGCGCCGCGCCAAGTCGAGCTCGATGCGACCGACCCGTCGACGCGGGGCGGCATCCGTCCGGTAACCCGCACGGCGCACGAGCGCGCGGACTCTCGCCGCGAGCTCGCGAGGCGAGAACGGCTTCGTGAGGTAATCATCACCACCGAGCTCGAGGCCGAGCACGCGGTCGACCTCGTCGTCATGGGCGGTCACGAAGACGACGGGCGTGAAATCACCCTCGGCGCGCAGCCGGCGCACGAGCTCCGTGCCGTCGAGCCCCGGGAGGCCGACGTCGATGACCGCCGCCACCGGCGCGAGGCGACGGATGTCGGCGAGTCCCGCCGTGCCGTCACGCACCACGTGCACGCCGAAGCCGGCCTCGACGAGGTAGAGCCTTTCGAGGTCGGCTATGGCGCGATCGTCCTCGACGACGACCACCAGTCCCCTGGTATCAGGCGCACTCATGTGGACATTCAAGCCCACCCCCGGTCGCGGCGGGAGTCATGGCCTGGTCTCCTCTGACGCGGATTCGTCGGCCTCCTCGAGGAGAGTCTCGGCATCGCGGAGCGCAGCGTCGGCCTGGTCAAGGAGAGCGTCGAGCTCGACACTTGTCGGGGCCGCCGAGGGCACGGTGCTCGACGCGGGCTCGTTCGTCAGCAGCACGGAGCGGCCGCATCCGGCGAGGGTCGCTGCGACGACGAGGACGGCTGCCGCGGCCACCACCCGTGTCGTGCTCATCGGAGCTCGTGCGCGAGGGCCCGTGCATCGGTCAGCGCGCTTCGCAGCGACAGGAACGCCGTCCGCGCCGAGATGCGGATGCCGCGCATGGCGTCCGGGTCGGTGTTGTAGACGGCGGGGGTCACCGCGAGGGCCTGCTCGGCGAGGGTGTCGACGCCCTCGGCGCCGACGCTGATCTCGGCGCGCAACTCGGAAATCTCATCGGCAAGGTCGTCGCGCCCCTGCGCCACGACCTCCTGCTCGAGGCGGTCGGCGGCGTCTTCGAGGCGCGGGATCGTGACGGCGAGAGCGCGGTCGGCACCGGCCGCGACGAACGTCTGCGGCAGCACGACCGCGTAGACGCGAAAGTCGGTGAAGATGCGGCGGTAGTCCTCTCGCGCGGACGCGGCATCCGTGTCGCCCGCGAGCTCGACGCGGAGCGCCGCAAGTCCGTCGCGCGTGGCGTCGACGGTCGCGTCGATCGTCGCGCGATGGCGATCATCGAGGCTCTGCACGGCGGCCACCCGTTTCGTGGCCGCGTCCAGTGCCGTCAGCCGACGCCCGATCGCCTCGTCGCCAAGCTGCTGCAGCTCGGCGAGCGTCGCCTTGGCCGGCGGGGTGGGGTCGTCATCAGATGCGGCGAGCGGTGCCGTGGCACCCGTCGCGAGGAGCGCGGCGAGCACGGCCGCGGTGATCGTGGTTCCCATGTCGTCCTCCGGTTCTCGTGACGCACGTGCGCCATGAGAACCAGCGTCGACGCATCCGGTATCCCCTGGGTCAGCGTTGTGTTCGGGTTCGGTAAAGCCTGTGCTGCTCAGGCGGATCGCGAAGCAGGAGACCAGGCACGTCGCGTTCTACGCATCCCGGGCCCGCGACCGGCTCAAGGACTCCAAGAGCTGACCCGCTTCGCCCCCGCCAAGTTCTGGGGACCGGTCGGCTCCGGCGTGCAGGACGACCCAGGCAGCTCGGTGCGTGGCATCGCATCCGGAGCAGCCCCTGCTCGACGCGCCCGAGTTCTGCCCATCCGCCCGTGCTGCAGCGTCGAAAATGCAGGAGTGTTGGGGCGCCACCCACGTATCCGTATGGCCGACCCGGACGGCGCGACCAAGATCTCCTGCATTTCTAAGACTCGGGGCGGCGGATACGGCGAGGGCGGACGGCCGCGGGCGCGACCGCGGGCGCGGCCACGACCGCGCGGCTACGCTCGGAGCGTGCTCCTCGTCCTCGACGCCGCGCCCACCGCGACGGATGCCGCCACCTCGGCCGCCGCACCGATCGTGGTGCTGGCGGCGCTCGCGGTCATCGCGGCAGCAGCCATCGGGTGGTCGTCGGCGCAGCGGCGCGCACGCAACCCCACCGGAGCAGATGCCCCTGCTGACGCGTCCGCCGACGCCAAACCCCGAGTGCTGTGGGGACTGTACATTCCCGGCGCTCCGGTGCAGAAGATGGCGAAGCCCATCGCGATCGGCTTCATCACCTTCGACCCGGAGGAGACCTCCCGGCTGGTGCGCTCGACCGACGGCGGCGCCAACTGGTGGGTCGTGCCCCGCGCGCACTGGAAGGATGCGCCGGAGTAGCGGGAGGGCAGACCCACCGGCGCACGCTGCCAGGGGGACGGTTGGGCACGACGAAGTTTCTCGCGCCCCCACCCCTCCCCTCACTCCCCGACGGTCGGCACCGCGCCGCGCATCACCCGGACGCCGCGGATCGGATGCCCCGCCGCGACGAGCGTGAGCCCCACGGCGAGCCGATAGGGGAACTCGCCGTTGGACGACTGCGCGAGCGAACGCGGCGAGGAGAACGGCATCATCCGCATCAGGAAGTACGAGTTCTTCACCGCGGCGTCGCGCTCGAGCGACTCCTGCGCGGTCGCGGCCGGCATGGCGAGCGCGGCACGGTAGAGCTTGCGCATCCGCCCCGCGATGAGCGCGCCGACGACCCGGCCGAGAAGGGTCCCCCGCGCGTCGATGATGCGCCGCTCCAGCTCGATCCGCCCCGTCGCCGGCTCCGGCACCACCGCTCGGCCGAGCAACTGCGGGAAGCTGTCCGGGATGCGCGTGGGCGCGCTCGCGTAGTCGCGATCGACCTCCGCCGGGTAGGGCGAGCGGGAGGGCACACCCGTGTCGACCCGCAGCGGCGCGGTCAGGCGGACGTCGGCGCTGGACGCGGCCAGACGCACCTCGTAGTCGCCGTTCTCGAGTCGCCAGTCGTGATCCGCGACATCCCAGTAGGCGAGGTCGGCGAGCGGGAAGGAGAGGCGCACCGGCGCGGAACCCCCGGCGGGCACGGCCACCGCGGCGAAGGCCCGCAGCTCCTGCCGCGCCTTGAATACCGCACCCGCGTTGTTTCCGACGTAGCACTGGACGACCTCGACGCCGTCACACGGGCCCGTGTTGTCGATCGTCGCGGTGACCGTGACGACGCCGTCCTCGACGGCGACGGCGAGGTCGCGGTAGGAGTAGCTCGTGTAGGAGAGCCCGTGGCCGAAGGGATAGCGCACCGGGACACCAGCCGACTCGGCGAAGCGATACCCGAGGTAGATCGACTCGTGGTAGCGCGCCTGGATCCCCCGGTCGAAGTCGGGGGCGCTCCCGGCATCCGCAGCGCGGTGCCACCAGCTCTGCGGCAGCTTGCCGGACGGGTTCGCCTCTCCGGTCAGCAGCGCCGCGACCGCATCCCCGCCGTGCTGGCCGGGCAGCCCGAGGTGCAGGATCGCGGCGAGCCGCTCCGCGAACGGGAGCTCCACGGGGGCTCCCGCGAACAGCACGAGGATCGCGCGGGCCCCGGCGTCGAGCAGGCCGTGCAGCACGGCGAGCTGCTCTGCGGGCAGGGCGAGGTCGTGGCGGTCGAAGCCCTCGCTCTCCTGGAAGTCGGTGAGTCCGCCGAAGAACAGCACCGGCTCGCCCGGTCGCACGGCGGCGACGGCCGCCGCGGCGAGCTCGGCGGCGGCGCGGGAGTCCATCCGACCGGTACGGCCAGGTGGGGTGACCCGGTATCCGCGCTCGAAGCGATGGGCGATGCCGCGCGCGGCGAAGGCGTCCCGCGGGGTGACGAGGGAGGTGGGGGTGATGAGGGATGAGCCCGCCCCCTGGAACCGCATCCGGTCGAACAGCTCGCCGACGACGAGCACCGGCTCACCTGCGGCCAGCGGCAGGATGCCGTCGTTGGCGAGCAGGACGGCGCCGCGGGTCGCGATCTCCGCGGCGAGCGCGGCGTGGGCGGGGTAGTCCACGGGTGCGGCAGAACCGTCCGGAATCCGGGTGCGCTCGACGAGCCGGAGCACGCGAGCGACCGCGCGGTCGAGCTCGGCCGGGTCGAGCCTGCCCGAGGCGAGGGCGGCGAGGATCGATCCGCGGTTGTGGTCGACCCCGCCGGGCATGTCGAGGTCGCAGCCGGCCCGGATGCCGGCGACGCGGTCGGAGGTGGCGCCCCAATCGGTCATGACGAGCCCGTCGAAGCCCCACTCCTCGCGGAGGATCCCGGTGAGCAGCTCACGGTGCTGGGAGGCGAAGACGCCGTTGACGCGGTTGTAGGCACACATGACCGTCGCGGGTCTCGCATCCCGCACGATCCGCTCGAAGGCGCGCAGGTACAGCTCCCGCAGCGCCCGCTCGTCGACGAGACTGTCGCCGACGAAGCGGAACTCCTCGTTCGAGTTCGCCGCGAAGTGCTTCACCGAGGTGCCGACGCCGCGCGACTGCACCCCGCGCACGAAGGCCGTTCCGAAGGCGGCGGTGAGCAGCGGATCCTCAGAGTAGTACTCGAAGTTGCGGCCGCACAGCGGGCTGCGCTGCAGGTTCACGCCCGGGCCGAGGAGCACGTCGACGCCCGCGGCGCGGCATTCCTCGGCGATGGCCTCCCCCATCCGGCGCGCGAGCTCGGGGTCCCAGCTCGCGGCGACCGTGACCGAGGTCGGGAACGCCGTCGACGCCGCGTTGTCAGAGATGTCGAAGCCGCCGCCGGCGTCGCCGATGTCGCTGACCAGGCGCACCCCGTGCGGGCCGTCGGTGACCGTGAGGGACCGGATGCCGAACCGCTCGATGGCGTTCGTGTACCAGGCGTCGCGCCCCTGCACGAGCAGCGTCTTCTCCTCGGCGGTGAGCTCGGAAAGCAGCTCCCGGGTCGGCTCGTCGAGATCCGGCGGCATCCTGGCTCCTTCGTCGCTCGCTGACGAGCGTACCCGGCGAGAATCGGCTCGCATTCCGGCCGCCGACCCGCCAGCATGATCCCGTGAGCAACGATGCCGTCGCCCCGGCCCCCGGCGCGACCCCCGCCCCCCGCAGCGCCCTCGACGAGCCGACGCGCAGTCCGGGCCTGGCATGGATCGCGGCGGTCTGCCTGCTCAACGCGGGCATGATGGTCGCGCTGTACACGCCCATCCAGGTGCTGCTGGCGCAGCAGTCGGAGGCGATCGCCCCCGACGGGAAGGAGATCCTGCTCGCCCTGACCACGGCGTCCGGAGCGCTCAGCGCGACGGTGCTCAACCCGGTGTGGGGAACCCTCTCCGACCGCACGACGGCTCGGCGCGGCAGGCGCTGGCCGTGGATCCTCGGCGGGATGATCACGGCCGTCGGGGCACTGCTGCTGCTGAGCACGGCGGCGAGCGTGCCGATGCTCATCCTCGGCTGGGTGCTAGTCCAGGCCGCCGTCAACGCGATGCTGGCGCCCATCGTCGCGGCGATCCCGGATCTGGTGCCCACCGGCCAGCGCGGCCTCTCCGGCGGGCTCATCGCCGTGTCGCAGACGGTCGGCGTCGCGGTCGCCGCGGGGGTGCCGTTCCTCACCGACTCGGTGCAGCTCGCCTACCTCGTCGCCGCCGCGGCCCTCGTGCTGCTGTCGATCCCGTACCTCGTGCGCTCGCTCGATGTGCCGCTGCGGGTCGGTGAGTTCGCCGCCGCCCGCGCCGCCCGGCCCGCACCCCACGAGCGCAGCGCGGCGGAGGCGCTCGTTCGATCCGACTTCCGCTGGGCGTTCGTCACGCGCTTCCTCATGATGTTCGGCAACGCGCTCATGCTGCTGTTCCTGTTCTACTTCCTCCAGGACGGGCTCGGGCTGGGGCGCGAGGCCGCCGAGGGCGGCGTGTTCATGCTCACCGCGATATATGCCGGCACGACCGTCGTCACCGCCGCCGCGGGTGGAGCGCTGTCGGACCGTGTCGGCCGCCGCAAGCCCTTCGTCATCGGCTCCGGCATCGTCGTCGCCCTCGCCTTCGGCATCATCGTCGTCGGCAACAGCTTCGAAGCGACCCTCGTCGCCGCGATCGTGCTGGGCCTCGGCTTCGGCATGTACCAGGCCGTCGACTTCGCGCTCATCACCCAGGTGCTGCCGGAAGCCGGCGAGCGCGGGCGCGACATGGGCGTCCTCAACATCGCCGCCGGGCTGCCGCAGTTCGTCGCCCCGCTCGTGAGCATCGCGGTGATCTCCGGCTTCGGCGTGAACTACTCGCTCATCTTCGGCCTCGGCGGAGTCGTGTCCCTGCTCGGGGCGGTGCTCGTGGTGCGGATCCGCGGGGTGGCGTGAGCAGGCACGATCGGACGGCGGGCTCCGGCGCGACAGGCTACCCCGCCACCGGGCCGAGAACCACCTCGGTGAACGGCGGCAGGCGCGGGATGAGCGCCGCGAGTTGGGCGCTCAGCCTGTTGTCGGTGTCCCGCAGCTGCGTCGTCAGCCCGGAAGAGGGGGAAGCTGGAGACAACCCGTTTACGCGCCGTAATTGTGGGGGACGCGGCGTGCCGCGCGGGACGAGTTCCTCCGTGGAGATGTCACGCCTGGACGGCGGAGAGTCATGGGAAGTCGACGCGCGCAAGGCGTGGGGGTTCGTGGCGAGTTGCAGGTGCTGTGGTGTTCGCTGCCGTCAGAGCATGCCGTGTTCCAGGAGTACTCGATCGTCGGCGTGGCACGGGCTCCCGGAATGCCACCGTTTCCCGCCACGCTGACCGGGACATCGCGACACGTGGCGAAGTGGCCGACCCGTGGCGAAAGCCTTCCGGTCGCCATACACTCAGACCCGTCTGATCCGGCGGTCCCGGACCACGTCGAGATCTTGTGGGACGAGGTCTCAACACAACGGGAACGAGCTATTGCCGAAGCCGAGCAACTCGCTGCTCAGCTCCGATCCGAGATGTGAGGCACACGGCACTACGGGCGCTTCAACGAGTTCGACGCAGAGCGGTAAGGGGCAGGTTTTCCCCAGGGGTCGGATGGCTCGAGATCAGGCGCTGGACAAGGCCGCTCGTGCCGAGAGGAAGGAGTCCCCTGCGCTCCCTCGGTCAGGGTGTGAAGCGTTCCACGCGCAGAACACACTCCAGGCTCTCGTCGTCGAGG